>JANYIG010000295.1 GCA_025358765.1 Candidatus Kapaibacterium sp.
CTGAAGGATGGTCATGGAAATTTTTACCCATTGCCTCAATTTTCCGAAAAACGTTTGCTTGCCGGCGGTATGGCGCTGCAAGGCTCGTTAATGACAGGGCTTGACGAGGCAGAAGGCAATGTTGTTGTGACGGTTTCCAAAGACACCACTGTACGGCGTGGCGATATTGTTGAGCGTGTGGATGGTGTGGCGGTTGGGCAAAAGCTCACAGATGACGAGCAATATATTTCTGGAACGCCGCAGTGGAAGCGGTATCGTGCGTTGTCCGTTCTCTTGCAAGGCGAGGTAGGCAGCATGGCAAATCTTGTGATAAAGCGTGGAGCAGAAACAGTAACGGTTGCGCTAAAACGTGAATTTTTGCAACAACAATTACCGTCTGAATTTGAACGCCCCGCCATTCAAAAACTGCCCTCTGGTGTCTGGTACGTCAATCTTGACAAAGCGCCGATGGCAGAGATAAGCAAAAATATCAACGAGATTGCCCAAGCAAAAGGTGTTGTGTTTGATTTGCGCGGCTATCCAAACAGCAATCACAATGTGATTTGCCATTTGATAGACCAGCCCATTCAATCTGCGCGGTGGAACAAACCGCAAGCGATCTACCCTGACCGCGAGCGCCTGGTGGGTTACGACACAAGCGGGCGCTGGACATTGTTTCCCATGAAGCCACGCATTGCGGGCAAAGTCGTTTTTTTAACCAACGGCAGGGCGATTAGTTATGCGGAAAGCGTGATGGGTATTATTGAACACTACAAACTTGGCGAAATAGTTGGTAGCACAACGGCTGGCGCAAATGGCAATGTGAATCCGACAGCGCTTCCGGGTGGATTTAGCATGAGTTGGACAGGTATGAAAGTGTTGAAGAACGACAGCTCGCAGCATCATCTTGTGGGCATCAAACCCACCGTACCAGCCACACGTACCGTCAAAGGAATAACCGAGGGCAAAGACGAATTGTTAGAAAAAGCGCTGTCGCTCATACCCAAATAGGGTAGGCTTTGCGCTTTACAAGGCGATTGCGGAATAAATTTCACATTCCATCACCTCAATGCCCGAACTATGAAAAATCAATAGTTCGGGCATTTTTATGGAAGTATTCGCAGAATTATTGAAACCGTAAGCCGCACAAAACCTTGATTCATAAAAATTTCCGAACAATTATTTCCTCTACATTCACATTAAAAGCTACATTGCATAGTTTTGATAATTTATTGTTCGTTCCCAACAATTATTTTCTGCTATGAAACGTTTGTATGCTCCACTCGCCGCGCTGATTCTTATCTCTGCGACGTTCTATTCTTGTGTTGTTTCATCTGTTGCACAACATATGCAGTCCATCAAACCGCTTCCCTATCCCAAAACACAAAAAACAGACCACCTTGACGATTATCACGGCACAAAAGTCGCCGACCCGTACCGCTGGTTGGAGGACGACACCTCCAAAGCAACGGCTTCGTGGGTAGAAGAGCAAAACAAGGTTACGTTTGGCTATCTAAACCAAATCCCATACCGCAAACAGATTCAAGAGCGCTTGGAAAAGATTTACAATTATCCCAAATACTCCGCGCCGTCGCGCAAAGGCGAATACGTGTTCTTTTTCAAAAACGACGGCTTGCAGAATCAGTCCGTGCTCTACGTCCAAAAAGGCATGAAAGGTACGCCGGAAGTGCTGTTCGACCCAAACGCACTCTCGAAAGATGGAACCGTCAAGCTTGGAGCAAATTCCGTGTCGAACGATACAAAATATTGGGCATATGGGCTTTCGTCTGGCGGTTCGGATTGGCAGGAATATTATGTGATGGAGCTTGCCACCAAAAAAAAACTCACCGACCGCGTGCGTTGGGTGAAAGTGTCGGGCTTGTCGTGGTACAAAGACGGATTTTTTTATAGCCGTTACCCTGCGCCGGATGACACCACAAAACAACTTTCCGCCAAAAATGAAAACCATCAAGTGTTTTATCACAAAATTGGCACCGACCAAAGCGCCGACGAACTCGTGTTCGAGGACAAAGAGAACAAACAGCGCTTTCATATTGCTTCGGTGACCGACGACGAACGTTTTTTGATTCTTTCCATTTCCGACCGAGGCAAAGGCAAAGACGGCAATGCGTTTTATGTGCGAGATTTGAGCAAAGGCGAAAAATCGTTCAAACCAGTAGTGACGGGATTTGATGATGATTTTACCGTGTTGGATAATGTTGGTGATACGTTGCTGGTGCAAACGAACTACAAAGCTCCAAACTGGCGCGTGGTTTCGATTGACCCAAATAATCCCGACGAAAAAAATTGGAAGAGCGTTTTGCCCGAAAAACCACAAACGTTGAATTTTGCTGGTACTGCTGGCGGCAAACTCTTTGCGAATTACTCGAAGGACGTGACACATCGTGTGTATGTCTATGATTTGACGGGTAAGCTCGAAAACGAGGTAAAATTCCCCACCATCGGTACAGTGAGCGGCTTTGGGGGCGAAATCAACGATAAAACGGTGTTCTACACGCTGACTTCGTTTACGTACCCGCCGACGATTTTTGAATACGACATCAAAACAAAAAAATCAACGGTATTTCGCAAAACGGAAGTCGCCTTCAAACCTGATGAATACGAGACAAAACAGGTTTTTTATCCAAGCAAAGACGGCACAAAAATCCCGATGTTTATCACGCACAAAAAAGGTTTGAAGCTCGACGGCAAGAACCCAACGCTGCTGTACGGCTATGGTGGCTTCAATATCAGTCTGTTTCCGGCGTTCAGCCCGCTTCGGATTGCGTTTTTGGAGCAAGGCGGCGTGTACGTGCAAGCAAACTTGCGCGGTGGCGGCGAATACGGCGAGAAGTGGCATGAGGCAGGCATGAAACTCAAAAAACAAAACGTATTTGATGATTTTATCGGTGCTGCCGAATGGCTTATTAAAGAAAAATACACCTCGCCGCAAAAGCTCGCCATTCAAGGCGGCTCGAACGGTGGATTGCTTGTGGGTGCAGCCATGACGCAGCGACCGGAGTTATTCAAGGTAGCTCTTCCGGCGGTTGGCGTGATGGACATGTTGCGGTTTCAGAAATTTACGATAGGCTGGAACTGGGTTGCTGACTACGGTTCGAGCGATAATCCCGAAGAATTTAAATACTTGCTTGGCTATTCGCCGCTTCAAAACTTGAAGGAAGGCGTGAATTACCCCGCAACAATGGTCACCACTGCCGACCACGATGACCGTGTTGTTCCGGCACATTCGTTCAAATTTGCAGCAACGTTGCAAGAAAAGCATAAAGGCGACAATCCAGTACTCATCCGTGTTGCAACGAAGTCGGGGCATGGCGCGAGCAATACAAAAAAAGCACTTGAGGAAACGGCGGACGTGTATTCGTTCATCTTCCAGAATTTAGGCGTTGTGCCACAATATCCGGCAAAAAAGAACTGAGAGTGAAGAACTGAGAATGAAAAGTTGAGGATGGAGTATTCTGCTGTTTCGATTGATACTTCAGGGGTCACGAAATCTGGACTTCCTGCGTATTGGAGCAGATGAAAGAAACCAATTCTTGCGAATACATTGAATAACGAATTATGAAAGTACATGATGAAGAACCCCATAAAACATCAACCACCCAAAGTAGATATTCTCTTTGAAGACGACCACATCGTCGTGCTGAACAAGCCGTCGGGGTTACTTTCGCTGCCCGATCGGTTCGAGACAAATCTGCCGAACCTTCGGACAATGCTCAAAGAGCAGTACGGCGAGATTTTTGTGGTGCATCGTTTGGACGAAGAAACAAGCGGCATTATGATTTTCGCTAAACACGCCGATGCCCACAAAGCACTCAGTGAGCAGTTCGAGAAGCGTTCGGTACGGAAAATCTATCACGGTATTATGCAGGGTGGAATTGAGCCGGAGCTTCTCACAAACGATGCGATGAACGTTGACATCCCGCTTATGCCCGACCCCGTGCGGAAGGGGTTGATGGCTCCGTCGGTGCGCGGAAAAGAGGCACTGACGATTGTGCGGGTGCTGAAGCGTTTCCGCTTGGCAACGCTGGTGGAATGCGAACTTGTGACAGGACGGCAGCATCAAATTCGTGTTCATTGTGCTGCTATCGGGCATCCACTCTTGGTTGACCCCGATTATGGCACGGCGACGGAATTCCGCGTTTCGACTATAAAACGCAAATTTAACCTTGGCAAGTGGGAAGAAGAAAAACCACTTATCGCTCGTACAACGCTTCATTCCTACAGTGTGACGTTTACACATCCAAGCACAGGCGAAACAATGACGCTCGAAGCCCCATATCCGAAGGATTTTAAGGCGGTGATTCAGGTTTTGGATAAATACGCACCGTTCAGAACGTCGTCGTTTGCAACGTCCTACGGCTCTGCTTCGTGGCAGGAGATTGACGAGGAATAGAAAATATCATCCGTGCCGTCGTTCGATTTCTTGAAGCAGGCGAATCACGCCACTCACTCACTTTATCACACATACGCATGGAAATTGGAATTGACAGTTTTGTCTCGGCATTCCTCGATAACGGCTCTGCTACGTCGTTGAGCGCAAGCGACGCAATGAGTCAGATTTTGGAACGCATAGAATTTGCCGACAAGATAGGGCTTGATGTGTTTGGTATTGGCGAGCATCATCGAAAAGAATTTCTGGATTCCGCCCCCACCGTTATTCTCGCTGCAGCGGCAGCGCGAACGAAAAATATTCGCCTGACAAGTGCCGTAACGGTTTTGAGCGCCGCCGACCCGGTACGAGTGTTTCAAAATTTTGCAACATTGGACATCATTTCACAAGGACGGGTGGAAATGGTGGTAGGACGCGGTTCGTTTATTGAGGCATTTCCCCTTTTTGGTCTCAATCTTCAGGATTACGACGAACTTTTTACCGAAAAACTCGAATTGCTGCTCACGCTTCGTAATCATGAACACGTTCGTTGGTCAGGCAAATTCCGCCCTGCCCTGACGGGACAAGGCGTTTATCCAAGACCAGTCCAACAACCGCTTCCCATTTGGATAGGCGTAGGCGGTACACCCGCTTCGTTTGTTCGTGCAGGGAGTCTTGGGCTGCCGCTGATGATTGCTATTATCGGCGGCGAAACACATCGGTTTCGACCGCTCGTAGATTTGTACAAAGAAGCAGGTATCAAAGCCGGACACCCGCCGGAGCAACTGAAAGTTGGACTACACTCTTTGGGTTACGTGGCAAAAACGCGACAAGAAGCAACAGATAGTTTTTTTCCGGGTTATGCACAATCATTTACCTCTATCGGCAAGGAACGCGGATGGTCGGCTGTTACACGAGAACACTTCGACGCGCAGACGACCCCGCTCGGAGCAATACTCGTCGGCGATCCCGAAGAAATAGCCGAAAGAATTATTCGTCACAGCAAAGCGTTAGGCGGCATTTCGCGGATTTCTTTTCAGATGGATATCGCCTCGCTGCCACACGAAAAACTGATGCAATCCATAGAACTCCTCGGCACACAGGTTGCGCCAATTCTGCGAGAATATTCCGCAACAACCCATTGAGAGCTGGGAACTACGGAAATATTTTTTCATACAGCATCACATCTCGTTTCCCCGTCATACCAGCCCCAGCCTTCACTGAGAAAAACTCCGGCTGAAATCCAGATGTAGTGCGGACTATGGATGCCAACCTCCGTTGGCATGACAACCATAGTTCATAGCCGCAATTTTTCTTCTTAAAAACTGGTTTTTCTAACGGAAACCAATGAGAACCGAAAAATACTGCTTTTTTGGAATCATACATCCATTCACACGGAGCTTTGAGGTAGTGCGCCGGTGAGAAACCACGTTCGCATCAAACCTTTGCCCTTCACGTCAATTTCGCCGCGCTCCTCGAAGACGAAGTGGTCATTGGGCGCTCTACCAACCAATGACGAATGACCAATGACCAATGACTGACCCTCACTGGCAAATGACAATCTTTGATACACTTCCGTTGTCACGTGTATCTTCCCGGGTTCACTGTGTGATTCCATGCGGCTTGCGGTATTCACTGTGTCTCCCCAAAGGTCGTAGGTGAATTTTCGTTTGCCGATAACACCCGCCACGACAGCGCCGGTGTGAATCCCGATGCGAATTTCCAATCCAATATTTAACGTTTCGCTCAGACGTTTGATAGTTTTTTGCAACTGCAATGCAGCTTGGGCAACGCGGACTGCATGGTCGCCCGACGGCTCCGGCAGCCCACCAACGAGCATGTAGCAATCACCGATGGTCTTAATTTTTTCTAATCCATATGTATTTGCTATAGCATCAAAGTCCGAAAAAATATTGTCCAACAATGCAACGATTTCTTCGGGTTTGATAGCAGCAGAAAGCGCCGTAAAACCTGCGATGTCCGCAAAAAGCACCGTCACATCGTTGAATTTATCGGCAATAGTTGTTTCACCATTTTTTAAACGGGCTGCAATAGCGCTTGGCAGCACGTTCAGCAACAATTGTTCGTTTTGCTGATTGAGTCGTGCAAGTTCAACGTTTCGCAAACGATAAATCTCTGCGTCTTGTCGCGCTTTGTCCATCTCGAAACCGCGCTGCAAATAGCGGATAGCCTGTTTATTGTCCTGAAGCGCTATGTCCTCGCGCATGGCGTGGTATTGCTCGAAATGGAAAAATGCCTGTTCAATTTCGCCCGTTTGTTTGTAACACTCGGACAAACTTTTGTGCACTTCGAGCGCCACGTTGGATAGGCGTAATTCGCCAACAATCTCCAGCGCACGGCGTAAGTATTCAATAGCTTTTCCAGATTTCCCACATCGCAGATACAGCGCACCAATACTCCAATTCGACCAACCCATCCCCATTCGATTTTCGCCCTCTAAAGCCATATCCGACACTTGAAAAAGCATCTCTAATGCTTTATCAAACTGCCCTTGTTCGGCATACACGTCTGACATCCCCGCCATTGAAGTTCCAATACCTGTCACATCGTTCAATTCGCGGCGAATAGCAAGGCTTTGCTGGTGATACAGCAACGCACGACGGTATTCCTTCATCTGCGTGTAGGCGCTGGCAATGCTATAAAGCACAATTCCCTGTTGTTCTGGGTCGTTATGCGACTCTAAACCGCGCAACGACTCACGGTAATAGCCTAATGCTGCCTTAAAATCCCGCAACCCAAAATAGACATCGCCGATATTGTTCCAGCACTGCGCCTCGTGAAATGTGTCGCCAAGTCCTTCACTAATACTGCGGCTTTTGGAAAGATATTCCAACGCAGTGGTGTGCATGGAGATTCGCACATAACTAATCCCAATCCAGCGCAATATTCGCGCTTCGAGCAACCGAAATTCCTCGTCCTGAGCATGTTGCAACGCCCTAAAGAGCAAAGTGAGCGCTTCGTCAAAGTTGGCAGCACAAGTTTCGCATACGCCTTGTGTAAAATCCGTTTCGACGGAACCTTCGCGGTACCGTGCATTGCCCGCACCTCGAAGTGTGATTGCTCGCGCCTCGGCAAGAATTGTCAACGCCCGTTTTGTATCATTATTGCGAAGAGCATATGCCAACGCACACAATGTCTGCACACGTTCGTGGTCGGATTGTGGTTTCGTCAAAAGCTCTTGCAAATGTTGAATTTTTTGGTTCATAGCAGTGCTGTTTCTCACTTTGTAATTGCATTATTTCAATTCCTCTCAGGACATTGCCTTATACGACGGTTGTGCCAAAGAGTTGTTACAAAACCATCACCAATGGCAATTTCATGATGAACATTGTCCCCTTTCCTTCTCCACTCTCAACGGTTATCATCCCGCCGTGCTTTTCGATAATGCTGTACGCTATCGCCATGCCCAAACCCGTTCCTTTACCCACAGGTTTGGTCGTAAAAAATGGCTCAAATATGCGTTGGCGAACTTCTTCGCTCATTCCGCGTCCATTATCGCTCACACGAATGACGACATTCTGCGCGTCGGCGCGAGCAGCAATGATAATTTCCGTTGCATCAGCCTGCGACGCATTCACCAGCATATTAAGCAGAACTTGATTGATTTCCCCCCAATATGCACGAAGCATTAAATCGTCAAGAACATCGAGCGTGACGTTTGTGTCTTTGAACTGATACCGAAACATTTCTACCGTTCCCGCGATTTCTTGGGCAACAATGCCATCCGTAGCGCCCATCCGTTGATGCTTGGTGAAATTCTGCAAACCGGCAACAATACCTTTTATGCGCTCTGAACCAGTCAGAGCAATGCGTGTAGTATTGTTCGCATCGTGGAGCATATCGGTAAATTGTTTTGCTCGCTGCGATTGTTTGGATTGTTCGTCAAGCAAGGAAAGGAAAAATGCCTCAATTTGTGCATGGGTAAGCGTCAAATCATACAATGCAGCATTGATAGCGGCATTCGGATTGTTGATTTCGTGCATCACACCAGCAGTGAGTTGTCCTGCGACAGCCATTTTCTCCGAGTGCACCAGCTGTGCCTGCGTTTGTTTGAGGTCGTGCAACGCTGTATCAAGCTCAATATTTTTTTCGCCAAGCTCAGTGTTCGCAATCTCGATTTCCCGTGCTTGTTCGGCTTGAATTTCAAGTTGACGTAAAATTTCCGCGTTTGCCTCGCTCACTTCTGTTGTACGCTCTACTACAGTACGCTCCAAAGCTTCTGCACGGCGGTGTATCTGCCCTACGCGCATGCGATAGATGCCGAAACCCAGCGACACGATAACCACAGCAGATGCCCCGTAAAACCACCACGATTCCCAATAAAAAGGCGTTAAATAAAACATCACGGTTGCTCCCGTCTCGTTCCAGATACCATCGTTGTTGCAGGCGATAACGCGAAAACGATACTGCCGACCACGCGGAAGGTTTGTGTAATATGCTACCCGCCGCGTACCCGCCTCCGTCCATGCTTTGTCGTAGCCCTCCAACAAATACTTGAAC
>JANYIG010000323.1 GCA_025358765.1 Candidatus Kapaibacterium sp.
GCGCGTTGCTATCCACAACGAACCGTCGCGGCGGTCTTGAAGCAACGAAACAATAAGGTTGCCCGATAAACCATCATTCGTTGTATAGCTCGTGAATACACCGTTTTGAAGCCTATGCAATCCACCATTTGTGCCAAACCAGATAGAACTGTTGTTCTGATGATCGCTCCAGTTATCCTCTATCAACTCACTTACCCAATTGTTCTTGAGTGCAGGAGTATTGAGTTTATTGTACATGCTGAATCGCACGCCATCGAAGCGCACCAAACCTTCTTCCGTACCCATCCACATATAGCCGTTGCGCGTCTGGCAAATCGTCCAAACGGAATTTTGCGGCAATCCATGCTCAGTTTTCCAGATGCGCTGCGTATAGCGGGCAATGGACACGGAAGGGTCGAGTCCCGGCACTTGTGCGGACTGTGGCGGGGGCGGGATGTTCACGGGCTGATGCTGTGCGGAAAGCGGCACGGCACCCACGAAGCAAGCGATAAAGAAGATAAGCCAGAGTAGGGCTGAGTGTCCGATAAAAACAAGCGTGCGGGTAGATTTCATAAAAAACGGCAACAACGTTGGAGCAAAGGCGTGTTCAGTATGGCAACCCGCAATATGGCAATAATTTCGTATTTTGCTGAGAGAAGTTTTGTTCATATCACCGTAAAATTTCACCCAAAAACCATGACCGACCAAGAACTCAAAGACCTTGTTGCTTCGTTAGCTGTTGACGCGAAAGAACTACGCGAAGCACAACGTGAAAACGAACAGATAATCGTCGAAGAGCGTCGCAAAACCGAAGAAGAGCGTCGCAAAACTGAGGAAGAACGCCGCAAAACCGAACGGATGCTCCGTGAATTGGGCAAACAAATTGGAGGCTTGGGCAATAAATTCGGCTCCTTCACCGAAGGACTCGCCTTGCCGTCAGTGGAAAAACTCCTCTTCAAACGGTTTGGTGTCGAAGACTTCATGCCTAACCGACGCAAGCGCGTTGGCACCGAAACCGTCGAACTTGATGCGCTCGGCGTGGTCAACGGCACACGCAACGAAGGCTATATCGTGGAAATCAAAAGTCACCTCCGCTCAGAGGCGGTCAAGCAAATGTTTTCGATTCTGGGGCGGTTTCGCGGTCTTTTCACCGAGTATGCACACCTACAACTGTATGGGATTATCGTTGCTGCCGATGCAAATGTCGAAGCGCTGCGGGAGGCATTGGAAGCGGGGTTCTATGTGATTACCTTCGAGGACAATTTGATGCGATTCCACGACAAGGATGCGGACTTCGTGCCAAAAGCGTATTGAGGCGGGTTCAAGGGATACCACCTGTCAGAAACCACGTCCGCATCAAGCCTTTCCCTTTGACCTCAATCTCCCCGCGCTCCTCGAAGGTGAATTGGTCATTCGTCATTGGTTGGTTAGTCATTGGTGGATGTTCACCTTGACGCGCTGTTCGCGGACTTCATTTTCGTAGCGGGCGCTTATTCCCTTTTGGATGTTAAGAACCGTGAGGAATTGTGGTTGTGCTGTTCGGAATATTCGTAGTATTTGGAATGGTTGTACCGCTCAAAAGTGACTTGCGATGCCGCTTTCCCGTCAAAAAATACGTCTCCATCAGACCCTTACCTTTGATGTCCACTGCCCCACGCGACTCGAACGTGTAGCCGTCGCGCAACCGCTCATAAACTTCCGCCGTGCAATGAATTTTGCCTTCTTCGCCTTGAGCTTCCATGCGGCTTGCAACATTAACCGTGTCGCCCCAAAGGTCGTACGAGAATTTATTTTTACCAATAACACCCGCAATCACTGCGCCGATGTGAAAACCAATACGGATAGATAATTCATCGTTGTCATGTTCAAGGTGTGGAAAATGTTCCTTGTCAATAATCAATTGAACATTGTCAATAATCCGCAACATTTCAAGAGCAGCATTCGCAATGCGCTCTGCGTGTTCGTCGCACGGCTCCGGCAGCCCACCGACGAGCATGTAACAATCACCAATGGTCTTAATTTTTTCGAGGTTGTATTTGTTGGCAACGGCATCGAAATCGGAAAAAATTGCGTCAAGCAAATCCACAAGTTGCTCCGGCGACATCTGCGAGGAAATCCGCGTGAAACCTGCAATATCCGCAAACAACACCGATACATGCTCAAAACGATCGACGATTCGTGCCTCACCTTGCATCAAACGTTTAGCGATAAGCGGCGGCAAAATATTGACGAGTAATTGATCGGTCTTAGCACGCTCCTCTTCCAATTCGGCGGTGCGCTCGGTAACAAGATGCTCTAAAAGCTTGTTTTGGTCACGGATGTTGCGAACGCGCCACCGATATGTGCCATAACTGCCCGCGCCAATGAGCAATACAACCAGAGCAATAAACGTATTCGTGCGCCAAAATGGTGGCGTTACGATAATACGAACCGTCAACCCGTTGTCATTCCAAACGCCGTCGCTATTTGCCGCTTTGATGCGGAGTGTGTATTCGCCGGGTACGAGGTTTGTATAGCTGGCGTAGCGCCGCGTACCAGACTCCACCCAATCTTCATCTACACCGTCCAATCTGTACGCATAGCGGTTTTTGATAGGATTTGTAAACTCCAACGCGGCAAACTCGAAGGCGATGTAATTTTCATTATGCCGAAGCCAGATTTCACGCACATCGTGGAGCGGTCGGTCGAAGGATTTCCATTTTTCAAACACCTTGAACGATGTCAACACAACCGTCGGAACGGTAGGGTTATCCAATACGGCATCGGGGTGAAATATATTAAATCCACTAATGCCACCAAACGCCAGCTCTCCCGAGCGAAGCCGCAAAAACGCCCCGCGATTAAATTCGTTGCTCTGCAAACCATCGTTCGCGTCGTAGTTACGGAAATCTTTCGTTTCGGGATCAAAGCGCGATAAACCCCTGTTCGTACTCATCCAAAGTTTGCCGTGCGCGTCCTCCAGAATGCCGTAAATGAAGCCATTCGGCAGCCCGTCCGATTCATAATAATTTGTAAACGTCTTTGTTGTGTCGTTAAACAAACTCAAACCATTCGCCGTTGCCGCCCAAAGCCGCCCTTTGCTGTCCTTCAAAAGTGACAGCACACGGTCGCTGGCAAGCGACGTGGGGACTTGCGGGTCGTAGGCGTATTTTGCCAGAACGCCCTTCGTTGTTGGATCGAACAACCATACCCCATTGCTGTACGAACTCAGCCACAAAGTACCATCGGGGTTTTCAAGGACAGAGGCAAACGCATTATCCGAATTAAAAAAAAGCATATCGCCTTGCTGCATCAAAAACGACTCAAATCTCTCCGTTGTCGAATTAAAACGGCTCAAACCGTTGCCTGTGCCAAACCACATCGTGCCGGAGCGGTCACGGAAAATACACCATACTTGGTCGTTCGCTAAACTCGTGGAATCATCGGGCTTGTGGACGAAGCGTTTGAATTTGCCCGTTTTGCGGTCGAAACGGTTTACGCCGCCGTTCCGTGTACCGAACCACATGCTGCCCTGCACGTCTGTGCCAATGCAACGTACAAGGTTACTACTCAGTGTGGTAGCGTCATCGGGGTTGCTCTTGAATGTGGTAAACAATTGGCGATTGCGGTCAAAACGTGCAATACCGTCGTTTGTCCCTCCTATCCAAAGCGCACCGTCAGCGTCCTCGTAGAATGTATAAACTTGGCTGTTATTCAGGCTTTGGAGTCCGGGAAGGCTACTGCGATACGCAAAAAACTTTTTCCTGTAGATGTTCGTGGTGCTAATACCGCCGTTGAGTGTTCCCACCCACAACGTTGCAGAGCGGTCACGGAAGAGAGATTTTACGGTGGAAGACTGGAGAGTATGTGCATTCATTGGTTCATTGTGGTACGCGGCAATGCGCTCGCCACGGCGGTTGAGTAAAAACAAGCCGTTATCCGCGCCAATCCACGTTGTACCGTCCACCTCCGGCAGTATCGCCCAAACAAGTGTTTCACCAATGCTATTTTTATCATCGGCATTGTCGTCCACAGCTGTAAAGGTTTGTGTTCGGGTGTTGAAGGCAAACAAACCCTGTAGTGTCGCTACGTACAGCCGCTCATTGGTGAAGCGGTCAAACGCAATGGATTGAATGCTGTTTGGTCGTGGTCGCAGCGGGTCGTGCGAGGGAAAAAATCGCCCCGTACATCTTCCGACAATAGGGTCAAAACGATTTAATCCATTCTCGGTGGCAACCCAAATCATCCCGTCTGCATCGTCGGCAATGCGATATATACGATTATCACTGAATGCTTCCGACTTCGAGGAATCGGCATTAAACGCCGTGAATGCTCCTGTTTGCGCGTTGTAAAGATGAAGCCCTTTTTCTGTGCCTATCCATAGCCGACCATTTTTATCCTCAAACAAGGAGAATACTCGATTGGCACTAAGGCTGTGTTTATCGGACGGACGGTGTAAAAAGCGCGTGATGCGCCCCGTGGCGGCATCAATCTTATTCAAACCTTTGCGCGTTCCCACCCAAATATTACCGTTGTGGTCGCACAAAAGCGCTGTTATCCACGCATCGGAGAGCGAATTGGAATCGTTCGGTTGATTCCGCAATGGCTTAAACGTGTAGCCGTCAAAACGATTCAGCCCATCTTGCGTACCGAACCAGAGAAACCCTGTTTTGTCTTGCGCCATGCACAATACGCTGCTTTGCGACAAACCTTGCTCAATCGAAAGCCGTTCAAACTCTAATAGCGGGATAGCATTCTGGGCAGATGCCGACTGCGCGATGAACCATACCACGAAGAATACCGCAGATTTGAGTATAAAAATAATCACTGCCCGCCGCACACCAACAACGAACAAAAAAAAACGGCAGGCTATTTGGCGTAGAAGCGTCATTCCTTCTTGCTTTCGGGGTAGAGAACAACTTTTACGTAGTTTTTAGTATCAAAACAATGGTGCGCCATATGCTTGATGTCGTCTGCGGTAACGGCGTTCACGATGTTTTTGAATTGCAACACCGTCTCCGGCGATTCGCCTTTTTGCAACCAAAACGAAAGCCGTTCAAGCCAAAAATCGTTTGTCTTTATGCCAGTTTCGCGGGCTTTGAGCAATTTTTCTTTGGCATCCCGAAGAAATTGATCGCCAAACATTCCAGCACGAAGGCTATCCACAAGCAGCATTGTAGTTTTCGTTAGCTCACCCACACGTTCCGGTGCACACGGGAAGCTGATGGAAATATTATACTCTTGTTTAGGTGCGTAAGAGTCCGAAGCACCGACGCTGCTTGCATACACGCCACCTGCATCGTTGCGGAGCAATTCGCGGAGTTTTGTATCTGCCACATCGCTCAACACCGAAAGGATAAGTACGTTGCGGTAATTCCACTCGAACGCGCCGGAAAACGAAAGATAGACAGTGCTTTTACTGTCCACCCCTTTACGAACCTCTTTCGTTATCACGCCACGCGGTCGCGTAACGCCCATATCGCGCCATTTCTCCGGCAATAATTTCGATGGTAACCCGCCAATATAACGCTCCACAAACGATTTGATGCTGTCGGGTTTGAACGAACCCACCAGCACGAACGTTGCGCCGCGAGCATTTCCAAAATGCTTCCGATAATACTCAAATCCGCGCCCTAAGTGATCCCAACGCTCGAAAAGCTCTTTGCTTGGTGGTTTGGAGGTGTAGTGATAATTGGAAAGCGTTGTGTTGATGGTGTCGCTAAAAGCCGCCTGCGGGTCAACACTGCGGTTGGCAAGCCCATCAATATTGCGCGTTTGCACGGAACGAAAGAGCGTTGTGTCGCGGCGCGGCTGCGTGTGGGCGGCATAAGTAAGTTGCAACATTGTCTCGATGTCAGCCACAGAGCAGTTTCCATTGATACCATGGAACAATTCTCCCATATACGGCGAGACCGAAACGGATTTCCCGCTCAATTTTTTTTGCACATCCACGCCCGTGAACGCCCCAATACCGCTCACTGTAGGGGATTCCATTCCGGCGCTGTTGGCAGCATCGAACCATTCATCCTTGCTCGCAAGTGAGTACCCGCCGCTTGCGAAGGATTGCATCAACACTTGGTCGTTTTGGAAATCGGTCGGTTTCAGCACGACCCGTGCGCCATTGGAAAGCTGCCATTCTGTTGTGCCAAGCCGTGCGTTGGTGTGTTCGCGGAGAATCCGTGCGGGCGCAGGCAGGCTTGGAAGCAGGCTTCCATCAAGCACCGTCTCGCGGTACGGCTCCAAACGGCTTGATTGCACGGCGGCAAGCACACGAAGAAGCTCTTCGCGGCTCGGAACGGGAATATTATTTTTTTGTGGCAGCGCGACAACCACGACTTGATTGCTATCGGTGAATACTTCCGTTGCGACCCCAACAAAATCCTCCAAACGGAGCGAAGCAAGAAGCTCTTTGCGGAGTGCGTAATCCGTCTCGGCACTGTGCATGGATTCTTGCCCCAGAAAATGCGCGACGTAGTTTCCCACGTAACCCGCCGATTGTGTTTTTGTTCGCTCGGCGTAGGCTTGTTCTATGCCTTTGAGCGTTCCAGCTTTGATGCGGTCGAACTCCGCTTGCGTGAATCCATGCTGTTTCACGCGGCAAACCTCCGTATAGGCGGCTTCCAACCCCGCAAGCAATCCATCATCTTTCGTTCCCACAAATAAATATGGCGCAAGAATGTTTCGCGTATATGACGATTGGCTCACACTCGCATCGCTAAACGGCGGTTTTGCATTTTTGGCGACAATCTCGTACAATCGGCTGTTGAGCATGGAATAGAGTATGGACGTAAGCATTGTTCGG
The DNA here is from genome assembly GCA_025358765.1 of Candidatus Kapaibacterium sp. Lineage (GTDB taxonomy): Bacteria > Bacteroidota > Ignavibacteria > Kapaibacteriales > UBA4661 > JANYIG01. Next base: position 6,761 of record JANYIG010000323.1, read on the forward strand.
CGATAGTCCTGCGCTGTGAGCAAGCGCTGTGGCGGATGCTTCCATGTTACTTGCACAAACGGATAGCTGTTTTCTTTATCCAGAAAATTCACGAAGACAGGTTCGCGGTTTGGCGTTGGAAATAGGCGCAAAGGCGGCACTGGCGGCGCATTTACGCTTTTTGGAATCTGCGATAAATACTGGCGAATCAGGCGTTCAACCGTCGGAACATCACAATCCCCAACCACAACAACCGCCATGCGCTCCGGGCGATACCAGTCACGGTAGAATTGGCGCAAACGCTCGTGCTTAAACGTGTCCAAGACCGCCTTTACGCCAATCGGCATTCGCTCGGCATAAACCGAACCGTCGAAGAAGATAGGAAAAAAGCGGTTCATCAGCCGCCCGCTCACGCCTTGGTCGCGCAATCGCCACTCTTCGATGATGATAGAACGTTCTTTGTCAATCGCTGCCGGCTCCAAACTCAGGTTGTGCGCCCAATCTTCAAGAATGCGAATGCCTTTTTCGATAACCGAAAGGCTGTCTGTGGGAATCTGCATCTGATACACGGTTTCATCAAAACTTGTGTACGCATTCGTGTGAGCGCCGAATGTCATACCAACGCTTTCAAGGAATTTGACGACTTCTTGTTTGGGAAAATTTTGGGAACCGTTAAACGCCAAATGCTCCAGAAAATGCGCCAGCCCACGCTGGTCGTTCTGCTCAAACGTTGAACCAGAATTAACGACAAGGCGTAACTCCGCTCGTTTTTCGGGCTTTTTGTTGGCGCGAATGTAGTAACGAAGCCCGTTTTCAAGCGTACCGGTCACAACCGCAGAATCTGGTGGTAGTGGTGTGCTGGAGCGCTCATTCAGGAATGATGCGGGTTGCGGAACTTGAGCAGATTGAGCCGCACAGAGCACGGTACAACTGCCTATCAACAACACAAGAATAGAAATAGCAGGACGCATGGTGATTAGGAGAAATAATGAATGGGAATCAAATCATAAGCGGCAGCCTTACTTGGGGCATTTCTCAACGCTCTCAAAACAAGACTACCGCTTGTGGTTCAAGGAACAACGGGGAAAGAAAATATCAATATCGAATCTTCTCTTTCGCCCATCGGAAAACCTCAAGATAACGCTCTGCGGACTGCACAGCGGAGTTATTCTCTGCCATACCGTTTTTGGCAATGCGAATCCAATTCGGTTTGTCGAAATAGCCAGAAATCGCACGGTGCAATGCCCAACCCATATCGGTAGTGTCGTAATCGTAGAACACAAAACCATTGCCTTCGCCCGTGGAATAGTTATACTCGCGCACGGTATCCGCCAAACCACCAACAGCCCGCACGACAGGAACCGTACCGTATTTGAGGCTGTACATCTGGTTCAATCCGCATGGCTCAAAAAGCGACGGCATCAAGAAAATGTCCGATGCCGCCTCAATTTTGTGTGCAAGGTCGTCGTTGTAGCCAATGGTCACAAGCGCACGGTGTCCGTATTTTGCGCCAATATAGCGGAAGAATTTTTCATACCGTTCGCCACCGCTTCCCAAAATTGTGAACCGAACAGGATAATTACTCAAAATACGCTCCAATGCTTGTTCTACAAGCGGAATACCCTTTTGGTCGGTCAAGCGCGTTACCATACCAATAATCGGCATATCCTCTTGCATTTCCTCGTCCGTCACGCCGAACGACTTCAAAAATGCGTACTTGTTGAACATCTTGCCATCAAGATTTTCACGTGAGTAATTGCCGTAAATACGCGGATCGGTTTCGGGATTCCACTCGTTTTCATCAATCCCGTTCAAAATGCCAAGAAAATCACTGCCGCGAGCGTCAACAATGCTCTGCAAACCGTATCCAGCGCTGGTATAGCGAATTTCTGAGGCGTAGCGCGGGCTGACCGTCACGATTTTATCGGCAAACCAGAGCGCAACTTGCATTGAGTTCACCACGCCGTAGGACTCAAACCACGAACCTTTATAGAACTCACTCATCGTAAAACCCGCCATTGGCAAGGCACGGCGGGGATCCATATGCCCTTGAAACGCCATATTGTGAATCGCAAACACGCCTGCCGTCCGTGCAAACCGCTCCGTAAAACGATACCGAATACGGAGCATCGGCATCGTAAACGCCGTGTGCCAATCGTTCGCCATCACCACATCTGGCGTAAAATCAAGCACGCTCGCCACTTCGAAGACCGCGCGGCACAGGAAAATAAAACGTCGGTCGTTATCCCAAAAACCTTCGGGATCACCATAAATACCCAAACGACCATAGTACTCCGCGTTTTCGAGGAAAAATACTGGCACATTGGAGCCGGGCAACGTTCCACGCCAAAGCCGAGTGTACTCCGTCCAATAATCCATCGGAACCGGAACAACAATATCGGTCGGCTGGATGTTGAATTTTGCGGTGTCAATATTCGCATATTTCGGCATCACGACGATAACATTATGCCCTAATTTTTCCCATTCTTTTGGCAGCGAACCACATACATCGCCCAATCCGCCTGTTTTGGCAAAAGGGAATACTTCGGCAGCAGTAAGGAGAATATTCATAGTCATTTACTCTGGAAACCACCCGTCTTTTAGCGGGCGGAGGAAAGAGCAGCGAAATAGGCGCGGTTTTGCAAGGTTTTGGGAGCAAAGATGCGGCTTTTCGCTTTCTTCCGGTTGTTGTTTGTAGAATGTTTGTTATGTTGCGATATGGATACTTCCGTACACCATACCGAAGAATGTCAGGGAAAATAGTATATTTGCTGCATGAAACTTACCGCTCAAATACGCCTCAATGCTACACCAGAACAGCTTAAAGCGCTCATCGAAACCATGCGTCGAGCCAATGCTGCTTGTGATTTGATTTCCGCCGAAGCATGGAATACGAAAGTATTTGCGCCGTTCAAACTTCACAAAGTTCTGTACCGGAAAATCCGCGAAAATTTTGGCTTGTCGGCACAAATGGTTGTACGCTGTTTTGGCAAAGTTGCTGATGCCTACAAACTCGACAAAAAGACGCAACGTACGTTTCAACCACTTGGCGCTATCGCTTACGACGACCGTATCCTGTCGTGGAATTTCCACGAGCAGACGGTTTCGATATGGATGCTTTGTCATGGCAACCATGGTAAGCGCTTGACGATTTCGTTCACCTGTTGTGGTGAACATCACACCGATTTGCTGTGCGCTCAAAAAGGTGAGAGCGACCTTATTCTTCGTAATGGCGTAGCCTATCTGTACGCTACGTGCGATGTGCCAGATGCGCCACCGATTCAGCATAAAAGCGCTCTTGGCGTAGATTTGGGTATTGTAAACATTGCGACCGATTCCGACGGCGAAGTCTTTTCTGGCGCTGAAATTGAGCAAACCCGTCAGTGGTATGCCGGACGACGGGCGACATTGCAAAGCGTTGGAACGAAGTCTGCAAAACGCCGTCTCAAAAAACTTTCCGGCAAACAACGCCGATTTCAGAAAAACACGAATCACCGAATAGCAAAAACGCTGGTTGCGAAAGCCAAAGGCACAAAGCGAGCGATAGCCCTTGAAGAATTGACGGGCATTCGTGAGCAGGTTACGGTTCGGAAATCGCAACGAGGACGACACAGCAATTGGGCATTTGGACACTTGCGTCAGTGTATCGAATACAAAGCGCAATGCGTCGGAGTGCCAGTAATCCTGCTTGACCCGCGCAATTCCAGCCGCACGTGTAGTGCGTGTGGGCATTGCGAGAAGGCAAATCGCCGAACTCAAGCAGCGTTTATGTGTGTCTCTTGTCAGCATACGATGGCAGCGGATGTGAATGCCGCAATAAATCTAAAAATGTGGGCAGCCGTCAAGCCGCCTATGGTCTCGAACAGGGCGATACGCCACTCGTCACGTTCAGGGACAAGCCACCCTGCTTTAGCGCGGGTGGTACTTGACAAACCTCGATAAAATGTGAAATGAAAGTCGTCGTCTTCGTTATGTTCGTCGTTCATCATTGGTCATTAGTCATTGGTCATTGGTCATTAGTCATTAGTCATTCTCCATTCACTATTTTTCGCTCACTTTCATCTTTTGAGCGCAATATTCCAGCCCTTTTTGAGCATCAATGGACTCAGGATTGATGCGCTGGGCGAGCTTAAAATACTCGACGGCTTTGGGATATTCTGCCTTCATGTAAAACGTCACGCCGAGTTTGACGTTGATAATATCAAGTCGGATATTATAGCTCAATGCCTCTTGCAAAACCATCTGAGCACGGTCATAATGTTGTGTTCGCAGGGCAGAATCGGCGCGGACAAGCGCTAAATTAAATCGTATAGGCAAAAACGTAGGGTCAAGTTCGGCTGCGCGTTGGTAGTAATATATTGCCGAATCGTAGCGAATCTTTACCGTTGAAAAATATTGTCCCAGAATTATATGTGTGGTTGACATCCCATTCGGGTCAAGCGCAAGACATTCATGTAACTCGCGGTATGCCGTCGCAAGGTAAGGGCTTGCAGCGGGGTTCGGGTCTTGCGCCGCTACTGCCAAACACATCCGTGCATATTCCGTTTTTATGCCGAGCGAACGTTCTGCGCCAGACTCAGCACCTGCTTTGTTGAGCGTAAAATCGCTTTGCCATGCGGGATTGCGAGCAATCGTTCTGCCCGCATACAGCACAACCACTATGCCCAGCACCGCATACAACGCAGGCGGCACCGTCGAGAATGAACGACGCTTCTGTTCTGGTGTGTTCGTACTAGCGTTTGGAATAAATCCGAGTGCTTTGAATGCTATCCATACAAACGCAATCATGCCCGCAACAGAAGGCGTGTAGAGCATTCTGTCGGACATCGCCATACCATAGAAGAGAAAAAAGTTCGACGCAACCGCCATCGTCGCAAGATAGAACAAAATACAGTATGAAATAATGTGCTTCTCGCGCAGTTTCCAAAGCGCAATACCAATAAGCACGGCATGTGCCGCAAGCGAGGCGATTGCTTGCCAGTTTGCCCACGACACAATCTCAAGTTGTTTGTAGCCGTAATCATGCGCCATTGTTATCGGAAAGACCAACATCAACAAGTAGCGCCCCATAATGGCAGTTTTTGTGGCGAGAGCGTCCATCGGAGAGGCATTCACATACAGATAATTCACGATGAGCTTCATCCACGAATCATCCGTTTGCCCCACAACAACGGCACGAATGCCCAATACCAGCATTGCGGCTGCCACGAAGGGCAAACACGAAAGGATATTCTTCTTGAGCGAAGCACTCGTGAAAAAATATACGCTTAACGGCAATACCGCCAAAAACGTCACCGCGCCTTCTTGCGAAAGCAGTGCCAATGCTGTGAATACAGCACCTTTGACGAGATCGCCAACGCCTGTTTTTTGCTCCGCTTCTGGTTGATGATACCGCAATAGCGATCGCAGAGCTAATAGTGAGAACAAGAGCGATAATAATAAATCACGACTTTTGATATTGGCAACAACTTCGGTGTGAATCGGATGTACCACAAAAAGCAGTGCCGCCGCCAAAGGTAAGAGCGGATGATAGTTTTTCAGCAAACGCCGCAGCACAACCAGTAACAGCGCAGCAGTAGCCGCATAGAGCGCGATATTAACGACGTGTCCAACAACAGGCTTATTTGGGACGAATTGTTGTTCAAGAGCAAATGAGATAAACGTAAGCGGACGGTAGCGCCCTTGATTGATGTTCAAGCTGCTGGAATACATACTATGCTTCGTCAGCAATTCCGGTATGCCCGCAATCCCGCGTTGTACGGCTTGATGCTCCGTAATAAAAATGCGATCGTCCAGCACGTACTCGTAGGGAACGGTTTGGACGTAGAGCAATGCCGCCAACGCTGCCAGAACAATCGCTTGCAATCTGGCATTGTCGTACCAGTGGCGTTGTTTCTGTCGTTTGGAGGTTTTTTCGTGTTGATTCGTGATTGTTTTTTTACTCATGATTCATAGCAGTCGTTGAACGCACGGAATAGTTAGACGTTCTGACAAAGAAATATTGTGTAGGCAGACCAAGCAGCAGCAGCGCGTGAAGCAGCCTCTTTTTCTGCAAATAGTCCGAATACTGTCGAGCCGCTCCCACTCATTAGCGCAAACAAAGCGCCTTGCTCGTATAATGTTGATTTTATGCGCCCAAGAATGGGGTATTCCTTGAACACGGCTTCTTCAAAATCGTTGACAAAATGTTGGCGAAACAACGCCGCATTTTCTACCGCTTGTGGCAACAACGTCCCGTAATCACTTGCACGGCGGACATTTGTGTCGCCTGAACGTCGCAGGGCATTGTACGCCCACGGCGTGGAAACGTGAATTTCCGGACACACCAACACAATCCAGTACGGAAGCCGCACCCCAAGCGGTGTCAACGCTTCGCCGCGTCCAGTGCCGATAGCACAAGGTACGTTTTGAACAAAAAAAGGAACATCACTTCCAAGCCGTGCGGCAATCGCGTGTATGTGCGCGGTTTCCACGCCAACATCCCAAAGCGCTGGCAGCGCGGCAAGCACCGATGCCGCGTTGGAACTACCGCCGCCCAGCCCGCCACCCGTCGGGATTTTTTTTTGCAACGCAATTCTCACATCATTTTTTATTGCTTCGGCATCTGCACCATTGACCAACGACAAATGACCAATCGCATCTTCTTGCAGCACTCTGGCTGCCTTGTACGTAAGGTTTTCCTCTTGTGGAATACCGAGCGAAGGTGTACAATGAACCGTCACAGCGCTGCTATTATTCTCCTTGATAGGTTCCATCCCAATAATAAACGCATCTGCCAACGAAACCCGTACAAAAACAGTGTTTATTGCATGAAACCCGTCGCCGCGTTTGTACAGCACTTCTAAGCCTAAATTGATTTTCGCGTAGCTAACATTGGCGATTGCATTCATGCGTTTCTGTTGGTCGTGTATTGGGAACAATGGAAAGAAATTGTAAATTGCTCAACGTTTGCGCGACAAACGGTCGTACCCACATTATTAACGTAAAACACAAAAATGCAAAAAAAACCTGAAATTCCGTACATTCAGGAGATATTTCGTAAAAGCATCCACCTAATATCACTCCTCATTCCCATCATTTACGCCTTTATTGAACAACGAACTGCCGTCTGGATTTTGGCGTGTTTATTCCTACCAGCGCTGGCATTAGACATTGCACGACATTACATTCCGGGAGTAAAACGTTTTATTGCGAAGAACTTTGCACAAATGATGCGGGCGCACGAATTGGATGAAACAAGATTGATTCTTAGTGGAGCCACATACGTTCTGATGTCGGCGTTTTTTTGCGTGGTAATATTTCCCAAAATCATTGCTATCACAGCATTTGCAGTAATGATTGTTTCGGACATCAGTTCAGCACTCGTTGGCAGACAGCTTGGTAAACATCGCTTTTTGGACAAAAGTTTAGAAGGCACATCCGCATTTTGGATTTCAGCGTTCGGCGTGGTAGTGGTGATTCGTATTTTGACGAATGCGCCAATGGAATATCTGGTGATTGGATGTATTGCAGCAATTGCGGGTGGTGTTGTGGAAGCAGCCTCTATCCGGCTCCGCATGGATGACAACCTTTCGATTCCGCTCACTATTGGGCTGTGTATGTGGGGAATGCTGCTGCTCGTGGCGCTACCCGTCCAACAAGCGGTGTTGGCGCTTCTGCGTTAATAGTACAAATTGGATAGCAAAATTATGAACGACAAAGAAGCAGGACAATACTGGAACGACAACGCAGAGGCGTGGACAACACTTGCCAGAGCGGGGTTTGACATTTATCGAGATTATCTGAATACACCAGCATTTTTTGAGATCTTGCCTACAGTGAAAGGCTTATTAGGCATTGATATTGGTTGTGGTGAAGGTCATAACACAAGGCTTTTGGCTCAACAAGGAGCGCAATTAAAAGCCGTTGACATTTCGGAAACGTTTATTAAAAAAGCAAACGACGCAGAGAGAGACAGTCCGGTAGGCATTACATATAACATTGCAAGCGCTACTGAACTTCCCTTTGAAAATGCATATTTTGATTTTGTAGTGGGCGTTTCCGCTACAAAATCAAGCTCTTTTCCGATACTTCTGCAGACGCACTCCGTGTACCAAAGATGTAACGCCGCTTTACAACACAGATGTACACTTTGAGCTATAAAAGCTCCATAATTTTACAACCAATAAAAAAAATCATGATTATTAACACGCTCAAACTCCTTTTCCGCAGAGATTTGACGAAGCTCAAAACAGAAATTGAATTGTATGAGAACGAACAAGCTCTATGGCTCATAGATAAAGGTATTGCTAATTCGGCGGGTAATCTTTGTTTGCACTTAGTCGGCAACCTGAACACCTATATTGGAGCAGAGATTGGGAAAACAGGCTATATCCGCCACAGAGACCTTGAATTTTCGTTAAAGGATATTCCCCGCACCGAATTAGTGCAAAAAATTGACGAAACGATTGTTGTTGTGGAAACCTCGCTTGATACTGTAACAGAGGAACAGCTTAACGGCGAGTATCCTGTCCTCGTTTTTGAAACGAAAACTTCAACAGAGTATTTTTTAGTTCATCTGGCAGCGCATTTAGCCTACCATCTTGGACAAGTTAATTATCACCGACGGTTGTTAGACAGAGCGTGATTTACAAAAGGCAAAAGCCCGCAGAATAGATATTCTGCGGGCTTTTAAGTAAAGTCGGAGTGAGAGGATTCGCGCCTTCAGCCTCTACGCCCGAATATTCCAAAACTCTTCCACTTTAACTCTTCAATTCTTTTCTTCAATTCTTCCACAACGCTTGTGGTGTATCGCTCATTTCCAACACGAGTTCGCCGCCTGCTGTAAGAGCATTATGGCTCAAAGATGGCTCTGCAAGAGGTTTTCCGTTGAGCATAGCAGATTTGATATAAAGATTCTTTTCGGAGAGGTTGGGAGCGCTAATTTTGAATATTTTTCCTTTGCCAACGCTCAGAACGGCACTTTTTACAAGTGGCGTACCGATAGCATACACGCCACCTGCGGGGTTCAACGGATAAAAACCAAGCATGGAGAAAATTAACCACGCGGACATCTGCCCACAATCGTCGTTACCACAAAGCCCATCAGGACGTGCTTTGTAGAAGGTGCGGATAATTTGGCGCACACGTTCTTGTGTTTTGTGTGGCGCTCCGGCTGCGGCATAAAGATAAGCAATGTGATGGCACGGCTCGTTGCCATGCGCGTACTGCCCGATAAGCCCTGACACGTCTGGCGGAATGAATTTGCCGCCACCGAGGTCGCTCGATTCGTTAAAAAGGCTGTCCAACTTACGAACAAAGCGCTCCAAACCACCATGAACCTTCATCAGACCCTCCATATCGTGGGGTGCAAACCACGAATATTGCCACGCATTGCCTTCGGTAAACTCAAATTCCGTCTTTGCTTCAGTAAGTTTTGGGTTGAACGGCTCTTTCCATGAACTATCGGACATGCGGGCGCGAACGAATTTTATCATGCGGTCAAAAACATGACGGTAATTCTGCGAACGCTTCATAAACTCTGTGTAATCGCTTTTTTTGCCAAGTGCCTGCGCCATTTGCGCTATGCACCAGTCATCGTAGGCGTATTCGAGGGTTTTTGTGACGGAGAATCCATCCTTGTCATGCGGCACAAAGCCATACTCACGATATAGATTCACGGGCAGTGTATCTTGCATAGCGGCAGCTTTCATAGCGGCATATGCGGTGTCCGCGTTAAATCCACGAAAGCCTTTTAAATAGGCATCCACAATCACCGGCACAGCGTGGTAACCCGTCATCGTTTTTGTTTCATTGCCTACAAACGACCACACGGGAAGCATACCTAACTCTTGATAATGAGCCAACAGCGATTGAATCATATCCGGCACACGGGCGGGTTGTAGAATCGTGAACAGGGGATGTACAGCGCGAAACGTATCCCAAAGCGAAAACGTATCGTAGCGGTGAAATGATTTTGCAACGGCAACCTCGTTGTTCGGCGCTTTGTATTCGCCGTTCAAGTCCGAGTGCGTTACCGGAGCCAAAAACGAGTGATAGAGCGCGGTATAGAAATTTGTTTTATCGTCTTTATTCAATGTTGTTATCTGAATTTTCGAGAGTTCTTGCCGCCAGAGCGCTTCGGAGCTTTGTTTGACCTGCTCAAACGACTTTGTCTGTACTGTTTTTAAGCCTTGCAGCGCTCCTTCCACACTAGACGAGGAAAGAGCAACTTTGACGGTGATTGCCTCGCCGGACGCAACTTTGAAGCGAAACATCGCCTTCGTCTGAGCACCAGTCAGGGCTGCAAAATCAGGCTGGAGAGTCGTGCTATCCTCCGTTCCAACGCGCTCAAAAAACGGTTTAGAAAATTCAATCGCAAAGTGCGTCCATTGCTTCCGTGCCCAGCCTTTAGAGTAGCGATAACCCGTAAGTAGATGGTCATTCTGGATTTGCAGCAAGGCATCCGACGTTTTGTCCCAGTTAATAGCAAACGTAAGATCAAGCACAATAGTCGCTACCGTCACGCCGGAAAAGGTGTATTTGTGTACACCAGCCCATTGATTGGCGGTGAGTTCAGCAATAATGCTTGCAGAGGTTGTTGCTTTTGGAGTGCGGGGTTCCGTGAACTTGACGCGGTAGTACGCAGGCGAAGCGGTTTCATTGTTGTGCGAAAATTTCGCCGTCCAATCTGCTTGCTTTCGCGCTTTAAGAGGTTTAACGAGGTTAATAGATTTCACCGTCGGCATAAGGGAAATATCCAGCAAATCACCAATCCCTGTGCCGCTCAGATGCAGGTGGCTAAATCCTACAATCGTTGAATCCGAATAATGATAGCCGCTACACCAATCCCATCCTTCTGTTCCGTTGTCGGGACTAAGTTGTACCATGCCAAACGGAACCGTTGCTCCCGGATACGTGTGTCCGTGTCCGCCCGTGCCGATAAGCGGATTCACAAACGAGAGAACGTCCTCGCCACTGGGTGCTATTGGCGGTACCGAAATGGGTGCGGGCGCTGCATTATAAAGAAGAGCTTTTGTGGTAGGTGTTTTGGTTGCGGGTTTAACCTGCTGCGACAATAGTTGTTGGACACTCACAACACAACAAACAAAGGCAACAATACTCAAAAAACAAGCATTGACGTTGCGCTGGAGACCATGCTGGAAGCGGAATGGGGTAAGAACAACCATAAAATTTGGCGAATGAATGAGTATTGAATCACAATAGTGAATGATGATAAACAGAAGGTCGTTACCTTCCGTACCACCATCAACTTTGTGAGCAACAAAATCCGTGCCTTTGTGAGATTTTTTTGTGGAGGGTGATATTGAGCGCGGTTAAGGGAGCGTTCAAGAGAAAAAGGCGAACAGAAGAACTTCCGTCCGCCTTTTTGCACAAGATTGTTTTCGAGCGAGGTGCAAAACAAGCTAACGTGTTTAGAACACCAACACCGCGTTAAACGGCTTCAATCGCCGTCGAATAGGTTACCTTATGGTCTTTCGCCAATGCGTAAATCTGTTCAACAATGGCATCCGCCTGAGGATTTTCAACGTCCTCTGCGGCTTCGTATGCTTCTTCGTTCGGATATACATACACTTCTTGAAACTGATTGCGCTTATGTTCCACTTCGTACACACTATAGGTTGTACCGTTAGCGTTCAATTGGGGCTTCAGTTGCGACACAAGACTGAGGTATTGAGACCGCGTAGATTCTGGAATTTCGTATGCTACAGTAAAGATAACTTTCGCCACAGCGCTATTCTCCATTATTTTTTTGGAAATCAGTATAAGTAGTCGCAATTTACAACTGTACAACGAGTTTGGAAACAGAAAATTGAAAAAATCTCACCTGCGTCGTCGAATAGCGTCGAATAATTCTTCGACGGCTCCATAAAGAGCCGCCTTGAAAGGCAAAACAATGATATGAGAATCATCAATATTAAACTTTTGCCATTCTTACAGCGTCTTACTAGGGACAACAAAAAATAGGTTTTTGGATATTCGATTAGATAATTGATAACGATAATCTGCGACAGATACTTTTGACACAGAACACATCTTTTCATTTGACGACCTTACCTTTTTGGAGGCATTATGAAATCCTCATTAAAATCCACGCTTACCAGCGCTTTGCTCTCAACCATCATGCTCTCAGGCTTTGTATTCACGGGCATCGTGCTGAACGGTTGTTCCTCAATGCAAGGAACACGACAAGATTATTTTGGCTATCGGAATAGTGTTCCACCGTCCGAAGGACAGGCACAAGAAGAACAACAAGCTGAAGCCGGCTGGCAAAACCCAACACAAACAACTCCACGTGCAGTATATGTACCGGTGATTTCGCCGTGGTACGATGCTTCTATGTACGGTGGATATGCTTCCTACGCGGCTCTCAGCCGTTATGGTTGGTCTTCGTGGGGCTTGATGGGTTCGTCTATTGGTTTTGGCTTTGGCTATTCACCCTCATATTATTGGGGTTCGTCGTTTGGCTTTGGTTCACTTGGATGGGGATATTCATCACCATACTACTCCTACAATCCATATTGGGGCAGCTATTACAACCCCTATCGTGGCTACAGCGTCGTGAATGTGTATAACAACAATTACGATACCCCGGCACAGCGCCAATCACGCTTCCGTGATTTTGGTGTTCAGCGTCCCTACGCAACCACGAACTACGATGCAACATCGGTCGGAACCTTTACCTCCGATGGTGCAGGCGGCGCACGGTCACGCACTGGTACGACTCTTACAAACAAAGCAGTAAACTTGGGTTCCGGTGGAACGAATATTTATTCTTCGCCATCAAATGCTAACACAGGCGGACGTTCGTGGAACGGAAGTAGCTTCGGCACGAGCACTGGCTCGTCATCAGCAAAAAGCAGTTGGGGTGGCGGTTCTAGTTCATCATCACGCGGCAGTTCCTCAACAGGCTCATCAAGCCATAGTAGCTCATCCGGCCGCAGTGGCGGTGGGCGTAGTCGCTAATCATTTTTGAATATAATTTAGCTGATGCACCAACACCAAAAAGTAGTATTTCTGTGCCTGTGTTTTCTCGTTGCCTTGAGCACGGTGGAGGCACAGGCACAGACCGTTGAAGACGGTTTAAGGCTTTCCCAGCGTAATGGCTTATACACCGCAAGGATGGGAGCATTAGGCATTTCCTATAACGGCGTTGCCGATGATTTCGCGGCGCTATATGTCAATCCTGCAGGATTGACACTTTTGCCGACCAACGAAGCCACGATGGGTTTGCAATTCAACACGAGCAAAACCACAACAGATTACCTTGCAACAACAACACCATGGACAACGAACAATGTGATTTTGAGTCATCTTGGCGTGGTCATTCCTATCCGTAGTCGGGCGGGAAATTTTTCGATTGCCTTCGGTTATTCTCGCGATAATGATTTTAACGAGACGGATACAATCGTTGGATTTAACACCACGTCATCGCTTGTGCAATCATGGGTACAAAATCAACGCGGAACAGATTTGTCGAACAATCGTGCATGGAGACTACTTTTGGCGGATACAGTAAATGGGCGATTTATCTCACCTATCGTTGGGAACGTCGCACAAGGAGTATTTACAAAACAAAGTGGCTCTATCGGTACCTATAGTGGTGGCATTGGCGTGGATGTTTCGCAAAGCATTTCTGTGGGCGCTTCTATCATGGTAATGTCTGGTTCGTACACCTACGAGCGCCAGTTTAGCGAGACGGATACAAAAAATGTGTACAATCGGCTTGATCCTGTTAATTTCACAAATATTGATTTTAAGAACTACTCCATTCGAGAAACCATTCGTCAGGATATAAGCGGTTTGCGTGCTGTGCTGGGGATGCAAGCAAAAATCGGCGATGACATGCGGTTAGGGATATCGGTGACAACGCCCGGTGCATACCAAATCACAGATGTATATCAGTGGACGGGAACGTCAACGTTTGATAATGGCGATATCCAAATTGCCGAAAGCCCAACCAACCAAATCACGTACACCATAGTGTCGCCATGGGTGTTTAGTGTAGGTTTTTCGGGGCATATATCAGGGCTAACGTTGACAAGTGGCATAGAATATGCGGCATTGCAACAAACCGAATTTTCCACCACTGACCCATTAGTAAAACAAGACGCTATAGATGCTCTTAATACAGAAATATCGCGGGTGTTGTCTTCTCAGTTTCGTTGGGGTGTTGGCGCTGAGTACGACCTTCAGCAGTTGCCGCTTGTTGTGCGGGGAAGCTATTCATTTTCCGCATCGCCGTATCAGCAATCTGCCGTAGCGAGTTCCACGAGCATTATTGCGTTTGGTGCGGGCGTGTATCTGGCTCCGAACGCTCGTCTCGATGCCATGTATCGCTTATCCGACCAAAGCTATCAAGTCAGCAATTATGCCTACAATGGTCTTATTTCCTCGTATCAAGGAACAAAATCTGTTGGGCAATTTGCTCTTCAAGTAGTCTATCGCTTCTAAAAAATACGGCTACAGAAAAAAAATCTTGCAGAACGCAAAAAAAGTCATTAAATTTGAAGTCTGTATAATCACTTACATTCGATAGTAATTTTATTTCCAGTTTATTTTTCAGTTCATTACGGTATGCCTAATCACGTTTCATCGGAAAAGCGCGTTCGTCAAGACAAAAAGCGCCAACAGTACAATCGTTACTACAAAGTCATGGCAAAACGTGCTATGAAAGATGTAGCATCTTCCACCGTTTTTGCTGACGCAGAAACCAAACTACGTTTGGCTTTTCGCATTCTTGACCGCATAGCTGACCGAGGTATCGTTCACAAAAATTACTCAGCAAATCACAAAGCAAAGTTGACTAAACACGTCAACAGCTTGAAGATCGCATAAACTTCATTTGGACTGCGATGCACCCGTAGCTCAACTGGATAGAGCATCTGACTACGAATCAGAAGGCTAGGGGTTCGAATCCCTTCGGGTGCACAGACTAAAAAAGCCCGTCACTACACAAGTGACGGGCTTTTTACGTTTTTATTGACCATGAGTCATTTTTTGATTTCTCTACAAAATGCTACGAAATGCTACGATATACATCAAAAAATTGGTCGTAGATTGGTCGTAATTACTTTTTCAGATGCTTTTCAATGATTTTCTCAATCTCTGCAAGGTCAGTTGCTTGAATAACAAGAAAGGGACGGTTTTCATGCTGTACTTTTGCATATGATTTGTTTGTACCAACTTGAACATCTACATTTGATGTTTTTGCCTGAATGGATGCTATCAGTTGTCCTGACACCTGCAACATTTTACCCGGATACTTGCCCTTTCTACGTCGCATATCAATTGTTTTAGGATTCAGGGATTTCCATGCACCTCCTTTTTCCTTCATTCCAGCAGCAGGTTGACGGGCGCTTTCTTGAGCAAAGTTTTGTTCGATGCTGTTAATAATCGTCTGACCGATTTCATCCATGATAGGGCGCATATTGCTTGTCTTGCGCTGTAGTTTCCCTAACGCTTCACGAATGCTTTGTATATCCACCTCTGCTGCTATGTTTATCATGTCATTTGGCTGGTCGTTGGTGTTGTAACTCCCACTGAAGCAGGGTGAATATGTGTGTTGTACTTCGTTTTCATTATAGCAAGTTCGGTGTTTACTGCCGCCGCCACAGCATCCGCCACCGCCGTGAGCAAACTATCCATTTCCGGCGTGATATCCGTGAAATTATCGGTATCGGTGGCTATTGCAGCACGGGCGGCGTTCTTGATTGCTGACGGCGAAACTGCCATGCGTTTTAGATTTTAGATGAAAAGATGCTTGGTATTACCTGTAAAACTGTCGAGGAGATTGATTGTACCTGTCGTTGCTTGGATAGTTGCCACGCCATTTATGTCTATGTCCGCATTGCCGCCCACCGTAATTTTTAGACTGCCAACAGCATCAATCTTGAGTTCACTGCTTGAGCGGTCATATTGAATCAGCGTTCCATCTTTGAATTTGGCAACAAATCTATCCTGATTCATCTCCGATGTTGGTTTATTGTCCTCTGTATAAATTGCACCAAGAACTACGCCACGTTCACAATGGTCATCAAGCAAACACGCCACTACGTCACCTTTATCAACCATTTTATAGATATGGTCTTTGAGAGCGCTTATCTGGAGAATAGGCAGCCAGTCAGTCAGAAACTGTTCCCCTTCTACAGCCGAGCGTTCCTCGCGCAGCGATACTTTAACCCGTGCTGTTTTGTCGTCTGTTGTTGCAACTACGCCATATTGGATATTCATGAAGCTACTTTCCTGACGGTGATTTCCGTTTCATAGTGAGCCGAGCCAGTCATAATGTGGCGGGCTGATTCGATAAAATACAGCCCATCATAGGATTTATAGCCCTTCAGACGAATATTGACTCCCGCAATAAGTATGTTGTTTCCACGCCGAGCTGTAATATAGCCAATGGTACGTCGGAAATCTGATGCCCGCATCCCTGCTTTGGAGAACCTCATAGCCTGAGCCGTGTTTTCCAAACGCTCATAGATGCGCTGCTCGTCGGGAGCAATAGGTTTGTTTTTCGATTTTTCGGTCGTTTCCATGACCTTGTTTTTCCACGCATGATAAGACACACTACGGGCTGCTTTGATTTCGTTTGTACTGGTTTCCACGATGGAAATCCTATTGATGTCAGCCCGCTCTAATGTTGCGACCTCGCCACGTTCCTCAATGATTTCCAGACCATAGAGTACCAGCTTTTTATCCGTGATTTTCAAGATGAAACCGCAGAGTTCAGCCATGCGTTTCAAAAAAGCCATATCGCTTTCGCGGTACTGTGCAATGTAGTCGAATTTCACATTCTCGCCTTCAAACTCGAATCCAAGCCCGTGCCGTCCAGCTATTGTAGCACAGACTTCGCGCAGACTTGTGTTATTGTAATTGACAGTGTTTGCTTGTTTAAGCGCTTTCGAGGCAAATGCCGAACGTGCGCGGACAGTCAAACGGTCAGGTGGCATCTCAAGATAAATATCATCTACCTCGAACGTGCCGCAATCTAAAAGCGCCTGATGTTGATAGCCCATTTCGAGTTTGATGATGTCGCCGCGCGTTGGATACCAATCTCCTTGCCAGATTTTATTGACATCTTGAAATGTCAATTCGATACTGTCGGCGCGTCCATGCTCGAAATCTTCAAATACGATCATAGAAACCTGCCCTTGCAGAGCCGCAGCGCTTTTGCCGTTCCACGAGAGCTTAAATTCAGGGATGTTGATGGATTCAGGCATTACGTTTCCATGGTGGTAATTTGTCGGAAGAAATGCGTTTACTCAGGTCTAAAAACGGTATAACAAGACGAGTCCCACCTTTTATGGTTGGTGTAATAGCTACGTGAGCATTGACCCTGATGAGTTCTTCTATTCTGAGAGCATCACCATAGTACCGCCACGCTACCAAATCCCATCGGTCGCCGTCAATAGTAACATGTTCGAGGTAATCCATATATCAATCTTTCGTAATATTTGGTCTATGATAGGAATTTCGCCTGTAATCTGCTTCGCCTTTTCCAATACCTGAGATTTGAGTTGCTGCAATTGTTTGTCAAACAGTTGCTCGACTGTAGTAGCGGTATCGGAAGCTATAATGCCCACAATGTTAGAAAGGAGGCTCGTCGAAGGCTCTGCTACTTTTTTGACATCCGTTGCTGTCTCTTGTTGTGGTGAGGGTGTAACTGCTGCCACGCCAGACGTTTCCGTCAATTTCAGCGTCAACTCCATAGCTATTGTAAATCCCTTGTCATCCGTTTTGACGATACGAGAGCCAACATCGGTTATCACGAAAAAACCGACCAATCTGCCCGTAGAAAGAATAAACGGCAGCGCTTTAGTCTTTTTCGCTTCGTCTTTCAATTCTTGTAGCCGTTCATCAGGCTTACAAAATATGGCATGCAGACGCGCAGAGATATCTAACGTTCGAGGCTTTGCGCCAACAAACTGAATAATGGTTTTGTCAGCAATCGTGTCTTGAGGTTTATATTCCCATTGAGTAGATTCCATCATGCCCTCTATGGTAGCAACCTCGAATTTCACGCCCCCTAATTTTGCGAATGTTTTCATAGTGTGCTGAATTGGAATCGTTGATTCTGCTTCGTGATACGTTCAACCTGCCGTGCAAATTCCGGTGCATTGTCTCTCAGTATTTTCTCGACATCTGCCTTAATATCTATTGCTTTCTGACCTTCTGCACCGTTTACATTGACAATGAAATTAAGCGTCACACTGCCGCTGCCAGCATCTTGTTGTTTATAAGTGATGGAAGAAGTATCCTCTTTCTTCTGTTCTTTTGTAGGCTTGAGCATTGTACCGACTCCTTCAAAACTCGGTAATTTTAGCCCGCTCATTTCCGGTAATTTAATGCTGGGAAGTTTGACTAATTCTCCCGATGGCGGAAGTTTCAGACTGCTTCCGCCGTCGCCAAATCCAAACGTATTTTTAGATTCTAAAGAAGTACCAATAGTGCTGATAGAAGTGCTACTATTAGAAGTAGGTGTCCCAAGGTTCTCGATAGGCATAACAATAGGTTGCGTGACCATCGGCTTCATTTTGGGCGATTCCCCTCCTTTGTCTTGAAGTGAAGCGAAGTCCGCAGCATACATCATATCTAACGATGTATCCTTTTCCCCATTCACTTCCGTCGGAGCTACAGCATTTACCACCTTAGCGCTTTTACCTTTCGTGGATGAGGATTTTGGGGCTGGAGCTTTAGGAGATGCTGGCGTATCAGCCATCATAATGAGTTTCGGTGCTTCTGGTGGTGCAGTCATACGCCCAGACGGTTCAGCATCGGCAGTTTTCGCAACCGCTTGAGCAGTCACAGGAGCGGCAATCGTTGGTGCAGTTGCCGCCGCTTTCGCTGTCTCTTTTGCCGCAGCCGCCCCGCTTTCATCTCCACCAGAGAATATGTTTTTGATGCCACCGATAATGCCTTTCACCCCATCCAAAAGTTTACCCGCCATTTCTTTGATGCCTTCCCACAACGATTCAATCAGCTTGATTCCTGCATCTTTGAGATTCGCACCTGAGAACACCGATAATAAGAACGTCTTAAAACTACCAACAAGACCCCAGACTTTGGAAACCATTGTTATGACTCCAGCGAAGGAATCAACGATGAATTTTCCTGCTCTCATTCCAGCCGCACCCAAACTCATGATAAATCCAATCGTTTGACCAATCAACTTTATCACGAACATGATAGGTGTCGCTATTACGCGAAAAGCAGTACCAACAATCTGCCCAACAACAATGCCGGCATCTTTGAATGCAGAAAAATTCTTCGTCAATGTGATTGCGGAACCGGAAACGCCTGTCACCGCCTGTTTCACAGGAAAAATAGCATCAATAATGGGCTTGAATGCTGCCTTGACTTCCTCGAATATGCCCCAAACCGTGTTGAATGCGGCTGAAATGCCATCCATAAACCCACCGAAGAATGCCTTCACTGATGAGAACGTGTCCTTAAAAAATCCGGCGATGCTGCCCCAATTCTTATAGATAAGAAATGCCGCCGCTGCAATCCCTATCGCAATCCACGTCACAGGCGAAGTCAACAACGCCATATTCATTCCCATGATGCCCGTTACGGCAGAACGTAGCCCTGACATCAATGAACCACCCACAGTTTTTGCAAAGCCAGAAAGACCGCCCGAAAACAGATTGCTGGCTTGCATTGCCGCCATTTTTTGTGCGGTAAATATGCGGAGTGATAGCATTGAACTGGACAGACCTTCTTTCATGGATGAAAGCCCACTTGTGACGCTACTGAGCGAAAACCCGCGAACCGCAGTTGCCGCATTCATCATTCCACTTTTCATTGCTCCAAAGGCATTACCAGCATATCCAGACACCGCAGAAAATGCGGTCTTTGCGCCGCTCACTAATGACCCGAAAATACCCGGTGGAACGAGTGCCTTTAGTCCTGCGAGGGCAGTTATTTCCCCGCTAAATTTCGTGAATTGGGATGAAGCCGTGATAAGTCCCACCCCAAAACCACCCATGGAATTGAGAGTTTGAATTTTAAAGCTATCAATGTTTGCTTCCATCTGTTTTGTTTGTACATCTACCGACTGGCTCATTTCCTTGAAAGCGTTTGCCGCTGACCCTGAGCCTTTGGCATCTACCTGTGCAAAAACATCGGACATTTTTTTCATGTCACCCGTCATTACTTT
This sequence comes from Candidatus Kapaibacterium sp., assembly GCA_025358765.1. Classification (GTDB taxonomy): domain Bacteria; phylum Bacteroidota; class Ignavibacteria; order Kapaibacteriales; family UBA4661; genus JANYIG01. The sequence continues at coordinate 26,901 of JANYIG010000323.1, forward strand.
AATTGCAGTGCCAGCCTCACTTGAGCCGAAAATAGTGTCAACTTTAACCCCTGTTTTCTCCAAACCTGCTCGAATAACCTTTAAGCGTTCTTCAAGTGGTCCGCTCTGTACTTGGTCAAGAGAGATACCGGCTGTCTTCATGAATTTGGCAAAGTCAGCACTCGGCTTTGCCATTTCCTGAAACAGTGCTTTCATAGCCGTTGAACTATCGGCTGTACTAACGCCTTTTTGCGTCATCAGAGCAATACCCCGTCCCGCATCAGCGAAACTTAAACCGAGAGCATTTGCCGAAGCATTCAATGCTGGCATATAAGCGTTCAATTCTTGGATAGATGTTACGCCCGCATTGTTGACATCAAAGAATATATCCGCATATTTCGTAGCTTCCGACGCAGAAGCGCCGTAGGCGTTCAAGGTTCCGGCAAGACCTTTCACTACCACCCCTAATTGCGTACCCGAACCAGCAGCAAGTTTAGCCGCAGTATTGGCAAAGACACTCAAACCTTCTTTTGTTGGCTCAATACCAGAAGCAAGCGCATCGGTCATTGCGCCTTGAATTTCAGAAGCCGCAAAAGGAATATCCTTCGCCATTGATAGAGCGGTTTCTTTGAGAATAGGAGCCAGTTTCCTGCCATCTTCTCCAAGCGTTTTCATGGACTGGGAAGCAGTATCTAAAGCCCGATAGCCGCTACTGAACCCTTCCAATGCTCCAGCAGCCTCGCGGATGCCAGCAGAAGCAAGCCCAAATTTTGCCAATTGGTCTGACATGCCACCAAATTTGCCTGCAATACCGCCAATAACTTTGGAAGCATTATCAATGGCATTGATTTTTAGAGCAATCTCAAACGCAGTCATATCAATCTCTTTATAACAAAACGGCTCAAACTTCTGTCTGAGCCGTGTTCATATTCTTGTGAAACTGTACTACCTCTTGTTGCCAATAGACCAACTCCTCAAAACTCATTTCTTGGACTTCCGAGTATTGGAAACCGTGCCAGATAAGTCCGGCAATGGATTCACTTGTGATTCCGAGTACGGCGCTGTTTTTTTTTCAAAGACTACTCCGTTCAATGCCAAGACATCTGAGTATGAAAACTCATCCCAAAGCTCTTCCACAATGACTGTCTCGTACTCACCTTGCTCGTTCCTCAATTGTACCAGTTCAGCAATGATGTAAAACGGTACCGCCTCACGGTCGCCAAAGGCTTTTTTTCGAGCATTCACCAATGCCCTTGTTTTGCTGGCGGCGACCTTGACTATCCTACCACTTGGTAATCTGAGCGAATTGTCCGGCATTTTTGTTGCTATTACATTGTCAAAAACAATAACCTGCAACGCCATTGTGTCTTCGTAATCTATATCATCCAGTAATTCATCATAGCTCAGTGCATCCCATCCACCTTCACTATTCTGAAACCGTGACAACGCAGCGACGATGTAGTAATCCACTTCTGCACTATCTTGTGCTGCTCTGTTGGCATTGAGCAAAATGCGCCCCGTGCCTTCCAGCGTTTGGGCGATTTTTCCGCTGGGTAGTGTTAGTTCATTCATATACCTAAGTTCCCTTTAAATCCGGCGACCATATCTTCGCCATCCACCACATAAATTGTGTTATCCAAATCTACCTCAACGATAGTTTTGCCACCCGCTACCAATTTGTAATAATAAACACTCAGATTGGACTCAGGAGCAGTGTTTGTGTTTTGCTTATACGTGCCACCCTGTGATTCCTTCCCAGAAGCCAGAAATGTTGCTAAGACTGGCTTTTCCTCCTTTCGCCCTTGACTATCGTATATTTCCATATTGCCACGCACCTGAATCTGTACCCTCTTGAACGGATTTGCCAGTTTTGCCATTGCGTCGGGGTAAAGACCAGCCCACTTAATTTTGGATTCCATTTTATCCAATCCCGAAGGATATTCCATAGGTGCAAGCAAGCCTAACCCTTTATGTTCTTCTAATTTTTGTTTGACAATAGGAAGCGTCACTTCTTCCGCTTGCCCCTGACAAGACTTACCTTCAACATAAACATTGGCGTTTGTGACTTTATTGATTGTTGCCATGATTGACACTCCTATTGGTTATTGGATTGCTTTGAGCAATGCAATATTGATGAATGATTCAAACGTGATGCGCTCCGCAGGAGCAGGCGGCATAAATTCTATATCTAAAGTGAGATGACCTGCTGCCAGTTCAATCACAGGGTTTTTGTCTGGATTGAAAAAACAGAATCCATCCACCAGTGCTCCACGACCTATCAGTACCCGTATAAACGCATTCACGCTTTCGGTGATGCTGTCAATAAGCGCTCGATTCAAGGGTCGGTCGAGGAATTGTAGCATGGCGAACTCTACCGATTCGTGAATCACATCAGCCGTGCGGCGAATGTTCACAAAGTTCACCGGCAATGTGTTTTGCGGAAACGCTGCCGAGCGATTGCCCCACGTGCGGATACCAGTGCCGAATCCGCGATACAGCGTCGTAATGCCAGCTTCATTGAGGATATTCGCCTCTGAAGTAGAATCATTCAACATTGATGTTAGAGGGCGCTCGGTATCAACAATGCCTTTAATCTCCGTGTTTGACGGCGATACATGATACCCTTCCGCCTCGTCCTTTGCCGCTAACACGCCTGCATACCATGGAGAATATGGCTCCAAGACCGTTGATTCTGTTGCAGTGTCATATACTTTAACATGAGGGTAGCACAATACAGCCCGTGCTGAACTTGTATTAAAGTTAATAGAACCACCAATGCCGCGTCCTGTCAAGACCTGCTGAACAGTCAATCCTGCGGGTGCATCAATGACTGCGATAGCACGTGTTGCTTCCGCAATAGCAATCATTTCTACTGCAACTGCGTTCTGTGTCGAGAACGAGGGTACAGTGAGGATTTTCGCCCCGAAATTGAACAGTGCTTGTGCGTCTTTAAATGCAGACAGCCCGTAACGGTCTCCACTGCCGTTCACTCCACCGATAATATCTCCGTTCGTGACTAACGTAGGGTCGTAGGTGATTTTTTTAATTGCACCCGTCATGCTGACTACGGCGGTGATGTTCGCGCCCGTGAGAGCAAAGGTAAACGTCGTTGTGCTTGGTACTGTCGTAATGCGCCACGTACCGTTTAATGGTGCAAGTGTGGATGTGAAGCCAGTAATTTCCACGAAATCACCAACTACCAACCCGTGTGCAGCGCTTGTGGTAATGGTCGCCACATTCGACGTGAGCGATTGGTTGCTGGCACTTGCAATACTACTGCCGAGCGTTCTGTGAGTTGAGGGGTCAAATACGTTAATCGCAATGACAATGCCATAGTAAAGTAAAGAAAGAAGAAGACTTGAGTGAGAGTGAGCAACCCGCGCCCGACGTTGAAAACGTAGTCGTCCCAAATTTTCGCCGCTCCGACTGGAAACACCCTGATACCCGCCGCCGTGTGGATTTCGAGGAGCTAATGCGGGACTTCGTTATCAAAATGGACAACATCCCGCGCGAATACGTGGAATGCTGGTGGTTGCATTACGAATCTACGCGCTGGGAAGACGGGAACGGGAAACCGATAGAACCTGCTGAAAAAATCCGCTTCAAATGGCGCAACGGCAAGGAACGACCCAAAACACAAAACGTACAAAACGACGGAGAACGCAATGGAACACATCGGAACAACACT
>JANYIG010000355.1 GCA_025358765.1 Candidatus Kapaibacterium sp.
GTATGGTTCATTCCCTTGGTCTGGTATCAACAGTGAAAGAGGTGACGACATAAGCTCAGTCGTTGTGTAGCCACCAAACATTGATTCTAAGGCGGGATTACAAAGCGCAATATCAAACTGCTCATCCAGCAATACCAAGCCGTCCAGCATGGAATGTATTATAGAGTTTAGCAATTCTGTTTGAAACTGAAGACTGCTTTCCGCCTGTTTGCGTTGCGTGATGTCCGTCTCGATAGCGACAAATCCGATGAACACATCGTTGTCGTCGTAAAACGGATCGGCTTTGATGTGGAGCCAATACGGTTGCTTGCTTTTCGTGTAGTTGAGGATTTCAACGTCGAACCCCTTGCCTTGATGCAGTGCATCGCGTATGATTTGTACCGTCGCCTGGTCGGTTTCCGTGCCTTGCAGAATACCTCCCGGTTTTTTGCCAAGCACTTCGCCGAACGTGTATTCCGTAATGTGCGTGAACCCCTCATTCACCCACGTGATAAGCCCGTCGGCATCGGTGATAATCACAGCATTGGTGGTTTTGCTTGCCACCAACGAGAGTTTTTGTAATTGGCGCTCCTCTATCTGCTTGCGTTCGGTGATATTATAAGAAATGGACATATACTGATACGCTTTTCCATACTCGTCGAGTATGGGGCTAATAACCATATCTAACCAATAATACGAGCCGTCTTTGGCACGGTTCCGTATTTCTCCGCGCCATGGTTTATTGGTGGATATCGTTCGGAACATCATTATGAAAAACTCCGGCGTGTGGTATCCGCTTTTCATCATGCTGTGATTTTGCCCGAGAAGCTCTTGCAGACTGTACTGCGAGAGCTGGGTAAACTGCTCATTGGCATAAAGTATTGCCCCGTGCGTGTCGGTGATGGAAACCAGAGTTGCTGTTTCGAGGGCGGTTCTAAAATTTTGTACGTCGCGGTATGTTGCCTGCAATTCCCGTTCCATACCCTTGCGCTCAGTGATGTCACGCATAACGCTGGAGAGGAGCGTGGGCATACCTTGGTTATCGTAGTGACAAATGGTAGAGTGCAAAACAGAAACCGAATTGCCTTCATGGTTCAACAACGATGTTTCACCGGCTATGACACCAAGTTCAATGGCGGCGGGAAGATGTTTATTCAGCACCGCCTCTGCGGTTTCCGGCGGGTAAACGACATGAAGAAGTTCTTTCACCATTGCTGGTGGGGCTTTAACACCAATAAGATTTTGATATGCCTTGTTCATATACAAAACCTTGCCACTGCCCACTTCCGACATCACGATATAATCCGTACTCTCGTCCAAAAGTTGCCGAAGCTTGATGATTTCCTGATGCTGAACGGTTTTCGCTTGCTGAGCTTGGATAAATAAGAATAATACACCAACCAACACAATAAGGCACAAAACCACAACCAAGAACATAGCTTGTTGTGCTTTGTGTTTATTTTCCACCAGTTCATGATCGCGCAGATGTTGTTCATATCGTACTTTATCCCACAAACTGTTCAAGCTGCCTGCACGCTCCAAAAGAGCAAGAGAGTCGCGGAGAATAGCAAAACGTTTATGGTATGCAAGCGCACCACGATAATCGCCAAAGGCTTCAAGAATTTGTGCAATGTGTTCGCAGGACTGGTATTGTATGGAGAGAAATGAGGATGTGTCAGCTATAGCCAAACCCCATTTGGCATACATGAGTGCTTTCGACAAATCGCCGATCTTTTGATACAGATGGGCAATACTATTGAGAGAAATGGTAATTGCTCCTCGGTTGCCCACTTGCTCACGACAGTGTAAGCCCGCGAGTGCATATTCCAATGCCTTGGCAAGCTGCCCATTGCGTTCGTAGCAAAGAGCAATGCTATGAAGCGCCCACCCTTGTTGGGAGAGCCAATTCTGCGCCGCGGATAGTGTCAATGCATAGGTATGATATGTCATTGCAGAGTCAAACATTTGCTCTTTGCGATAAACACGCCCGATGGCATTATAGCATTCTGTAATCAAGCTCGTGTCGTGCTGCCGTCGCGCAAGCTCCAATGCCTGCCGAAGATAGGAGAGCGCTAAAGCATTTTCACTGGGATTATTGATGGTAGAAAATTGACCCGACGCGTAACCAGCTGCAAACAAGGCACGTGCAAGCCGAACGGTGTCGCCTATTTCTTCCGAAAGCTGGAATAGCTCAAAAGCATAGTACATTGTTTGTTTAAATTTTACAGGTTACTTGCAAAGACTATGAAAAGCATGAAGTCTTTGCAAATCGGACACTTATCGGTATTTGCTAAGATTTTTTTTGAACCTAAAAACTAAGTAAACAGTGTAATAGTGTGGCAGGTTCTCTGGTTTGTCGGCATAGATATATCCATTGATTAGCGCGGTAAGAGCAGCTGCGCGTATCTGTTTGTTCGTGCTGTTGTTTTGGGCTACGTCATACAGTTGCCACGCATAGACCAAGGCAGTGTCTGGTTCAGATTCCATGGACAACAGCACAAGACGTTCCAGTACCGCAACACGAGTGGCTACAGACAATGCGGAACTACGTAAAACATACCGCAAGCTGTCTTGTTCGGCAGCAGACGCGGGCAGTGAAACAATAGACGAAACGAGTAGAGCAAAAACTACCACAACAGCCCTCCGATACATAGCTCTGGGGGGCATATATTCTTGTCGCAAGGCAGATTCCTTCGTTAGTTTTTGTAGCATTGTGTAGCCTGATGTTCAATCGGAGTAAGAAGGGCGAGGGCATGTTCAGAATTATTGCGTGCATCGAACATGCTATGCAAAATTGTACAACACAAGGCGTAAATACAAGGCGTAAAGATCAATGGCATTAAGTTAAGGAATCTCCCTCATCCCGACCTTCTCCCAAAGGGAGAAGGAGGGAGATTTGAAGCCCTCTACCTCTGGGAGAGGGTTTG
>JANYIG010000022.1 GCA_025358765.1 Candidatus Kapaibacterium sp.
GCGGGGTAGTGGGAATAGCACGTGAGACAACACCCCGTCTGGCTTCGCCAGCCACCCCTCTTTGGAAAGAGGGGAATTTTCAGATGCGGCTTTACAAGCCTTGTTTCGAGCCTGATATACTCAGAACTTAGCAGCCCTGCAGCCTTCGCTGGGGTGGACTCCGGTTGGGGCTGGGATAAACTCCTGCCGGAACCTCCTGGCTTGTAGAGCATCATGGATGCCAACCAGTTCACCCCAGCGAAGGCTGGGGTTGGCATGACAATAACATTTTTTACGAACCCTGAAAACTTGGGAAGAAAAAGGCGCAAAATCTCAAGCCTTGCCAGCACCTTCGACCACCACCACAAACTCACCTTTTTGGGAAGCCCGCGCCGAGAGCGTTTGTAGGCATTCGTGCGCCGTACCCCGCACAAATTCTTCGTAGAGTTTTGTCAGTTCTCGCGCAATGCAGATATTTCGCACCGTGCCGCCATAGTCGCAAAGTTCTTCGAGGAATTTTACGATGCGGTGCGAAGATTCATACACAATAACCGTTTCTTCCGCCCGCACCAGTGCTTGCATGAACGTCTGGCGACCTTTTTTGTGCGGCGGAAAACCCCAAAACGAAAACCTATCCACCGCCAAACCGCTTGCGGACAATGCCGGCACAAACGCCGTTGCCCCGGGAAGCGGCACAACCGTGATACCATGTTCAATTGCGGCTCGCACCAAGCGATAGCCCGGGTCGGAAATGCACGGCGAGCCAGCATCGCTCACAAGCGCTACAACGCGACCCTGCTCGATTTCCCGCATAAGCTGCGAGGCGCGTTCTTGCTCATTGTGATCATGGTAGCTCATAAGACGCTTCCCACCTGCCTGCCCTCCTATCTGATAAAGCGACAACAAAAGCCCAGTCGAGCGTGTGTCTTCGCAGGCAATGATATCCGCAGCTTTCAGCACGTTGAGCGCACGGAGCGTGATGTCCTCTCGATTGCCGATGGGAACAGGAACAAGATAGAGAGCGGGTTTGAGCGTTGAATGCTGTGTGGGGGTGATGTGTTCAGCCATGAAGCCTTGCGTTAATATTTTTCCGGTTAGTTTCTTCCGGTTAATTTCTTCGTATTCGTGCAAAAAACGTCCGCAACATTGCAGCGCCTTCCTCTTCAAGGATACCCGGAACCACGATGCACCGATGATTCAGCCGCGGGTCATGCGTAATCGTGTAGAGCGTACCCGACGCACCTGCTTTTGGATCCGAAGCACCATAAACTAAACGTGGAACCCTTGCCAACACTATTGCACCGGAACACATTGCACATGGCTCCAATGTGACATACAGCGTACAATCTAACAATCGGCGACTTCCGAGATAATCGGCGGCGGCGGTAATCGCTATCATCTCCGCGTGGGCGGTTGGGTCTTGCAGGCGCTCGGTTTGATTGTAGCCGCGCCCAATAATTTTGTTCTCGTGCACAATCACCGCGCCAATCGGCACTTCTTCCGCCTCGAACGCCTTCTGTGCCTCACGCAGTGCTTGGCGCATAAAATCATCGTCGTTCTGTAATGCAAAATCAATCATAATTCCGTATCACGAATAAAAGGTAATTCGACGATAAAGGTCGAGCCAATGCGCCCGCCTTCACGGTCGCTGTCTACGATAATAGTTCCACCGTGCAAATGCACAATCTGTTTGGCAATAGCCAATCCAACCCCGTTTGATGACTCGCCCGCCGTTGGTCGTGCCGAGAGCCGTTGAAAATAGCCAAATATCTGACGTTTGTCCTCCGCAGAAAAACCCGGACCTTCGTCATGAATTTCCATTACGGCTTTTCCGTCGCGCTCCTTAAGCACCACGCGAACAGTTGTATTTTTGGGTGAATATTTGATGGCATTGCTCATAAGATTGTCCAACACTTGACGAATACGTCGCCCGTCTGCGTAGGCAAGAATCTCATTGTTCGGTGCCTCCACCACAATACGCTGCTGTTTTTTGAGTGCCGTACCCTCGTAATGCGCTACGACTGCCTCCAACACTTCATACAAATTCAGGCGCTGGAGTTCTATCCTCATACGTCCCATTTCAAGCGCTGCCGTGTCCAATACTTCCTGAATGAGGTTCGTCATGCGCTGTGCAGATTCATCCAGCAAACCAACAAACTTTGACGCTTGCGAGTTTTCCATAATAACGGGCAGCGCTTGAAGCATACCCGCAATCGTTGTGATGGCACTGAGCGGGCTTTTCAGGTCGTGCGAGGCAACACTCAACATCTGATTTTTCATGCTGAGTGCCTCGTTCAATTCACCATTCGTACGCTGCAATTCAAGGCTCTGTGCCGCATACAGCTCGCGGGCAATCTTGAGTTCCAAATGCGTCCGCACACGTGTAAGCAGCTCCACAACGTTAAACGGCTTCGTTACATAATCCACCGCACCAAGTTTTAAGCCTGCAATCACGTCTTCTTGTTCGGTGCGGGCTGTGAGGAAGATAATTGGAACATCCTGAGTGCTTGAGTTGGCTTTCAAGCGACGACAGACCTCGAATCCATCCATTTCCGGCATCATAATGTCGAGCAAAATTAGGTCAACCTTCTCAGTAGCAAGCACAGAGAACGCCTGTGCGCCACTCAGTGCAGCAGCAACCTCGTATCCTTGCCCTTCCAACGCTTCACCCAAAATTTGCAGATTCTTTGGCGTGTCGTCCACCATCAGAACGACCGCTTTATCCAAAAGCACCGTGAGCGTCGTTTGAGAAATCATGGTTGTGTTGGGTTGAACAAGCAAGGCTAAGAGTTCGCTTTGCTTGAAAGAGACAATGTCGGTGTTTGTTAGTGCGTCGCGTCCGTGCGGGGCAGCTCCACCACAAAGGTTGTGCCTTTGCCTACTTCGCTTTCGCACCATATACGACCATTCATGCTGTCCACGAGTTTTTTAACAATCGAAAGCCCCAAACCAGTGCTGTGCTCGCCACCCGTAGGCTGTGCCGTCAAACGGGCATATTTCTCGAACATGCGCTTCATGTCTTCTTTGCCAATGCCCAAGCCCTCATCACGCACGGTAATCAACGACCATTGTTTACTATTGTCAAGCGAACCGTCCGTAGTCACGTCACTTGTTGTTGTGACGGCGCTTGAAGAATGGCGGGGCAACATTTCGCTGACACTTACCGAGACCCACACACTTTTGCCCGTAGGGGAGTATTTGATGGCATTGGAAAGCAAATTCTCAACCACCTCTTGTACAGCATCACGATCGGCAAAGACAGGGCATTCTTCAGCGTGTTCGTGAAAATGAAGCGTGATGGTTTTTGCTTCTGCTTGCAACTTGTACCGATCAAGAATCGGCGAACAAAGCCCACGTAAATCAAACGTTGTCGGCGAAAAGAAAATGCGCCCCTGCTCGATAGCATCTGCTTCCAAACAGTTCTGGACTATTTGTAGCATTCGGTCAGCAAGCATTTCAATACGTTTGGCATTGTCCGTTGCTTTTTCAAGGTGCATCGGCGTTTTGCTCAATGCCATGCCGACGATTTCTGCGCCAAGTCGAATCGAAGTGAGTGGGTTTTTCAGCCCATGCGTGACCATACTCAAGAACTCATTCTTCTCCGTATTCAGCTCCACTAACCGTTTATTTTGCTCTTCCAACCGTCGTTGCGCTCTGTAGAGCGATACGTGAGTTATCACTCGTGCCAGCAATTCCGCTTGATGCACAGGTTTCGTGATATAATCTACCGCCCCAATTTCAAACGCCTGCAAAATACCCTCAATATCCGTGTAAATTGTCAAAAATATGATGGGGATTTCCTTCGTATGCGGGGCGGATTTGAGAACCTTGCAGACCTCAAACCCATTCATTTCGGGCATGAGGACATCAAGTAAAATCAAATCCACATCCTCAGTTTTCAAACTCTCAAGCGCTTGCCTGCCGCCAGTAGCAAACACAACATTATAGCCGTTGGATTCCAAAATCTCACCAATAAGCTGAAGATTTTGCAGCGTATCATCCACAATCAAGATTGTGCCTCGCTCCGACGCTCGCTCCGATATTCTCTGCGATAGTCTTTGCCCTTCCATACTTCCTCCTCATCCTGAAAAACGGTGAAAAATGGGAACGCTCTGCGCTCAAAGTACGTATGAACCAACATTTTCCGCATCAAAGCGAAATTGTTCAGACTTGGTCACGATGATGTCTAATATGCTCTCGTATTTGTTCCACAATTCCCGGAAAGCGCTCCATTGTGGTGGGAATAGCATCCAATTCATAATATTGTTTATGTCTGAGTAAAAGTTCCCCAAACTCCTTCAATTCCGGCACATGATATTCTTCTGACAATGATACGACACCAGACGCAAATTTCTCAATCTTTTTCATTACTAAGGAATTTCGTACACTCTGCCACTGTTTTCCGTACTCGCCTTCAAGGATTGCAAGCAACTCTGGCAGCCGCACACAGACCTCTTCCGAAAGCACACTGCGACCATTCATAAACGAAGGATGGTGTGAATGTTGCAATGCCTCCGCTCCCCTTGAAGCGCTACCAATGCTTGATTGTAGGGTATTTTCAGTTAAAACTGTATCGGACGCTATCGTTGTATCGAACGTGTGCGACAAAAAGCGCAACAGTTCTTTGAGCAGCACTGTTCTTGATACTGGCTTATACAACACACCATCAAACCCCACCGCCATCGTTTTTTCGTTGTCGTCTTTCATTGCCGAAGCAGTAAGCGCCAGCACAGGGATACGAGCAGTAGCAGGGGTATTTTTAAGAATGGGCGTGGCACTATATCCATCCATCACTGGCATTTTCAAATCCATCAAAATCAAGTCGGGCAGATGCTCCTGCGCTTGCTCAATTGCCTGTTGACCGTTTTCTGCCTCCAAAAATGTGAATGGATAACGATTTAAATATCCTTTTACGAGGTCACGATTGAGTTGAATATCATCCACCACCAAAATCGTCGCGGGTATAAACCGTACATCTTCGACTCTGCCTTGCTCTGGCTCCTCGACAGCTACGGACGCTGTTACAACGTCACGCAGAACGACGGTGAACACGCTGCCGCTACCATAGACACTTTCGAGCAGCAAATCACCATTCATCACTGTTACAAGCCGTTTTGAGATGGCAAGTCCAAGCCCCGTGCCGCCATATTTTTTGGTGCTTTGCCCTTCCTGCTGGCGGAATGGCTCAAAAATCGTTGCCTGCTTCTCGAACGGAATCCCAATGCCTGTATCCTCTACACGTATGATAAGATCGAGCAAACTCCTATCGTGTTCGCTAAAACTATGACGTGCCAAAAGTTTGACATAGCCCGTTTCCGTGAATTTCACGGCATTACTCATAAGATTCAGCAACACTTGTCGCAGTCGTACTTCATCCAGCACTAAGCCCGTTGGCAGATCGTTGGCAATATCTATATGCAAGGCAATATTTTTTTCTTGTGCTTTCAGGCGAAAAATATTCTCCACTTCACGGAAAATAGTGCGGGGATTCACCGCCGAATATTCAATGGTGAGCCTTCCGGCTTCAATTTTCGAGAGGTCAAGAATATCATTGATGATATTCAACAGGGTTTTGCTACTTGACGAAATTGCTTCCACATAAAACAACAATTTTGGGTCTTTGGATTGCTCGCCCAACAAATGTGCAAAACCCAAAATAGCGTTCATAGGCGTTCGGATTTCGTGCGACATATTCGCCAAAAACTCAGATTTGAGTCTATTCGCGGAGTCGGCTTCATGCTTGGCGGCTATCAATTCCCCTTCAATATGTTGACGCTGTTGGATTTCGTCTGCTAATTGCGTATTAACACTTTCCAACCAATCTAAGTTATTTTCGCGCTGGGCAATATTACTCCGCAGCGTTCGCACCATCGTGTTGAACGCAAGCGTGAGCGACCCGATTTCATCACGCGCAGCCACCTCTACGAACTGCATCTGGTTCCCCATAGACACCTCGCCCGCAGCATCGTTGAGGCGTTTGAGCGGCGGGATAATTTCACGCGCAATCCACAGGCTTAAACCGCCAACCATCACAATGGACATGCCCATACCAAGGCTGACAATCCAAAAAAATCGCGCAAACATCGTCTCGCTCTTTGCTAACGCTTGCCTTGCAGCCGTAACATTAAACTCAACATCTTGGTCGAACAAATCGCGCATTGAGGAAAACGACTTGAGTGAACGCCCGAACAAGAGGCGTTTTGCCTCATAAAGTTGTCCATTCCGTACCAACGCTCGAAATTCTTGCTGCACCGCAAAGTATTCGGTGACGCGCGTTTGAATTCGCTGGTACAACTGCTGTTCGTCCGGCAAGGTAATCATCAAAATATAGGTTTGTTCGTGGTTGTGGTATTTCTGCCATTCCACGTCCATCTCTGCTTCTATATCTAACGTTGCCATTGGCTTAGGTTCAAGCAAATATTTGTATTCCTTCGCCCGCATCACCATCAAATCGTTACACATCGCCGAAAGTACATTTATTGAGGGAAGCCAATTATTGCTAATTCCTCGCACTTCGCTCACGATATGTTGCATCCGCACGATTGCTACTGCACCCACAATCATCAACGCACTCAACGAGACCACCGCACCCGCAGCTAATTTGCGGGCGATACTCAAATCTCGAAACCAGTGGATGAGGTTTTGTACCATGAGGACAGTATTTATTCACTACAACTATTCACTACATTTAAGTCTAGATAACCTTGGCTACCCTCAAGCGCATCACCCCTCTGCAAGCCGCCACGAAGACGTGTTGCGTCTTGCTTCTCCCCTTAGAAGGGGAGATTGAGTGGGGTTCTTGCGCGTAAGGTTTGATGCGGTTTTCAGGAATTTATCTAAACTTCAACACTACAA
>JANYIG010000032.1 GCA_025358765.1 Candidatus Kapaibacterium sp.
GGGCTGCCCCTGTTGCACTCGGCGCTTTTCATGCCGTCCGGGATTCCAAAGGCGCGGAAGGAAATCCGGGTGATTTTTCCGTCGGCAAAATCATTCAAATCCTGCTTGGCAGTGCGGTAAATTCCTTTATTGCACGATATCCAAAAATATCCGAAATCGTCTTCAAGAACGCGCAGCACCACATCGTTGAACAATCCGTCTTTTGTGGTGAACGTTTTGAACACGCCATCCTTAAAGCGAAGTAAGCCGCCGCCCGCTGTGCCAATCCACAGAACACCTTCGCGGTCTTCGAGCAGCGACACGACAACATTGTTCGACAAACCGTTTTTTGTTGTGTATGCCGTAAATGCGCCGTCCTTGAAGCGGCTCAAGCCGCCGTTTGTGCCTATCCACAGAGCGCCTGCGCGGTCTTCAAGCAGCGCATACACAACATCGTTCGTCAAACCGTTCTTCTTTGTGTATGCCGTAAACACGCCGCCCTTCAAGCGATTCACGCCACCGCCTTCGGTGCCAATCCACAAAACGCCTGCGCGGTCTTCAAGCAGCGTATATACAACGTCGTTCGACAAACCCGTTTTGGTTGTGAACGTCGTAAACTTGCCGCCCTTGAAGCGGTTTAAGCCGCCGCCGTCGGTGCCAATCCACAACACGCCCTCATGGTCTTGGGCGAGCGAGCGAACGTAATCATTCGACAAACCGTTTTTTGTTGTGAATGCCGTAAACACGCCGTCTTTGAAGCGATTAACGCCACCGCCGTCCGTGCCTATCCACAGAGCACCCTCGCGGTCTTGAAGAAGCGAACGCACGTAATCATTCGACAAGCCGTTTTTGAGGGTGTATGCCGTAAACGTGCCGTCTTGAAAACGATTCACGCCGCCGCCGCGTGTGCCAATCCACAAAGCGCCCTCGTGGTCTTGAAGCAAAGAGCGAATGGCGTCATTCGACAGACCGTTTTTTGTGGTGTATGTCGCAAACACGCCGTCCTTGAAGCGGTTCATGCCGCCGCCGTCCGTGCCTATCCACAAAGCGCCTTCGCGGTCTTGGACGAGCGAGCGCACAACGTCGTTCGACAAACCGTTTTTTGTGGTGTACGCCGTAAACGCGCCGTCCTTGAAGCGATTCACGCCGCCGCCTTGCGTGCCTATCCACAGAGCGCCCTCGCCGTCTTGGGCAAGCGCCATCACTATGTCATTCGACAAACCGTTTTTTGTTGTGTATGCCGTAAACGCGCCGTCCTTGAAGCGATTCACGCCGCCGCCTTGCGTTCCCACCCAGAGAGCGCCCTCGCCGTCTTGAAGAAGTGACAGAATCACATCATTTGACAAACCGTTTTTTGTTGTGTATGCCGCAAACGTGCTGTCCTTGAAGCGATTTAAGCCGCTGCGTGTGCCAATCCACAAAGCGCCCGCGCGGTCTTGAAGGAGCGACTTCACAAAATCGCTCGACAAACCGGACTTCGTTGTATATGCCGTAAACACGCCGTCTTTGAGGCGATTTAAGCCGCCGCCTTCAGTGCCAATCCACAAAGCACCCTCGCGGTCTTCCAAAAGCGCGTTCATGCGGTTACTTTTTATGGCGGGCGTGTTATCTTTGTCAAACACCACAAATCGCGCACCGTCGTAGCGCACAAGACCTTCGGCGGTTCCTATCCAGATATAACCGTCGCGCGTTTGACACAGGGCAAAAACGGTGTTTTGCGGAAGCCCGTTTTTTTGCGTCCACGTTTGCAGCATGTAGTCGGTTATCGCTTTGCTGGGGTCTAAGCCGCGAAGGTTTGGGTAATGCGCTTCAGGCTGCGGGCTTGATTGCGAGAGCGTAACACAGGGCATAACAAAAAAAGCGACCACAACAAACCTCGTGACCGCTCGCCATACCCAAAATAAGGCACAATATACGTCGGGCGTTTTCATATCAACCTCTATCAACCTCGTCGGCGATTCCATAAAACGGGGCATGAATAAAAGCAGGGTTGCTAAGTTCTTCAGATTCCCCTTCGCCTGACGCATTGCGTCAGCGGAGACGGCAGGCGAAGGGGTGGCAGCCAGACGGCTTCCGTCTGGCTCGGGCGGGGTAGTGGGAATAGCACGTGAGACAACACCCCGTCTGGCTTCGCCAGCCACCCCTCTTTGGAAAGAGGGGAATTTTCAGATGCGGCTTTACAAGCCTTGTTTCGAGCCTGATATAC
>JANYIG010000047.1 GCA_025358765.1 Candidatus Kapaibacterium sp.
GTGCAAAATAAACAGCCTGTGCCAGCATCATTGGTAGATACAAATCGTCCGGCTTGCGATACTGTGCTTGCCTATACTAAACGTTTTGTCAAAGAAAACGAAGAGCGCGTTCTGCAAGGGTATATAGAATTCAAGACAGCAATAAACCGCAAAAAATCTGACGGAACCACCTCACGTGAGGGTCGGAACGTTGTTGTGCCTGTCAAGCAGGTATTTAAATAATCGGATTCTCTTTATTTTTTTCAGCAATCACTATGGATCGTTTATTGTCATCGCTCCTTTCGCTTGTGCTGTTCTGCACAGCTTACACCGTCTCGCTTGCCCAAGTGGTAAGCATAGACGATAAAATCTTCACGTTCGACAAACTCTCGAAGACAATCATTCCCTTTGTGGCAAGCGCAGAGCCAAAAATAAAAACCGAACCCAGCCTTGAAGGTCAGTTCGTTCTTGCGTTTGCAGATGGCAAGGGGACGCTCACCTTTGCAAATCCTGTACCTGCTGGCACGTACACTATTACCATGAGCATAGGCGGGAAGACAGCAAAATCTGTGTGGAACGTTCTGCCTTCGGAGCTTGATGCAAAAAGTGTATGGTCGCTTAGATTTTTGAAATATTCCTACGGGAAGCGGGTATATCTGAAGTCACGACTTCTCCGTGAAGCCGAACTACCCTTGCAACAATTTAAGATTGAGTATCAATTTGGCTCTGAGCCTGTGGTACGGGATAATCCCTATTCTGAAAATTGGTCGGGTCCATATATACCCGCAAGTGCAAAACAGGTGAGCATTGCTGTTGTCTGGGTGTATCCACCAACTGGAGAAAGAGTGCAGTTATTTAAAAGAGACATCGAGCCAGATCAACAACCGCCCGATATTAATGCTTCATCGGCAACAATAACCAGTGAGTTTAACGCAACTACGAACACCTACACGCTTTTTGTGAAAGGAATTCAAGTTGATTATGAAGAAGCTATGGATGCAGATAACAGTGACCCCAATAATAGCAAATCCGTCAAAGCAAGGCTCGAAGACGTGGAAGCGGATATGGCAGAGTTGGGTTATACAGATCCATATTTTCAGCTTCGCCCTTATATCGGTAACGTACCTGACACTGTATCAACATGGCAGCCAAACGGCAACACGTGCAAACTCGTAGAAGGCGACTACAGTGCAGTAACGGGCAATTTTCCCTTGAAAATTGTTCTGAGCGACCTGCCCTCAAGAGCGACAACCATACGCGGGACAATTGTTGTGAAGTTCGGCGCAAAATTGGTTAACAGGAAAGCAGGTAAATCATCAGCTATGGGTGGCGGTACTATAGTTATTCCCGTAGATGTGCCTATCAATTATGGCAAGACTATAGCTCAGAGCTCACCGACACTTGAAACAAAACCTTTTACCCTTCCCGCTTCGCTAACAAAGGTAGATGGTGATGTGGTTCTCGTACAACTTGGTTCA
Organism: Candidatus Kapaibacterium sp.; assembly: GCA_025358765.1. Taxonomy (GTDB): domain Bacteria; phylum Bacteroidota; class Ignavibacteria; order Kapaibacteriales; family UBA4661; genus JANYIG01. The sequence continues at coordinate 1,458 of JANYIG010000047.1, forward strand.
GAAGTGGTCAAACGTCTGCGTGAAGAGCTAACACCATCAATCTCAAAAACACCAGCCATTGAACAAGCAGAACAGGATTGTCCAACGACAGATCAAATCAAAAAGTGCATCAAGAATAAGCAGCCAGTGCCGCAGGAACTTATGAACGAAATGCTAAATGCTTGCAAGAAGGTCAGAAATTATTATAATTCATTGGCTTCGTTAGTACAGATAAATCAGGTGTATGGAGTGTACGACGCTGCTACGTTTATTAAACAACGCCAACCAAAATTGCTTGGAACAATCGCCTTAGGCATAGTTAAGAGTGTGGAAGAAATTATATTTAATTTTGCACAGGATTCGGAACCTATATCCAAGCACTTTGTATCAGAGCGTATCATAGCTGCTGGTACAATCACGACAAATGCTCTTAAAGCAATACCGACAAAGGTAACAGTACAAAGCACCGATACGAATAATCCCGGTTTTGTCTATGCTCGTGGTTCGATAGAGGACACAAAATGTAACACGATGGCTGAGTACATAACTGCTAATAAACCGTCAATCTCCAATAGCATTATCGTTGCGACCTCAAAGCGCAGCAAGGGTAAGGTAGTGGGCGTGAGCAATGTTCACGAGGTCTCCACAAAAGTTTCTGCTGGTGAAGTTACGTTGATTGCACTTGATTCCTCTGTTATGTGCCGTTTTCGTGAAACATTTACTCCGTCAATCTCAAATCTTGAACAAGCAGAGCATGATTGCCCGACAAGCGATGAAATTAAAAAGAAAATCAGAAATAGACAGTCAGTAGCACAAAATCTCATAGATGAAGCACCAAATGAGTGCTATATGGTGAAAAATTACTATGTAGCAATGTCTCAATTCGCCCAGATTGGCGGGTTGTATGCTATTGTTCAGCACAATGCACAAGGCTCGCCAATAGTTGTTGGTACAGATGCACTATCCAAGGCTCATGAACTCCCCGAATTCATAGTAATCGAGCGAGGTTCGTGGTCACTCACGACGGATGAATTACGGGCATTCAAAACCAAAGAGAAGAATAATGACCCGAATAATCCTGGCTTGGTGTATGTAAAGGGTTCTATAGAGAACACACGCCACGAATCAATGTATGACTATATTCAAGAGTACGTGCAGCAACGCTATAAGGAAGGGTTGAGCAAAGATGATTTTGCTGGTTTAGGTGTTAAATACGGCAATGAAGGAAATATCAGAACAGTGGTCAACATTCGCCCCGTGAAGCAATAACCATACGACGCTGCAAGAAATAATCTACGTTCTCTTTGGAAAGCTCCTTGAACCTTCATTTCATAAAATGTTCAAGGAGCTTTCATGGTTACACTGCTCAGGTTTTCGTTTTTAATGGATGAGTTTTTATGTTATTATTGCAATAACAACATAAAAATTTATATCACCAAATTTAGAATAAGCTCATGAGTAAGCCGATATTGAAAAATCACCCGCGTGTGATAAAAGACTCCACTGCCGAAGCAGAGGAATTGGTACACAGTGCCGAAGATAACGAATCCTCACAGTTTATGCCCTTCGTTTCAGCTTTTTCCTTGCCCAAGCATGAAGGTATCTTGTACACATTGGGGCATCCTCGTCCTTATCGTGCCGATTGTAAAGTTGGGCAGTTCAAGGTAGGTGAAAGCCTAAAGGGTAGCAAACTTAAACTTGAAATTGTGAGCTATCGCATGTTTTATGCTGAGTTATTTAACTATCCCTATCAATGCTGGCTTGAGGTCTTTTTCGTTGATCCTGACAATACGCTTTCTCATATCTTGTTCAAGGGAATGAGTATCGAAAGTTTTGTCAATCTCTATACAGAAATGCTCATTCGAGGTCGTGCTATTGGTGAAGGTACAGTCACAGCAAGGATGGAAAAACGTGCAGGCAAAGAAGGGGACTATTATGTGGTGATTTTTGAATGGGAAGAAAACAAAAAAGAACGGGTTCAAGAACTCCTTGACTTTCTGACGACCCAATCATTAAACAGTATGGTTATACCTAATCTTCCACGCACCAAAAACGAGGATGTACAAAATGACAGCTAATCTTGAAGCTATTGACATACTGGTGTATTATCTCACTCAGGCAGGAGATTTTGGTGACAGGAATGAGATAGAAGCAGCGTTAGAGGACATTCTTGCAAATTGGAAGGATGAATGCAGTAGCGTTGCTCATAATGCTGCGAAAGAACATCTCTCAAAGCAGAATATTACTTGTTGTCAGCATCGATGTCACGAAAATCCCGATTAAATCCATACCTACATTTATAGCAAGCAACACCAGATGTGTCTGGCATATACCCTGTATTAGGAATTTCAATATGATAGAAGAAATAAAGCCACGCAGCCGCAAACACTGGCTCGATTTACGTACACAAGGCATCGGCGGATCAGATATTCCTGTTCTTATGGGTGTTAATCGTTATGGCTCGTGGGAGAGCGTCTATGAGTCAAAAGTCGGCGTAGAAAACATGGAATTTTCTGATGATTCCATTGCAAGAATGTCGGCAGGGCAAATGCTCGAAGCCACGATTGTCAGAATGTTCAAGAAAGCAAAACGAGAGTTTAAGGTTTTGAACCCAAAAATGTTCTATCGGCGAATGGACAACCCTATCGCTTTGGGAACACCTGACCGTCTGCTTACTATGAACGGGAGCGTACAAGCGGTGCTTGAAATCAAGAACACTGAGTATTGGAGCCGTGAAAAACGTCTCATTGCCACGTATCAAACACAGTGGTATATGTATGTGATGGGCTTAGAGTATGGATTTATCTGTGCTTTAGAGAAGGGCTGGAAACTGCATACACAAGCCATTACACGTGATAATATCCTGATTGAGCAAATGAAGGAAACTGCTGAAGAATTTTGGTCACAGCACATCCTACCACGTGTTCCGCCATCAAAGACAGTGAAATCGCCTCTTCAAGTCGTACCATAAACACTTGAAAAAAAATAGCACAGAAATGTGTTGTAGCCTCCTCTGTTGTTCCCGTTACCTATTTACAAAACCATCAATCGGATGTAGAAACTGCTTTATACCGAACGCGGAGCGGCTTCTGCATTCAAAAAAGAATGTTCATCATGCAACGGGTTAATTATGAATTCATCAATGGATTTATCCATTTACATATCTATGGTACGCAAACTAATCTTGTCGAAGCCTGTTTTGAACACGGGATTTTTTCACCGGGAGAAATTTACAATGGCACTACGTTTGGACAAGAGGGTAGGGAAATGAGAGGAATTTACGAATGGTGGCTTATTTCTAACTGGCTTGCCGACCGCTTATGCGTTCATGGCGAAGCTGTATTTCGTCATCCATTCGGTGTATGGTGGGGTCGTGCAACCACTGGTCAGAGTATCGCAATGGATGAGGTGATACAAACAATCGCTGCGCCCTTCGTGCCGCCATCATACAACAACAGGAGCAGTCGCTATGATTGACTTTGAAGGAATCTCCACGCTTGATGACCTCAAACGCCGTTATCATGCTTTGTGTAAAGAATTAGATCCCGACGTGGGTGGCAGTGAAGAGGCAATGAAGGCGCTCAACGCTGAGTATGCACAAACGCTGAAACGGCTGATGAGTGACGAGCGCGGTAATGAGAGCGAATACAGCGCGGAAGCCGAAGCCAGCGAGCTTTTGTACCGCGACAAGATTGCGGCAGTTGCACACTTGGAGGGTTTAGAACTGGAAATCATCGGCACGTGGTTGTGGGTGATGGGCAATACCTACGCGCACCGCGAGACGTTGAAGTCGGCAGGGTTTAGTTTTGCACCCGTGAAGAAAGTGTGGTTTTACCGCGCTTCTGAATACCGCACACGCACACGGGGTGAAGCACATGACATGGAAGACATTCGCAGTAAGTACGGAGCAACAAAAATTGTGAAGGAACAAGGCTCGCCAAGTGGTACAGCATCACGAACGTTACAGTAGCACACATAAAAGCTCGATAGCTAAAGAAGTGAGCGCCGACGGTAGTTCCATTTGCTATTAGGAGGGTTTCGTAATGGAGCCGAATTACAAGTGCTACCAGCAACACAAGGTAGGAGAGGCGATTCATGTAGTTTCTTATATTGTTATCAAATAGATGCACACTCAGCAATATGGCAATTTGTTCGTATTTTGCCGCAGAAAATTTCGATGCTTTAATGACTAAGCAAGGAGGAAGTGGATAAAAAAGGTGCAAAAAAGATATTTTTCCGTATATTTATGTACCGAAAAATGCTTGCCCAACTATTGCCATAGCACTATGCCCGTGAATCCTATATTCTATCCAGACAACTGGCGGCAACTGTCTTGTTTCATCCGTTTCGAGCGGGCAGAGCGGTAATGCGAAGGCTGCGGCGTTCGCATTACCGCCATTCACCCCGACACTGGCTCTATTGTTTACCTTACGACTGCTCACTTGGATAGGAATACTTTCAACAATGAGCCTTCAAACCTCTTGGCTCTTTGTCAATCGTGCCATTTAGCGTATGACAGACGGGATAATATACGGTTGCGTCGTATTCGTCGTATTGCACGTGAGAACGTTGTGCCGTTGTTTTGTGGGGATGAGTAGTGGGTATTGATAGCAGTCTGGTTGTAGTCCAACATACATTATGTAAAGTAGTCAGTTTGTGGCGCTTCGTGCCGCACACGTTTGAAGAGTTTTAAAAGTTTAAAGAGTTTGAAGAGTTTGTCGAAGGCGTAGTTTGTTGATTTTTATGGACTTACGAAACGAAACACCCACAAAAATCTTGTAAACACCCACAAAAATCTTGTAACGACCCGCAAAATTCTTGTGGAAACCCGCAAAATTCTTGTAGCGACCCACAAAAATCATGTTGCACCCACAAAATTCTTGTAAAGCATGGCACGAAGCGCTCTCATAAAAGCATCCGGCGCGGTCGCAACCGAAGGCAAATTGTCTGTTGTCGAGGAACGGATATGGAACCTGCTGCTCGCCAATGCTTACGACAACCTGCGGACGCGCAACGTGCATACTATCAAATGTTGGGAGCTTATTCAGGAGTTAGGCGAAAAGTTTACGAGTTATGCCTATTTGATGGTGCATATTCAAAACATCATGGAGACCTCGACCGGATGGAATCTACTGGATAAGGATAAACGCGTCTGGGGTATTATGCCCTATCTTTCCTCTGCGTTCATCAACGAGGAAACGGGCGAACTATCCTACAGTTTCCCCGAAGCGGCAACGGAGCTATTGCACGAACCGCCGATGTATATTCGTTTTCCGCTCCAAACTCAAAATGAAATCAAATCAAAACACGGGCTAAAACTCTATCAATTATTACTCGATTACTATATTCAAGCTAAGGGCGTTGGCGAAACTCCATACATAGCCATTCCAGTCTATCAACAGTTGCTCGGCACGGAATACACGGATTGGAAACACATTAAGGAGCGTCTTATCACGGAGCCGCTTGCAAAACTTGATGCTGTTGCACCGTTCAACGTAAAAGTAACATTCAAGAAACACCGCCAGAAAATAGCGGCTGTAAAGTTCACGCTTCGCCGCAAAACTAAGGCACAACACGAACAACAAGACGCGCAGTTGTCGTTGCCAATACCACTACCGCCGATACAGATAGCTGAAAAACAGCCGGATTATGAAGCGCTATGGACGGCGCTCTCAGAAGAGGAGCAAGCGAAAATCATGGCTCAAGTAAAAAGTGAATTGCCGGAGATTGTGACAAAGTTCCCCGAAGACCACGAAACATATCAACTCTCATTACGACTTTTTAGAAACCGTTTACTGTAAACACTATGACAACACAATCACAAAATAAACACCTCAAAGCGTTGCTATTACTCATTGTAGTGATAGCGCCGCTTGGATGGATAGACAATAACCGCACGGTAGAATGCCAGAAGCTCGTCATAAAGGACAAGCAAGGGCGCTTGCGCTTTGAAATTGATTCTACGATTCGGTCGTATAACACAACGGGCAAGGTGCGCGGGGTGTATAGATGACCAAAACAATCTCCTTCATCAACCACAAGGGCGGCGTGGGCAAAACCACCGTCACGGCGCATCTTGCGTATGCTCTTGTGCATCAACACGGCAAAAACGTTCTGTGTATTGACTTCGACACGCAAGCAAACCTTTCGGACGTATGCGGCATCCGTGAGCCCGAACGCACAGTCGCGGATTTTCTGGATGGTGAGGCTGCAACAAGCGTCATCCTGCATGTGGACGGGTTGCACATCATTCCCTCCTCGATGGAGCTTGCAAACATGGAATACACGCTGACGGCAAACAATACACAAAATGCGTTCAAAATGGCGTTGGAGCCTATCGCACACCTCTACGATTATGTGTTAATAGACTGTCCACCCTCGCTTGGGTTGCTGACAGTAAACGCACTTATTGCAAGCACGGACGTGTGTGTGGTCACCAACGCAGAATGGCTTGCGTTAAAAGGACTGGCGAACATCATTACCGTTGTTAAACAGGTGCAGCTGTTCAATCAACGACTTGCATTGTCTTCCGTGATAGTTAGCCATTACGACAGCCGAAAGGCTATTAACCGCGAGGTGTTTCAACAGCTTCAAGATACCTTTGCCGAGCGCGTATTATTGCCACCGATTCGTTCTGCTGTTGCCGTTGTGGAAGCAAGCTCACACGGCGGAACCGTGTTTCAGATACGCCCCAATGCCGATGTTGTCAACGATTTTTCAGCACTAACCTCTTCATTTTTACAGCATTATGAGTAAGACCAAGCAACCACGATTTGGTGAATCCCCTCTCAGGGCAATTGATGGTACGGGTGAGCGTATAGACATTCACGGACGCGTGATCTCGCGGCGTGTAGAATACGTTTCCCCGAAAAAACTGAAAACAAATCCTTTGAACCAGCGTTTTTTCAAAGAACTGACGATAAACGAGCTTGAAAGCCTTGTCGAGAACATCCGCGTAAACGGTATTCACGATGCACTGATAGCGAAACCCGACGGTGTATTGATTTCCGGTCATAATCGCTTGCAAGCCGCCGTAGAACTTGAATTACAGTACGTTCCAGTACGGTATCTGCAAGACGACTTGAGTGAAGAGGATGAAGTGCGGTTTATGATTGCGGATAATTTGCTAAGGCGGCAGCTCACGAGTGAGCAAAAGATTGAGTTGTATCGTGTGCTGTACCCGAATTTTGACCAAAGAATTGCATTGCGTCCAAACGCAACCATTACCGTGATAAATGCTCCCATTGAAGGCTCGGACAATGTCCGAACTGAAGCACTTACGCCACTTACAGCTCGTGAAATTGCAGTTGATACAGGGCAGACAATGTCAGCTGTTAGCAAACAACTTCATCGGCAGAATAAAAAAAATCATTTGTCTCAGTTAGAAGTTGCTGCATCAAGCGGAAACAATAGCATTGAAAAAATTAAAGCGCGGCAGCGCAGTATTGAAAAAGACTTTACAAGCTACATCAAACAGATTGAGCGTGAATTTTCCGACCCTGATTTGACCGCAGAGTTTCGGCAGAAGAAGGCAAAAAAATTGCGTGAGCTTGCTAATAAAATTGAAGCTGCAAGGTAGTAAGCACTCTTTGAATTTTTAAGGGTCATCGAAAATATCATCAACGAAGCCCTTGGTCTTGTCCCTTTGAACCCATTGATTTTTGAAAACTTCTTTCTCAAAGAAGCAAGAATAGTATTACTTTGGCAAGTTAGGCTACAAAGCTCGTAGAATCGTCCTTGTAGGAAAAACATTCTGTATGAAAAAAAATCCTTCGCCTCTGCAAACGGCTTGCCGACTTGATAGAGAAGTACAAACCCTTGTTTCGATGCCAACTGCATGACAGTAGCCAGAAAGCATTCTCGTACATCTGCGGACTGCTGCACGCCGAACGCTCAAACATTTTCTGTATGTGTGAGACCGTCGTCAATACGTCCTACGAACAACTTCAGCATTTCATCAGCAATGCGCCGTGGTCAGCCACGTTAGTCCAGAAGCAGGTGGCGCAGGATGCCGCTTCGCTCGTGGGTGATGGTTTTGTGCAAGGCATGACGGCACGTATTGATGGCGTTGACATTGGCGCTATCAGCGTCACCGACGCGCAGCACGCAAGCGTAACGATTCCGGCATCAGCGCTCACCCTCCAAAACCCAGCGCCGTTCGTGGGGACGGGACAGGTGACAACAACATTTGCGGTCGTGACCGCGCAAGTGGCGAATGTCGTATTTGCTGGTGTGCCGTCCAGCATTGTGGCTGGCGCTGCGCTGCCAGCGTTCACCGTCACCGACCAGTATGGCAATCTGGTGGATACGCCAAACATATCTTTTTTTAATTCGTCGTCTAAGCCTGATAAATCTTGATTTTCTGCGGGGGAATAGCTATTTTCACCTTTAGAATCAATCGAATGTGTGTCGAAAGGCACACCCAGCCGCCCGGATAGAACCCCGCTCATTGAAGCAGGCAAATCGTCGGAACTTGGTGCATTGGCGATGACCCGGTTGTTTCTTTTTATTTTTTGTGCAAATTTTTGATATGCCGCTTTCCAGATCGTTGCTACACGATACCTTCCTCGCACTTCCTGTATTTCCATAACCACCGCAAAAACTCCATCCTGCTTGGCGTAGAGACCTATTCCATCTTCTTTGCTTGCCGTGAATACACCTTCAACGTTGTTTAATGTATATTCGATTGCCTCACACAATTCCTGTGGTGAAGAAAACTCTGGCTCTTCATCTTTGCGTTTTCGTTTTCGAAATAATGCTTCGCAATCCGCCCAAATCGGTTTGGAAATGATACCGACCGTTACCCAAAATTCTGGCTTGACAGCAAAGTAATGTTGGTGAGACGTTCTCTCACCCCCCAACCCAAACAACGCCATTTCACTTGCCTTTGCTTCTATCACGCCGTTATGTTTTGCCTCTGAAAGCCGCAACAGTTCCCGCCGGGCAAGAATCACCGCATCGTTGTATTTCGCTATCACTTTTGCCGCCGTTTCGGGCGCTATTGTTGTGTTTTTTGCGACGATCGCTTGCTGGTTTGATAGCTCTGTTTCAGCTTGTCGAAGCTGTTTTTCTGCTTCCTTAAACTGTGCATCATATTCAGCCGCAATAGCGCTTTTTGGCACGTGAATGGTGATGTTGAGCCGTTCGTCAATGTTGCCAAAACTGCTACGTTTTTCTATCACATCTTCGGCAAACTGTGCAAAAGCTGCATAGTTGGTAAATCGCTTTCCTTGAATTTTGTAGTTCTCGCGCAAAAAGTCGTACAACTCGTTTTCGTGGCTATTGGTCAAATCATCAAAGCGCCCACGTAGTTTGCCAATCCATTGCGCCATCGTTTCCACGTCCTTAAACGTCTCGCTATCCCGTGTGAGCAATCCCAAATCTACCAGCGCTTTACCACGCGGGTTCAAGTGCGACAAATCCAGCGCAATCGTACAAGAGCGATCGTAGAGCCGTTTGCATTCCGTTTGAACCTCGCTTTGTGTTCTGCCCGACATTGCAAGTTTGCGGAGATATTTAGCATTTTCGGCGCTTGTTTGGCTTCGCCCCGATTGATTTTCCGTCCACGCTAATTCCACCGCTTTTTGCTCGTTACCTTCGGCAAACACCGCAGGCGCACTTTTGCGTTTCATGCGTTTGAGCGCCTCGTAGCGGTGATGTCCGGCAAGAACGTAGATGTTGTGGTTCTTTGGGTCGCGCCAAACGATAAGCGGCTTGAACAAAGCGGGGTTAAAGTTATTCACGATTTCCTGTACTTTTTCTTCGGAGAAATCGTCACGTGGCTGGAACCGTGCTTTGTCAATGTGGATTTGGTCGAGGGGAATGTTTTGCACCGCAAACTCCCCGCCCGCCGCTTGCACAGGCAGAGAAAGCCCTAACAAAACCGCAGAGCGGCGTACAAGCTCATGCTGCGTTTTAGTAGCGGAGCGCTCGGCAAACGATTGGAGCCGTGACGTTGAGATTTGCAGCATACGTTCTTTTGGAGTTATTATTAAAATTTATCACTTAAAAACAAACTTATTGGCGAGAAATCCTAAACCAAAGCTAATAAGGGTACTGCCCGCAAGCCACATTACTCCGTCGTTGGATGTTGGGCAAGAGCAATCGGAGGCTTTTGGCAATCCACCTTCCTGTTTTTCGGCATTTTCTAATTGAGTTTTTAGGATTTCTACATCAAGAATTATCAATTTGCGAAGTCATCGAAGCGTGAGCTTCAGGTATTCCTATACCTGTTCTTTCTTCTGGTGTAGTAGATGATATAGTAAGTGATACAGTATCCGCGTTGTTTGATGTACCTGCATGCAAGGCTGTATCTGCGTTTTCGGGTAGTTTTTCGGTCGTATTTTTTGCACCTGTGGATGCGGAATCAATGTTGAGAGTTACATCTGTAGGTGTATTTTGCGCATCTGTAGGTACGGATGCTTGCAGTAAAAAATACGTATTGTTCAATCGAAGGGCTGTTGATTGCCGACCATAAAACGTTGTTTCAAATTCCTCCACCAATCCATCATGTTTCATTACTCCATTTTCGTGGAGATATGCCGTTGCTTTACGCGGCGTTAGGTCGAATATTTCTGAACGTTCTACCATACATCAAATGTAAATACGATTGAAAAAAATGGTTGGAACCTCTCGGACGTACAACACCACGTACCCTGCTTGCGCTTTTGAAGCGGATTGACATCATATAGCATTGTGCTGTGACAATCAGGCTCCATCTTTTTTCGATCATTTCAACCATTACCGTCATTTTCTCCAACATTTCCGCACATTTCCCCGAACTTTTTCGACATATCACCGACTTTTTTTCATCCGAACTTCGGATAATGCCTCTTCGTACAAATTTTCGCCAACAAAACTTTTCAAAATC
>JANYIG010000101.1 GCA_025358765.1 Candidatus Kapaibacterium sp.
TCGGGGGCGGGAGATGTGCGGGTTTTGATGCGGTTTTGTACGAGTTCTAGTAGTTGCAAACTGGGGGCGTATTTCACGCCGCTGGGGAAGCAGTCTAGGAGGTTTCCGCGAAACAACATTGTTTCTTGAGTGAACCGGGTTTGTGATGTGAATGGTAGGGCGTGGAGGGGGAATAGGTGCAGGTAGCGATGGGGTACTAATATTAGTTGGCGGCAATGATTGGGGATTTTGGCGACTATCTCGTTGACGCGCAAGATTTCGGAGAGTTTGTGCAGTTTTGCGGATAGGGTTTTTTGCCAGATTTTTTGTTTGCAGTGCTTTTTGTATTTTGTGCCACAGTACACGACAATTTTTTGTCACATTGCCCACCAAGCCTGATAACAAGGGAGCATGCTCCCTTGTTCGATAAAGCGTGTATCCGTCAGGGTTGGAAGTGATTTTGTCGTGTACCGTAATTTTGTGCTATTCTTCAACGTGTCGTGAACGTAAGCACCGTGTTTTTTCCTTGAATTGCCATTCTTCTCATGCACACACCACTTTTTTCGCCGAAGTCTCTCCAACAACATCTTGAATCATTGCCCGAACCGCCCGAAAGCGCACTCCTCCGCGCTCAAGAATGGAAGCGCATGATTGACAACCGCAGCGTTCTTGCCGCCAAAGAAACCGAACTAGACGGGCAATTTCTCGCGCATTTTTTTCGGGATATTCTCGGTTTCAGTGATAACCGCGCAACTGGCGCATGGACACTCACCAAAAACCAGACTTCTCACGCCGATAGTTCTGTGCCGGATGGTGTGCTGGGCTTTTTTGCTATGCAAGGAAGTGAGAGCGTTTCCCGTGTCTATGCCGTTATTGAACTCAAAGACGCTTCGCACGACCTCGACAAAGGGCAAAAACGCCAGAACGACAAACGCACTCCCGTTGAACAGGCATTCAGCTATGCGCCGAAAGCGGGTGGAAGTTGCAAATGGGTGATTGTCTCGAATTACCTTGAACTGCGCTTGTATCACCACTCCGACCAATCCAAATACGAACGATTTGAACTTTCTCGCCTCACCGAGCCATATGAACTCAATCGTTTGCTTTTTCTTATGCACCGCGACAATCTGTTGCCGTTGGCGGAAAACAGGGCTGCTTCCCGCACCGAAGAACTCTTTGCTGCACGGGTGAAGGAAGAAGACCGCATCACCAAAGAATTTTACGCCGAATACAAACAAGCCCGCAACGACCTGTTTAAGCACCTTTGCGCCGCGAACCCTTCTGCGCCGGAATTGCTTGTGCTGAATAAAACGCAAAAATTGCTCGACCGCGTAATTTTTGTGTGCTTTGTGGAAGATAAAGAAATCATTCCTCGCCGCACGTTTCGGAGGCTTCTGGACGATGTGAAGCGCGACAAATTCAACCGTAGCGATACGAAAATTTGGGACAGAGTGCGCGGCTTGTTTGCGGCTATCAACGAAGGCTATCCCGAAGAACACATCAACAAGTTCAACGGCGGTCTGTTTGCCGATGATGCCGAATTGGATGCTCTGAGTATCAAAGACAGTGTGCTGGAGCATATTATCGCGCTGGAAAAGTATGATTTCGACAGCGACCTGAACGTGAACATCTTGGGGCATATCTTCGAGCAGTCCATCACGGACATTGAAGAACTGAAAGCCTCTATTGCAGGAACGGCGCACGATGCAAGCAAGGGGAAACGCAAAAAAGACGGTGTTTTCTACACGCCCGAATACATCACGCGCTACATCGTGCAGGAAACCATTGGCGGATATTTGGAAGAGCGCAAGGCAGAATGCGGCTTCGAGGCACTTCCTCCCATCACTGATACAGATTGGCAAAGCATCAAACGCGACAAACGGAACGTTTTGACGTACAACAAAACCATAGAACGGCACATTGCAGCATGGACGGCATACCGCGAGAAACTTGCTGTCGTGAAAGTGTGCGATCCTGCGTGTGGGAGCGGTGCATTTTTGAATCAGGTGTTTGATTTTCTCTATGCCGAAGGGCAGCGCGTGAATGCAGAATTGGCGCGGCTGCAACTCGGGCAAACCACCACCGGCGACCTGCAAAAAGACATTCTGCAAAACAATATTTACGGTGTGGACGTGAACCCCGAAAGCGTTGAAATCACACGGCTTTCGCTTTGGCTCAAAACGGCAGACCGCTCGAAAGAACTCACCACGCTTGACCACACGATTCGGTGCGGAAACTCGCTCGTGGACGACCCGAAGGTAGCCGGAGAAACGGCATTTGATTGGGCGGCGGCGTTCCCTGAAGTCATGCAGCAGGGCGGCTTTGATGTGATTGTGGGCAATCCGCCGTATGGTGCGCAGTTTGGAAAAACTGCGGAGTTTGTAAAGAAACATTACGATACATCGGAATCGTACTTAGCATTTATCTACCTCTGTCAGAAATTTATTCGGCGTAGTGGCAGATTTGCTTATATCGTCCCAACTTCGTGGCTCTCAGGTGTAAGATTTCAACAAGCAAGAGCTAAACTTTTGAGTACGTTTAGGTTACGTCAAGTGATCACACTGCCATTTAATGTTTTTGAAGAAGCCTATGTAGATACTTGCATTTTTGTTTGCTCAATGGATGTAGTCCCTGAATATGAAATCAATGTGTACGGATATGATAAAAATGATAAAATCACTGATTTTACAGCCGTTGAACATAAAAGCTCAAATTATTCAGTGAGTTGTATTCTGAACGACAAAAATTTGATTATTGCTACAAACTCTTCAATTTATGGTTTGGCTCAAAAATTTAGAGGTGAGCAATTTGTTTCTTTAGAACAAATTACTTCATCAACTCGTGGTGTAGAAGCAGGTTATCCAATTATCGCAAATATCACTACCAGCAACATTGGTTTGCAGCCATATTTCAAGGGTAATATTGAAAGATACGAGTACATATTAGAGCAAAGTGAATGGATTGACGTTAGCAAACATAGCGAATCTTATATACAACAATACTTTGGTAGTTCAAAAATTTGGATTCGTCGTCTAATCAACAGACGTGATCAATTGATGAGTACAATTCCTCCTGACAATTTTATCGTCAAAAAAGATATTTATGTTTTCACGATTACAGACGTTACGATTACACCACATTATTTGCTTGCTTTACTCAATAGCAAATTGCTATCGTACATATACCTAAATCTTTCGGCAATATCAAACAAAGATGATTTCCGCCAAACAACGCTTACGGAAGTCCGCAATTTACCTATCAAAGTAACGCATGAACAACAACCCTTCATCGCCCACGTGAGAGCATCCCATTCCTGAAGTTTCGTGCT
>JANYIG010000134.1 GCA_025358765.1 Candidatus Kapaibacterium sp.
TTGTCTATATTGCGTATTGGTCATATGCTCGTGGCTGGGTTGTAGGTGGTTTGTGATGATTCCACTACAAACCTACGCCACGTGCGTATGGTCTTCAACTTTCAAAGAACTTTTTTTCTAAATATGTGTACGGTACTGAAGCCTTGTGCTATCATTCATAATGATGCAAATATCGACATCATTATTTGCACAGCTTTCTTTCCGACCAATTATTAGTACCAAACCTGGATCCTATCCTGAGTCTGGTATTACAATAACATGGCAATCAGTGCCGGGGGCTGAGCGGTACATGCTTGATATCGCAGTGGATAGCAGTTTTAATGTTTTTGTGTCAGGATTGCAGAATTGGTGGGTGAATCCATTGTACAAAAGGTATAAACAAATAGGTTCTACGCATGAGCTCTCTATTTATACTTTACCTCAAGACGTGCGATACTATGCTCGCTTGCGGGCATGGAGTGCAGGTGGATTTAGTCTATACTCGGAGGTGCAATCATCAGTTACACAGAATCCCAGTACTGTATTTAATTCTCCTATTGTGCTGCCAGTGTTATTAAGTATTGCAAGTATATCCCCAACAAATTTTGCTGTGAAAGGACAAATGACATCTCCAAGTGATGTTACAACACTTTCAATACATAATATGGAGTGTACGGGAATACTACCAAACCAGTTAGTTCAAAAAAACTTTGATAAAACTTTTTTTGAGGATACTATTAGAGGACTTCCTCAACCAAATAATATACTTCCTTATCGTGCTTTCATTAGCACACAAGCCCAATTTTTTAATCAAATAGCTCTCCATACGGCATTGCTTCCTGAGTTATGGCAATATCTGGAAAGAGTAGAAAACCTCGAATACTACGAACTCCCCTGGCAACAAGGAGATACAACACTCTATGTCTATGACCAATCTCTTCGTGATAACCCCGTCGTTGGCATTTCACCTGACCTTTCGGTCAATCAAACCAATGTTGATTCTCTGTTGCTGCGATTAGCTGCCGCTAAACTGCCCATCGAAACCGTCTGGTATCAAAATGGCTATGCGTGGTACACACCAACCCCCCTTGAGACACGACAATACGGTGTTGATTTCCGGTTGGCAGTTAAACTTCGTCAAACGAACGACCGTATCAAGCAATTGGGTCCGTGGAAACGGGTTACAGAGCTTGCACAGCCTTGGTTCTGGTACTGGGAAAAAGGTGTTAATATTATTCCGATAGCTGGCGGCTGTAATAATGTGTATTATCGCCGCTACATTTTTCGGTCAATGCCAACCGATGTGAAGGAGTCACCTGCTCCAATACTTACATTTGCCATTGCGCCTAATCCGATGAGTGAACAAGCAACGGTGACCTACACTGTGCCGGAGAGAGCACAAGTGACGGTACGGTTCTATGATATGATGGGGCGACAAGCGATAGAATTAGTAAACGATGTGAAGGAGCCTGGGACATATTCTTTGCCCCTCAATATGACGATGGTATCAAGCGGGGTATATGTAGCGGAATTGCTGTGGTGTACGGCGAATGGTCACGCACAACGACATCATAAAGTTGTCCATTGTGTCAAATAATAAATAACGTGAGTTCAACATAAGAGAAAGGCTCTAAAAAAATTACGATACGCTTATTCCCGACGAACTCAGAATACTCCCTATGATTGCTGTTTGACACTTTTTCTTACATCGAGCTTATGCTAACTACCGAGCAATAATGAGTTGTTTATGTTCTTGGAGCAGTGCGTCGGATTCTGTAGCCGCTGTCCACGCGCACGGTGTATGCAGTGGGGCTAAGGCGTTCTACATTGACCGCAGCATCATAGCTATTTGCTGTTTGCAGGAATTGGTCGAGCGGTCGCATGGACTCTATAGGCTATAACAAAACAACACAGAACGTTTTCTTTTTTATTGCTCCGACAAGTACCATCATTTGGCTCTTGTAGTTATTTGCCTCTGACGACTTAAATTTTTTGGCTATTTCGATAATTTACCTTAGAAGTGCTCCCAAAGCTTCATCCACACGTTGAAAATCAAATTGTTGCAAGGCAGTCGTCATAAGCATTTGAATTTGTTCATTACAAAGATTGCCAATACTACCTTCGTGTGTGTGATGAACGGTTGATGGTGCTTTAAACCTATTGTCAGCAATGTCTTGCCCCACTTGTTTGTACGCATCACGGAATGGAACGCCTTCCAACACTTTTTGATTAACCGCTTCGACGCTAAACAAATGGGAATAGCGTTCATCATTCAGAATTGTTGTGTTAATGCGAATGTGTTGGAGTGCAAATTCTGCGATGTCGAGACAGGACAGCAGTTCTTGAAATGCAGGAAAAAGAGATTCTTTGAGGAGCTGCAAATCACGGTGGTAACCGGACGGAAGGTTCGTGGTTATCATGGCAATTTCGTTTGGCAGCGCCTGAAGTTTGTTACATCGAGCTCGGATAAGTTCGAACACGTCGGGATTTTTTTTATGCGGCATGATGCTGGAGCCAGTTGTAAGCTCATCGGGAAAGCTGATAAACCCAAAGTTTTGGTTCATAAACAGCGTCACGTCCATCGCTAACTTCCCAAGCGTTGCCGCTACCGATGCAAGTGCTTGTGCTGTTATGCGTTCGGTTTTGCCTCGTCCCATCTGAGCATACACAACGTTGTAATTCAGCGACTCGAAGCCGAGCAAATCGGTTGTCATTTGCCGATTAAGTGGGAATGATGAGCCATAGCCAGCCGCAGAGCCGAGTGGATTTTTGTTTGCCACACGGTATGCGGCGTGGAGCATAATCACATCGTCCACAAGACTTTCCGCGTAAGCGCCGAACCATAGACCAAATGATGATGGCATCGCAATTTGCAGGTGTGTGTAGCCTGGAAGTAAAGCAGCTTTGTATGTTTCACTTAAACTCTGAAGCCGTACAAAAAGTGCTTGAACACGCTCAACGACAAGACGCAGTTCGTGGCGAATAAATAGTTTAATATCAAGTAACACTTGGTCGTTGCGCGACCGCCCACTATGAATTTTTTTTCCCGTTTCGCCCAATGTTTGTGTTAGCGACAATTCTACTTGCGAATGAATGTCTTCCACGCTTTCTTCAATCTGAAATTCACCGTTCTTAATGTGTCTATGGAGAACTTTAAGCTCCCGTTGTATATCTTGCAATTCCTTGCTTGTGAGCAAACCGATACTCTCTAACATCTGCGTATGTGCGAGTGAACCAAGAACATCAAACTCTGCCATTACCATATCTAATGTGCGGTCATTGCCGACCGTAAACCGCTCAATATCAGCATGAACAACTGATGATTCCTTACTCCAAAGTTTCATGATAAAGGTTCTTGTACGTGCGAAAAAAAATGTAAATTTGAAGCCAGCAAGATAGTAAAATTTCTCGCCGAGCAGTGATAAAAATCTATAATGGTCGGAAAAACGTATATTTTTAATATTCCACCGACCTCTGGAATCTCACTGATAAATGCTTGGTCAACGTGTCTGTGGGCGTGATGTCAACAAGACGGTCTGGATATCATACAAATGGGGTAAACGCATGAAAATATTGATTGTTGACGATTCAGATGATGTACGGTTAAGTCTGAGGCTTTTTCTGAAAAAATGGAATCACGAGGTTGTTGAAGCTATGGACGGCAAGGAAGGCTGGCAGATGCTGCAAGAAAACCAAGACATCAGTTTTGTGATTAGTGATTGGTCTATGCCGGAGATGACGGGCGTTGAGCTTTGTCAAGTAATCCGAAAGGCTGCTTTGGGGCGCTATATCTATATCATACTGCTTACAGCAAACACCGAAAAAGGGCAGGTTATTGAGGGCATAGAATCGGGCGCGGATGACTTTATCGGCAAGCCGTTCAATCAAAATGAACTGCGAGTACGTATTCACGCTGGAGAGCGGGTGCTTCAGTTGGAGCGCGAATTAGCGGAGCGCAATCAAACACTCGTTGAATACAATCGTAAGCTCGAAGAAGCATACGCTCAAATACGGATAGATTTGGAAGCTGCCGCCCGCCTCCAACGCCAACTCTTGCCGGATAGCGCCCGTGATAAGTTTGCAGGTGTCGGGTTCGATAGAATGTATATGCCGTCTGCGTTTGTGGCTGGGGATACGCTGAATTTTTTCCAACTTGACGAACACCACGTAGGGTTTTACATGATAGATGTGGCTGGACACGGTATTGCTTCTGCGCTCATGTCTATCACGACGCACAAAATCTTGACACCCGAATATTCTATTAGGGGGCGTGAGAATATTCTGAAGCATACCATTGAGCAATCACCCTACTACGAAATTCGTCCTCCAGCACAAGTAATTACCGAATTGAATGAAAGTTCGCAGCAAGAAAATGATGCCATGCAATATTTCACAATGGTGTATGCCGTTTTGAATACGCAGACTGGTGTGGTGACTATGAGCCAGGCAGGGCATCCGGCTCCAGTGCTTGTTCGCACAAATGGCGAGGTTGTGCAGATTGGCTCCGGTGGCTTTCCCGTCGGAATGTTACCCGGAATGGTCTATGAAGAGCTTACAGAAACACTTTATCAGGGCGATCGTTTATATCTTTATACGGATGGCATAACAGAATGTCCGAATCCCGGCGGAGAGCAGTTTTCAGAAGAACGTTTCGTCCGTTTATTGAGCGAAGAGCCGCAAATACCAATCGAACATGTATTAGAAAAAATCGAGAGCGCATTGATAGAATGGCGTGGTAGCACACAGTTTGATGACGATATTTCGTTGTTAGCCGTTGAAAAGCATTAAATCATTCATTATGGAGAATTTATTACTGTGACATCATTGCAATGGCGCTCAATTTCACCTCTTGTTCTGGCATCGTCAATAGTGGCGATGCTGGTCGTTATATGGTTGCGGGTGACACTTAATTTTAACACACCGTATTTGGACGAGTGTGATTACCTTTTTGTTGGTAGATTATTGACTTCAGGGGTAGAGTGGAAAACGCAAACGTATATTTTCAGCTCAAATATTCCACTCTATATTTTTGGCGTGGCGGACAAACTTGGCGGATACCTCGCAGGACGGGCGTTTGCTATGGTCTTAGGTATATTCTCGCTTGTTAGTTTTTATCATGCCATAAAACACTTGCTCAACGACCGCTCAACAGCCTTCATTGCTGTATTCCTTCTTAGTTTACAAGCACCGCATATTTTTATTAGCAAATTTGCTACATATGACATTGTTTGTCTGACATTTTTCATGCCAGCGCTGTGGTGCTTGGCATTGGTACTTCGTGAAGATGGTCAGCGTCGGCTTTTGTATGTCGTACTTTGTGCCATATTGTGTTTTTTAGCAGTGATTTCCAAATATATTGCATTGGCATATTCACCTCTATTTTTTCTTGCGATTCTCTGGCGCGATCGCAAAGCAGCAGCAGTATTTTTCGGCGTTGGAGCAGGGTTGCTCGCTTCATATATCTGGTGGTATCGCGGTGATCTCATGTTGTTGTATCAAAATCAAATTCTGGGTGATCATCAGCCAAACTCTACGTATCTACAAATTATCGGAATTGTTCTTCAATATACAGCGCTGTTGGGTGTTTTAGCAATCGTCGGTGCGTCTGTGGTGCGGCATAAAGGGCTTTTGCCACAAGCTATCGGGTTGCTCGTGTGTGCGCTGCCATTACTGGTGTATCACATTAGAGGGCGTGATCTCGTGTCACTCAATAAACATGCCGTCTATGCCGTGATATTTCTTGTGCCGTTGGTTGCCGCATTTTTACGACAGTTGGTTTTTGAGCGTAAACAACATCGCTTTTCTCAAGGAGGAGTTATTCTTATTATTGCTGCGATGGTGGCATTATCATTGTATCAGGTACGGGAAATGGAGCGAAGTTATCCGAATACCACGAATATTACTAGCTATATACTACAACACAGTACGCAGCAAACAAAAATTATGAGCGAGGATGAGTATTTGTTCCGTTATTATTGTTATCCCAAACTTGGTATTCCACAGATGTCAGAATTAACATGGTTCGACAATAATTTGGACGGAAAATTTGAGCGACAGGATGTAATAGATGGCATTTGGGACGGAAAATTTGATTACGTCTATATTAACGAACTCAGCGCACCATTTGAATTACGGCATACATTGATAGAGGGCGTTTTGCCGCACAGTTACGAAAAAGTCTATGAAGAATCGTATGTAAACTCTGAGGTGATGAATCGTCATAACGTGGGAAAGATGATACTCTACAAATTGAAAGCCAAGCCATAAAAAGATAAAAGCTATGAAGACACTGATTGGCATGGGTATTCTCGTGGTTGTGAGCTTTCTCGCTACATGTAGATGGTCACCCGAATTCCTTCGTCAACCACCGCCCGCCGATTCTATTCCCTATTTTCCATCACGCATCGTTGTCAATCAAATCGGATATTATCCCAATGCTCAAAAACGAGCGCTGTTCATTGGTTCCCAAACCCCGTCACCGATAGCGGAGATTATTGAACAATCCACCAAAACTGTTCTGCTGAAATGCTCGCTCTCAACGTTCGTGATAGACGGACAAAGCGGTGATACGCTACGTACGATAGATTTTACGGCACTTTCACACGAAGGAACCTACTTTCTCCGTGTCGGAAATGTGCAATCGTTCCCGTTTCGGGTTAGGCGCGATGTTTATACGCCAGCATTTGACCTTATGATGCGATCGTATTATCTCCAGCGATGCGGTGTTGTACTCAATGATAGCCTCACGGGTGTGCAGCATTCCGCATGTCATTTGGAGGACGGCTTTTTATTTCGTGCGGATAGCCTCAATCCCGCCTCAAGGCGTATTCAAGCAACGGGTGGTTGGCATGATGCGGGTGATTTCGGCAAATATGTCGTCACAACTGCCATTACCATTGGACGGCTACTCACGCTTTACGAAGTCCATCCTGACTTGTTTCACGACCATCTTCACATTCCTGAAAGTGGAAATCGTGTTCCCGATGTCCTAGACGAGGTGAAGATTGCGTTAGATTGGTTGCTCACCATGCAACGAAGTGACGGAGCAATATACCGAAAACTTTCTGGCATTGTTTGGACACCGCCGCTTGTGCCGCAGGCAGACACGCAAAAGCGCTATGTATTTGGCATCAGTACACCAGAAACCGCCAAATTTGCTGCTGCAATGGCACTCGCAGCTCGCACATACAAACGCACGAATCCACATTATGCGGGACGCTGCTTGCAAGCGGCGCTCAAGGCGTGGTCGTATCTGCAATATCATCCACAAATGGAGGTTGATTGGCAAACAAGTGATGATGCGGGTTCTGGGAAGTATTTAATTTCCGAAGTTGACCAAGAGTACGAATTGACAATAGATACTGATGACCGATTCTGGGCAGCAACGGAGCTTTGGCTTACGACCCACAAGCCTGAGTACGACAGCTTCCTGAGTCAAACGACAGATTCATTAGACTATACAATTTTTGAGTGGAAAACACCCGCATCGTTAGGTATGACGAATTATGTTCGCTGGGCAGCCGCACGAGGGCGGGATAATATTACGGCGAAAAAACTCAAACAAAAAATTCTCAACCGTGCAGAACGTGTGTTAAAGCGGGTCTTAGCGAGCGGCTATTACTACGGCAACGATAGGATTGTGTGGGGGTCGAATCGGATGGCGGCGGAAGAGGGTATTGTACTAATGCAAGCATATAACTTGACACGCAAGCGAGAATATCTAAATGCAGCTCTTGACCAGCTTGATTTTCTGTTGGGACGTAATCATTTTAATCTCTGTTTTGTAAGCGGTGTGGGTGCTAATCCAGTACGACACATCTGCCATCTTTTCTCGCGGGCAAGCGGATTCTACGTTCCGGGGTTTCTTTCTGGTGGTGCAAACGAATTTGAACAAGCGAACATCGCACCAAAATTCAGAGGATTACTGAGCTATGTGGACGACGAACGTTCGTATTCAAGCAATGAAAATGCGATTGATTACAATGCCTCAATGATTGCACTTATTGGGTTGGTGCGTGCCGAAATGGAGCGTGAACGTTGAGGATACGGTAAAATTATTCAACTATAGTTTTGTTGTTATGAAGAAATTTGGTCAGCGTCAAAATATTTATGTTGTTCTCGTTGGTGATTTCGATTTTGTCCATAAGCTGTCCCATGATAAATAACCCCATACCACCTTCAGGTAGGTTATCAATATCGTTTGGGTCAAAATTAAATTGTGTCGGAAGGTTTATACCTTCGGGAAAAGAATAGCCACCATAGCGCATTGAGCAGGAAATTTCTTCGGCTGTCAAGGTTACGGTAACGGAAAACGTTTGTGTTTCGTCGTAACGATAGGCATGTTCGATGACGTTGTTGCACGCCTCGACAACGCAAAGCCCAATTTGATATGCTTCACCCTCCGAAACAATTGACCTACAAATACCGTTCACAGCAGCGCCCACGAGCGAGACGTGTTCTAATGTGCTTGAGGCAGTTAATACGATATGCGGCGATGCTGCATTCACAGGAACCTCATAACATGAGGAGAATAGCGTAAGGAGAACGGTAAGGAATTAGGTCAGTGCGGTTACCGCTTCCGTCGCAGTCGGAAAAATTCTGAAGACTCTGTCCATACGAGTCAAGCTAAACATCATCATTACATCGCTTTTCACGCCAGCAATCACGAGATCGCCTCGTCGTCCGAGTATCTTCAGACTCGTTACGATAGCTCCCAAGCCACTACTGTCAATGAAATCTACGTTTGATAAATCTAATACTAAGAACCAATTATCGGCATTGATAAGTTCCGACATTTTCTCTTTAAATTGAATGGCGACTTTGGCATCAAGACGTTTATCTTGTACTTTAACGATACAGACTTTACCGGAAACGGTCGTTTCAAGGTTCATGATGATCTCCGAATAAAAACTTAAGAAGGGTGTGTGTTTATCTGTTTGATGTTCTGCGCGAAGTAAATCATTGACGGTTTTCACAGGATGAAACGTGCTTGATGGCACTTCCACAAATACGGTATTCCACTCCGCCATGCTACCATTCCACAATCCTGGCAACTCAAGTGCTTTAAGCTCTTGCCCGTCCTTAGATTTCACCGAGATAAATCCGGTATTTTGATTTCGGTAGTGTAACAGATTGAAGGGTATGCCTTTATAGTTCCGTACACCACAAACGAGATCGACAGGGTTAAAATGCGTTGACTGTTCTAATATACGGTTTTGTTCTGATTTGTTCCTATCAATTTGTGCGGTTTCCACAATTTGGAGCGACGTTGTACCGTCGGATTCCCGCACAAAAAATGGTCCGCCACCCGGCTCACCTTCATTTTTGACCATACCGCACACCCGCAACGGACGATTAAGTTTGACAAAGAGAAAATCTTGAAGCTCCTGCGGTGTGTATTCCTCTACAGTCTTATGAAGTTCAATATAGAGCCGCCAACGTGCAAAATCAAGAATTTCCTGAAGAACATTTTCCGAAACACTTCCGCTTTCCAAAACCCAGAGGTACTTAAAGACTGCATTTTGAAGCTCCACCAAATATCCGCATAAGAGCCGTTTAAAGCGATACGTTTCAGATTTGATGCGGTCAGGAACAACATTGTCAATGTTTTTGATGAATACAATATCTGCCTGCAAATCGTTCAGATTCTCTAATAATGCGCCGTGTCCGGCAGGGCGGAAATGTAAGCCATCATCACTCAGAAATGGCTCATTTTCAGAGGTCACGGCTACGGTGTCTGTGGATTGTTTTTGCTGCGAGAAACGAATATCGAGCGTTGCTGTGGCGGCTTCGTTCCGACCACGCACTGTAGCTATATGGTACTCAACCGCTTCCCGATGCTCCGGCGAAATCGTGAAATGCACACGGGCAATAGCCCCCCCGTGTTGTGTGCTTTGCTGCGTATCCTTTGTATATTCAAGGGCTTCAACAAGGTGTTCTTCAATAGGCGTACGAGTAAAATTTCCCGTAGCATCACTGTATGAATGGAACTCAATCAAACCTTTGGGTAAGTGTGCATAATTCAAGCCCCGTTCCGTCAGCAAATACTCAAGAATCTTGGCGTATTTTCCCTCGGCCAAAAACACATATATATCGTAGCCATTAGCCTGCATGACGTGTTGTAGCGACGAAAAAAAAGCAAACTGATAAATATTCTGGAAAAACTTTACGCCGAAAATATCATCCGCATTTCCCTCGTTTGCGCCGAGTTGTAAAGTCGCTATTGTCAGTTCTGGTCGTTCATTCAACGTAATCAAAGACTTAAACATTCGCGTAGCAGCACCAGAGGCAGGTACGAACTTCATTACCCGCCCAGCGGCAATGGCCTTGGTACACAGCGAGAGTAAGCGAGATTCATCATTCGGTTGAATACGCTCAATGCCGTCACCCACCGTGCAGGCGCGGTCGAGCGTAATAAACGGCAGTCCTCGCTTAAACGTCAAAAACTGTCGGATAAGTTCTGCTTCCGAAACACCACTTCGCATTAGTTGTCTGAGAATACGCTCCGTCTGAACAAGGGCATCCTCTCTGGATAGTGTTTTTGTCGTCATATTTTCAAGAACAGAAGTCTCACGCATATGTTTCCTATTGTTTTACAATTCACGACCGTACGTTATCATTAGCTCGTTGACGGTGGCGAAGGTTCTTGTGTAAAAAACGAATTTTCAAAACATCTACGATCATCTGAAGCGCTGCTTTGAAGGGATTGACCGTTGAACCTTCTTGATGAACGTAATGGACGGGTATCTCTTTGATGCTGTAGCCGAGTTTGTCCGCCAGATAAAGCTGTTCTACGTCGAAACTGAAGCGGTACGTCTTTTGTAGGCGAGCTATCTCGTGAGCCGCTTCGTTGGTAAATGCTTTGAAGCCACATTGGGTATCTCTGATTCCTCGTACAGCAATCAACGATACAAATGTATTAAATCCCGTGCTCATAATTCTGCGATACAGTGGCTTATTTTTAACATCCGAATTGCCCACGCGTCGCGAACCAATCACAACATCAAACCCCTGTTCCAAATACGGAAAAAACGATTCGATATTATCCATAGGAGCAGCAAGATCGGCATCGGTAAACACAACAAACCTGCCATTTGCCTTGAGCATTCCGCGTGCAACAGAAAAACCTTTACCTACATTTTTGACGTTTTCAAGGATAACACTTACCTCTTGGCTTTTCATTTCATTGCTGTAAATGTCAATCGTCCGCACGACTTCCGTGGTCATATCAGTACTTCCGTCATCCACAACAATAACCTCGCTGCTATAGGATTGCTTTGACAAATAATCCTTCACAATGTAGAGCGTATCGGCAATGCGAGCTTGCTCGTTGTATGCGGGAATGACAACGGAAAGATAAACGGTATTCATAATAAGCATCAGTTGGTCACAAACAATTGGTCAAAACCGACATTCTTGCAAATTACACCATCTGGTCTGTAAACGGCACTATCGAAAAAATATAAAATAATGTCAGAACGAATAACTCCACGAAAGCGACAAGGAGCCATCTAAAAAACTACCATTTGAAGCCGACGTTGATCGCCAAGGGTAACGATTGCCGGCGTAATTATTGTACTGGACGGTTATAGTATTCGAGTGCCAGTCAAAATATCCAAAACCGTATGTGAAATCAGGGTCCCAGTCTTGCTGCTGTCCCGCAATCGGGTAATAATAGAGAGAGAACGTCAGGTAGAAAGATTTGTAAATTGTGTATTTGGTTCCCAAGCAGAGCGATGTTTTCCACGATTTTTCTTCTACACCAGCGGTGTAAGTGGGCGTGAGGTTTAGGCTCAGGCTGTGACCAATCGCACTACTTTCGTCCAGCGTACACCACTGTTCGTAAAATTTTGCCGCCGGAAATTTCCAACCTAATGTCCACGTCCCTTCGCTCAGATGGGTGATTTTTCCACGATTTTCGCTTGCATTAAACTTATTGCCCACCGTACTCCAATATACCAAACTGAACGTGTACGGATGCCAATCATCATAGCCAAAACGATAGGAAAAATCGGGATCCCACGGATTCCGTGCGCCTTCATTCAGATACTTCATAAACGACACGCTGATAAACCAGTAACTAAGAGGCGTGTAGGTGATTGAAGCACTGAAGGAAGTTCCCACCAACCGTTCGCCTTGCGTTTGTGTTCCTGTGGGATTAGCTTTGGCTTTTAGCGGGAGACTGAACCCCAGACCAATGCTCACGCCATCGGTAGCCGCATCTTTTTTGCCTAAATCACTTAATGGCAATGAGAATGAGGTTGTCATATTTTTGAGGATGTTTTCCCACGTTTCATCTTCAGTTTGTTGCTTTTTGTCAGGAATAGATTTCTGCGACATTGTGGAAGCAAACGGATACCCTTGCACACTCATAAACCCATATTTTGTGATAGCGCGGGCTGGGTCAGTAGCAAGGATAGGTGCTGCATACAGACTAAAAAGAAGCGCTATGAATACAATGGGTTTCATCAAAGAGCGTTTAGGATTTGTGTGTAGTGAAAGCGTTTGGGTTTTATCGTTTAATGTAGCCGCCGCGTGGCGGGCTGAGGAGCCGCATAAATTCAAAGCGCGAAAGAACTACTTCTACAGTATTATTTTTTGCAGGAGCATTTTTACTCGTTTCTTTTGTCGTGCCAATGAGCCACAAACCTATCCGCACGGTGCTTGATTTCGAGGGGGTAGGCACGAGCAATGAATCTGCTGCCTGCGGTGGAAACCGCCAACGGTCGCCCACCCAAGGCGATGGGTTTCCGTGATCATGATAACTGATAAATGTAATGTCATGTTCACGCCATTTCGCCACGTGTGTAGAAAAATCGCCACTCATAACAAATGGAAACTGTGGATAATGTACAATTGGTTCTTTTTTGCGAGTGGGTTTCACCGTATAAACTAACGAATTGATGCTGCTTTTCGCTGCCCATTTTGTGAAGCGGATAGCCAGTTCCGGTTGCGGTTCCACGTCGTCATCAGGCTGTTTGTTGGTTTCAGTGCCGATGTCCATACTCAGGACAATGTTGCGGTCCATATTGTCCACACGGCTGTTTGTGTAAAGTACATAATCACCGTAGCCAAGCGTAGTGTCACACGCCAATTCCACGCATGTCCAAATATCTTCACGCTTTGTAATGCGAAGATGCAACATTCCTTTGGTATCAACAAAAACATTGGCGGCATTGTTAGAAAAGATATTGTTACCGGGGCTTACAGGCTCATTTGACATTTTTATCCGCCAACGGAACCCAGAAAATTCTATCGTTGCAGTCGTTGCCAGCGCGTTCGTCGTCAACGTCCCCCAAGCAATCAAGACGATGCACAGCAGATGAAATCTTGTTTGTAGAATAGTGCGTACCAACAATTCTCTCATTCCCGCTTTGTTGGAAAACATTTATTGAAATTCTTAAATTCGTCGCGCAGATAAATATTATAGAAATAGTCCGAATTGCCGATAGGTTGATAGATGCGACCGTTCTTCTTGAAATAAAGGCACTCCAAGATCATCGCATTAGTTGCCAGCGTAATACTGCGTTCTACCTCACCGCTTCGCTCTAACCGTGCCTCAAACCAGCCCCGTTCCGGGTCAAATAGTAGATTCACCACCATAATTAGCTTGTCGGTATAGGCAGTTTTCCAGAGAACCCACATTCCGAAGGCGGCTTTGACCGACACTGCCGAAAACTGAGGATAATACGTACCGTCTTCGGAACAGGTATTCCATTTGTTGCCATTAGAGAAAATTGCATCATGGATCAGGTACGGCTCTTCGGGCAGAATGCGGGTGGTACGGGCTGTGAAGATATCTTCGCGCTCGTAGCGTCGCTTTTGGACTTCATACACGGACTGCGCCTGAGTAACATAGCGCTTGTCGGTTGTAATATAGCCAACATTTTCCCAGCCAAATTCCATCCCGTCGAATAAAAACGGCAGCGTCACAAGCGCATTGTTGCCGTTACTTTCACGTTCGTCGCCGCCATCGAACATCAAATCTATATCATACATACGGATAACATCTACAGGGTCGAGCGAGGATGATTTTTGGGTTGGGAAGCCCCATGCCTGAAAGCCGCGTGCAGCATACTCTTTCCAACCGAGCTTGCCGTCGGGGTAATGCTCAATGCGGTCGCCTACCCGTGTGCCACCATATAAATTTCCTAACGAATCAATAACGTTGCAGAAACTCCAACGCAGAACCGCCCGATCAATATATTCTCCATACTCGAAATAACGGTCACGCACAATCCGTAGCGCAACCATCAACCGCCCGATGTCCATTGCTGACCAACCAAGTTCACCCTGTTGATTGGCATAATTACTCATCCATCCGTTGTTCGCGCTGTAATTAAGATTGGGCAATTCATTGTTAAAGAGCGGCATGTTATTGAGAAAGCTCAGAATAGCGCTCATTCTCCCATCAAACTCATGACGGCTAATAATCTCAAAATCCCGTGCAGCAATCAACGCAAGAAGATAATCTCCGACGCTTGCCATAGTGGCGAGCTGAAAACCGTCTTTCACATTTATCAATCCAGTTTTGGGATGATAATTGTTCTCAAAGTACTTCCACGCCGTCTTTGCCCAGAACTGCTCTTCGGGGGTGAGTGTACCACGCCGGCCTTCTTTAAGCGAATTGCCGACGTTTTCAATTCCTTCACCCACAGAACGCACAACCACACCGCAACCACATACACACAGCACAAACACTATTGTGCTGGCTGTAAGAACGACTGTCGTGTACGTGCAAAATGTGCGGAACTTGGGCATTTCATTGTATCTCGTGCTACTTTTTTGCTTTTGGTGGTATTGCTTTGCTTATTTGACGTTGAAGAATAAAGCTCTCAGGTCGTACTTCACGCTCTTTGATGGCTTTGTCCCACTTGCTTTCTCGACCAGAGAACCGCAGCAATTTTCCTTTGACTTTGTAGAGCAGTACTTCAAGCATGATGCCGTTGTTATTCATTGTGAATGCTTTGATGGGCTGCTGAGATTTTTCGTAAATGCCTTCGTAGTAACCCACTTGTGGGTCGAATGCTTTACTAATGTACTCAAAAAGTTTATCAGTATATTTTGTGTCCCACAACACCCAAAGCCCAAGCGCTGCCTTGAGCGCAACGGCGGCAAACTCAGGTACGTATTTACCCGGCTCAGTGATAGTATTCCACGGATAGCCGTCGGTGAAGATTGCGTCATACACGAAATACGGATCTTTGTCGAGTTGGTGTTCCGTGCGAGCAGTCATGATGCCCGTTCGACGGAAACGCTCTTCTTGCACCTTGTAAATACGCTCGGCAAACTCAGCAATAACTGGGTCGGTGTGCTTCATATCAGTAGAAACATCGTCTAATGCTGTATCCCAGTTCATTTCAATACCGTCAAGGACATAACTTTCTGAGACCACATAATTGTGTGCAGCAAGCACGCGCGGGTCGCGTTTGTCGTAGGGAATTTCTATGCCATAGATGCTCCGCGTATCGTATGGCTCGGGCTTGGCGGCGCGGCGTGTGTCGAATCCCCAAAGTTGGAAGCCTTTAGCGGAATATTCTTCGTAACCTAACCGACCCTCTTGAACATATTTCACCTGACCGCCTTCGCTAAATGCGCCATACATCTGTCCCGTGCTGTCAATCACATTCTTGAAATTCCACCGTAAAACACATGAATCTATGCGGTCTGCGTGTTGTGGATGCCGTTCTTTAATAATTTTCGCCCAAATAAGAAACCGTGCCAAATCTATCGCCGAAAAACCAATCTCTCCCGGCTGATTAGCATAATTCACCTTTTCAAGCGTAATGGTGTTGTAACATTTATTCGGAAGTTCGTTCTGAAAAAGCTCAACTTTCGAGAATGAGTCAAAGAGTTTTGTGACACGCCCATCGAAGGTATTTTGATCAATAATACCAAGTTCCACCACTGCGACAAGTGCTCCTAAATATGCGGAAATATCCCACATTGTTGTGGAAGGATATTGGTCGCCAGCATTCACTAACCCTGTTTGGGGCTGATAATTCTTCTCAAAAAATTTCCATGCCGTCCGTGCCATTTCCATCTCGCGGGCGCTCAACGCGCCATTTCTGCCCGGATGATTGCCATAATTGCTCTTGATTTGTCCAAATACGGGAACTGTCGTTTGAAGTACAAAACAAAACAGACTGAGAAGAAGTGGTGATATGTGGATATGTCGTTTCATAGTGTTCCAGAAAGCTGTATAAGTGATATTATTGTAGTGTTTTGGACGTGCTATGCCTGGGTTTAGTACATCGTTCTGCAAATACAGAACTTTTTCGTCATTCCAGCCCCAGCCTTCGCTGGGATAAACTCCTGCTGGAATCCACTGACTTGTAGAACGTCATGGATGCCGACCTTCGTTGGCATGACAATCAAAAAAATACTATAGGTATTCAGTCACTGCATTTAGTGTACAAGTTGAATATGTTTGCCAAATTTTTTGTAACACAGTGTTTCTAAAATGATAGCATTTGTATTGCCAGTGATAGCTTTATTTGGCTTACCCGTTGCTTCGTACAGCCCCGAGTACCAGCCACGCGCGGGGTCGTTGAGGGGTTTCACGGCATCTATCAGTTTTTGCGTGTACGGCGTTTGGTAGAGCGCGTACCAGCCAAATGCAGCTTTAGTGCTGATAGATCTAAACTGTGATACGTCCTCGCCTTTGTCCGTGATGCAACTCCACGCTTTGCCGGCGGTGAAGACAGTATTGTAAACGAAATACGGCGCTACGTCAATATTGTCTTCGCTTACCGCCGTCAGAACACCTGTTTTGTTGAAGCGTTCTTCTTGCACTTTATAGACACGAAAAGCAAACTCGCGGGAAATGGCATCAAAGCCAAATTCCAATCCGTCCAGAATATACGATTCACTTACGACATAATTAAATGCTTTGTAGCGGTCGGGCGTACGTTTATCCGTCGGAATGTTGATGCCGTAGATAGATTCGTAATGCAAAAAATCGTCATATTTTAATGCCTCAAACACGTCTGTTCCCATCAGGGAGAAGGATTTTGCGGCGTATTCTTCGTAACCGATACGCCCTTCCTGCGTGTGAATCGTAGCATTGCTATCGTTCAACGTTGCCCCGTAAAGAATGCCATCACGCACAGCATGAGTGAATGTAAAGCGTTGCAAAATCTCGCGTACAGCGGCAGCAAACTTCGGATGCTCCCACACAATAATATGCAACGGCACAAACAAACGCCCAACGTCAATCGCCGACCAGCCAATACCGCGTGGTGTCTTGTTGTTGGCGTAATCTGCCATTTCTTTTGTAAGCGTGTTGTAAGACTTATTCGGTAGTTCGTTGTCAAAAAGCGGGAGTGTGGCGAGCGCTTGCAATGCGGCTTTCAAGCGTTCATTCATCACGGATTCAGAAATAATCCCGAGTTTATGCGCTGACAACACCGCAAGCAAATACGAACCAGTATCCCACATCGTCGAGGCGGGATAGTTATCCACAGAGTTCACCAACCCTGTTGCTGG
This sequence comes from Candidatus Kapaibacterium sp., assembly GCA_025358765.1. Classification (GTDB taxonomy): domain Bacteria; phylum Bacteroidota; class Ignavibacteria; order Kapaibacteriales; family UBA4661; genus JANYIG01. Next base: position 17,467 of record JANYIG010000134.1, read on the forward strand.
CTGATAATTATTCTCGAAATATTTCCACGCAATCCGCGCAAACCCTTGTTCTTCCGTCGTGAGCGCCGTTGGCGCTATGGGCTGAACGGCGGCAGTGTGTTCGATAGTGAACGTTGCAGTTGCATTAGTAGCTGTACGTGATGCTGTACTACCTACTGCGCCAATATTCACACCTTCGAGCCAGACAATGAGCGCCAGTGCTGTTGCCAAGCCGAACAAAAAGATAATTCTGCTGCGGGCTGCTATAAGACCTTCGGTGAACGTCATCGTGACTCCTAACATTCAAAAAATTATGGTTCTAAATATTTGCTGTGATTGCATGAAGGCTTTCCTCACGGATGGTTACAGTATTGTTGTGAATACGATAATCCACAAGCACCTGATAACCAACACAATTACCGCGTGGCGGCAGAGCCATCATGCTACTTAATTGTTTGAGAAATTCTCTATTGGAAATAGCTTCAAAACAAGCAAGCGTACCGCCTCCATGAATGCCCATACATCCAATAATATACCGAGTTTGACGCATCGGATTTACCATAATCGTCAAGATGCCAATGTCTTGTACGACGCTTCGTTCCCCGAACTCATCTTCTTCATAGACGGAGCGTGATTTCTGACCCGTCAAGCGGTCATACACTACGATATCGCGGTAATCCGGCATGGTATAATCAATTACGTACCGAATGCCTTCAAAATGATTAAAATAATGCCGCGTCAAGCCGTTCGATGCAGCGCTTCCACTGAGGATAATATTCGAGTTCCAGAGCATTTTTTCGGCGTTCGCAGCATCGGAACGATAATTTTCTACGGGATTGCGGTCGCTCCACAACTGTGCGAACATCTGGAACAAACGTTGAATGCCCTCTTGTTCTTTATTCGCTGTGGAAACCCATTGCTCTTTGCGGCGCGGAACAGGTACGGAATGAATCACAGTCAGCATTTGATTGCTGATGAGCGGATACCAGAAGTTGTGAAATGGGCAGTCGTTCAAACTTTGTACGAGAAAAAGCATGTCTTCGGCTCCTTCTTGTACGGAAAGTTCAAAAGGTTCTGCTTCCTGCAACCCTAATGGCTCCGAATATGCTTTAATGCGGCGTTCGATGGCTCCGTAGTCAATACGCATTGCTTGGGTAGTGTGTGCTTGCAACGCTCGTATCTTCTGGTCATGGTACGGAATAGTTTCAATAAAAATTTTGGGCGAAAACTCAGATAGCATAAGTGAATTCACCACCGCGTATGATAAAATCGGCTTTTTGCGGAATGTGGACATCGTGATTTCGTTTGCGGCACGATGGTCGTTATGGCTGTCCGCCTTCGTATGCGTGAATACGATGTCTGGTTCGCAGTTACGTTCATGGAGGATTTTACGGAGTGTTCCCACTGTTTCTGCATTACATATTAAATCACCGTCAGGGAAACCCGAAAATATCATCTGCTCTTCTACCACACCCAATGCTGCTGCCCCAGCAATGGCTTCAGTTTTGCGTTGTGCAGCAACATCCGTGTTGCGTTCATTCGTCAAAATACAAATCCAAACATTCCAACCTGTTGCTGCCAAACGAGCAACTGTTCCGCCCGTGCCGATTTCAATATCGTCAGGATGACACGCAACAAATAACGCACATGGTAAAAAAGATGTCGTCATAATTCTTGTGTAGAAATCGAGAATGGCTGGTTCACATTTTTTTTAATCTCATAATGCTTATATTTTACGCCGTTGTGTCCGCAGGCGGTTTCCAAAACGCAGCCGCCACAATGCCGCTCAATGCCGCAACGTTAATAGTTCCCCAAAACAAATTAGTTACGAAGCCACTGTAGTTATGAGCCTTCCCAAGTGCTATCATTACTCCGGTATAGATAAGCCCTGCAACGGTGAGTCCGATTATCACAAGCTGTGGGATAACCAACTCAATGAATGTGCCTTCCTGCCTATCTTTCGGGGTGACGGGGAATTTGATTTTTTCACCGCGAGCCACCGTCCATAGCGCCCGCAGATTCACCGGAAAGAATGATAAATAGCTTGCCATACCCGCCCAGCCTGAGATTCCCCACATTCCCACCATAAATGCTAATTCGTTCAGCACAATAAATGGCAGAAAATGCTTCATAAACTCCGTCGTATCGCAGCTTACGGGCGGAATGCCCGTGAACAGATAGATAATCGGCGCAATCAAAAACACTATATTCCATAATCCCGCAAAATACGAGTAGAACGTTGCCATGTACATTAGGCGTTGTGCCATCGTTAGGCGGTTTTTGCGGAAAATCGGATTGTCGTGAAAGAAAATATCTAACGAGCCTCCAGCGTACTTAAAACGCTGAACGGTCCAGCTTAACAGGTCTTGTGGCGACAGCATCTTTGATTCGACTTCGGGATGATGCACGGATTTCCACTGCCGATTTTCGTAGGAGTGCAGAATAATTGATGTGTAAATATCTTCCGAAACGTGAAATTTATATGGCGTTACTTCTGTTTCAAGCGCCAATTCACGGCGCACCGCATCGGACATATCACTCAGGATTTCTTCATCGTGAATATCTTTGGTCAAACGGCGTACTTCGCCGTCCACCGAATCTGCATACGTCTTCATTGCGGCTTCCATCACGGCTTCGCGCCGATGAATAGAACCTGCGCCGCAGCAAAACGACGCATTTGCCCAGTTGCGGCGGCGCTCGATAATGTCAAAAAAGAGCTTGGGGTCGTTGCAAAAACGATCTTGTCCGACCATGACCGAACCCATCAAACGTTCAATAACAGCACCAAGAGCATACCCCGGATACGATAGATAGCGTTTGAAAACTTGTCGAAGGGGCGTTCCTTCCGTTAAATCGTAGAACCAATGCGGCGTTTGCACCCATGCTACGTCGGGGTCGCGGAAATACCCAAGTGTGTGTTCAAGAATCGTCGGGAAAGGGCGTGTATCGGCATCGCAAATAACAATAAAATCACCAGATGTCTGTTCCATAGCGTTTCGGAGGTTTCCGGCTTTGAATCCCATGTTGTTGTTGCGCGTGATGTAGCCTACACCCTCTTCTTCAGCAACGCGCTGCATTTCTGGACGTTTGCCGTCGTCCAGCACGAAAATTTTGAGATCTATTGGGTATGGATAGTGAATTTTTTTTGCGTCCAGAATGCTCAAGCGCACAAGGTCTGGGTCTTCGTTATAGGTAGGAAAGAATACATCAACTGCCACTGGGCGCTCTGTATGGACTGGTGTATGAGAGCACTCGTTGATGGTGCATGGCGGTGCTTGCTGCGGATAATCCGCGGTTTTCCAGAGATTGAACACAAAAATTGCCAAACCAATGAGCGAAAACGTTTCCGCCATTACGAGCGGAATAGCGAACCAAAGAGCATCGTGATTGAGCGACGACATCCAACGCCAAACAACATACCACGCGCCAAATGCGAGTGCCATTGTTGCTAAAAATTGCCAAAGCAATTCACGCGCAGCTGAGTATGGAAGCGGCGGTGGCGGCATACGATGTTCAAATTGCTCAAAATAATAACCCATGATTCACCATCAGTCAGTTTTAAGTCAGTGTGTATTGGATGGGAGTTTTCCTATAGCATGAAGCCATAGTGTCGTGACGTACGTTACATATCCGAATGCAAACAATATACCATTTCGGTGGCGCAAAATCAAGCGTTTACGCGGTTACAAGTCAGTAATTTGAGCAGTATTGTTCCAAAAGTTGAATATACGTCGCAATGCCTTCTTCAATCTCATGAAGATAAATAAATTCGTCTGCTGTGTGTGACCGCTCCGACCTTCCGGGACCGAGCTTGATGGAATGCACGGGAATCACTGTTTGATCCGACATAGTCGGCGAGGCAAACGTTGTCATACCAAGTGTTTTCCCTGCTTGCACTATGGGGTGCTGGATGTCAATCTGCGAGGGGCGCAATCGCGTGGAGCGTGGTTGCACGTTGCACCCAACATGTTGGCGGACAATCTCCACGACTTCTTCATTTGTGTAGGCATCGGTTGTGCGAATGTCCACCACGAATGTGCATTGGTCGGGAACCATGTTGTGCTGGGTTCCCGCTTGAATCATCGTTACGGTCATTTTTACTGGACCGAGAAATTCTGATTCTTTAGGAAACTGATACGAGTGAAACCATGCGATGTCCTTCATTGCCTCGCTGATAGCATTAACACCCACAGTGCGAGCGGCGTGACCGGATTTTCCATGAGCCGTACAATCCAACACCACCAAGCCTTTTTCGGCAATAGCAATAGCCAATTCCGTCGGCTCGCCAACGATAGCTACGTCTAAACGTCCCAGCTTTCGAAGAATAGATTCCACGCCGTCTTTGCCTATAATTTCCTCCTCCGCCGTTGTAGCAAGAACAATATTAAACGGCAGGTCCTCACGCTCGTAGAAATGAACGAACGTTGCGATCAACGAGACAAGCGCCCCGCCGGCATCATTGCTGCCAAGCCCGTAGAGCTTTCCGTCTTGTATAAGTGGTTCAAAGGGGTTGAGGGTCCAGTCCTGATTGGGTTTTACCGTGTCGTGGTGGGAGTTTAGCAGTATAGTTTGTCTTGCCGCGCCGTAGTACCGATTACACGACCACACATTATTGCCTTGTCGTTCAGTAGGAATGCGGTGTTCGTGCAGAAATTCTTGAATCAAGTCTGCCGTTTTGTCTTCTTCGCGGCTGAACGACGGCGTTTCTATCAAACGCTTTAGAAGATTGAGTGCGTTAGAGTAGAGAGCGAAAGTGGCTGTATTCATTGTGGGGTATCGGCGATAAGGTTCGGAAATTCCTCGAAAACGTTGTTCATCTCTGTAATTTTAAACGATGCTGCATACGAGTATAGTTCAGTGCCGTAGCGACAGAGTGGTTCGATATCGTACTTCTTTCCAAGTGCTGTAAGCTGCTCGGCAAATTCTTCAATGTCGAGATTATTCATTGTTTCTTCGATAATCTTCCAGCGTTGAGTTACCGCTGTATCCAAGCGTCCTAAAAGTTCCGGCGGACACAATGCACGAATACTTTCTCTCTGCAATGGTGACCGATTTGGCGCTGCCATTGTTCGTTGTGGTGTGATGGTTGTGTGAGGCAAAAAACGCACCAGTTCTTTAATAAGCGCATTTTCCGAAATAGGTTTGAGAAGATAACCATCGAAGTCACGGCTACTATTAGTACGAGTTTTCTGCCCATCACTTACCATTGCCGAAGCACTCAAAGCGATAATGGGAATTGCTTGTAGTGCGCTCTGATGCTTGATATGCTCGGTTGCTTCAAAACCATCCATAACAGGCATTTGAATCGCCATCAAAATGACGCTGGGGTGAAACTGTTCTGCCATCATTACGGATTCTCGACCATTAATAGCTTCGAGAAGATTAACTCTATTATTGGGGCTGTGTTGTTCGATGAGGCTTTTGACGATAGTACGGCTTGATTCGATATCGTCCACGATCAGCACCGTTCCACCAGTGAAGACAATGTGACCTACTTCGCTATCATCGCCATCGCTGTGTTGTTCGTGCTTGGCAATGATTGCCGTTGCGACATTTGGCAGCACAACCGTAAATAATGAACCGTTGCCAAGCGTACTGCTAAGGCTAATGTGACCATCCATCATCTCCACAAGTCGTTTTGTGATGGTTAGCCCAAGTCCCGTACCACCAAAGCGCCGCGTATTGTGTCCTTCCTGCTGACGAAATGGCTCGAAGATAAGTTCTTGTTGGTCTTTTGGAATACCAATGCCACTATCTACTATCTCAAAACGGAGGTCAACGATGTGTGGGTCGTCGCTATGACGCTCGACTTCCACATTCATGCGAACAAATCCGTGCTGGGTAAATTTTACAGCATTGCCCGCAAGGTTAAATAATACTTGGCGAAGCCGAACTTCATCCAAATACAAGCCGTTAGGAAGATTTGGGTTGATAGTTACGCTAAAATCCAATCTTTTTTCTTGTGTTTTTACCAAGAAAATATGCTCAAGTTCATTACAGATGAGGCGAAGATCTGTTGGTTTGTAGCGTATTCCCATGCGACCAGCTTCAATCTTCGATAAATCCAGAATGTCGTTGATAAGACTAAGCAAATTTCGTCCTGCAATGCTGATTCCCCGCAGATAGTCGCTTGATGTTGTGTCATGGATAGAATGCTTCAGAAGCTCCGTAAACCCCAAAATAGCATTCATCGGTGTGCGAATCTCGTGACTCATATTTGATAAAAATTCTGATTTTGCGCGGTTTGCTGACTCAGCAATATCCCTTGAAAGCACAAGTTCTTGCTCGAACTGTTTTCGTTCACTGATGTCTTGAGTAACACCATCAATAATACCAGCCTCAAGAATACGCAAGCGCACAAAAACATACATGTATTCGCCCATTGGCTTACGAACCCGATATTCAAAATCTGCTGCGTAGGTTAGATTCGTACTATTTGCAAGCGCCATTTGGTACTGTTCGTATAAAAATGCTATATCATCTGGATGCACATAGCGGTCAATAAACTCTGCAATGTGCATCCTCACAACACGCTCGTAATCTACCTTGTCGTACCCCATGACTCTCAGATTTTCTGGATTCAAAAGAAGTTCGTGAGTGCTGAGGATAATTTGCCAACTGCCGACCTTAGCTATTTCCTGTGCTTGCCCCAAAAGTGCCCGTCCCTGTCGGACAGCGTCTTCCATCTGTTTCCGTTCCGTAATATCCGTAATCACTCCCACAAGGTACTGATTTCCTTGAGCATTTGTGTCTATCGTGCGTTGCGTGATAACGGCACGAATACTGCCCTCTGCATTCGTGAGAAATTCTTCGTTAACCGAATGCCCTTTGGAGAACGTGAGTTCATCGTGTTGCCAAAGAATATATGCTTGTTCTTTCGAGAACCCCTCATAGTCCGATTTACCAATAAGCTGCTCTTTTGATTTACCTAATAATTGGGCGAAAGCATCGTTCATCAATTGCCACTGGTGACGGCGGTTTTTAACGAAAATAGGCGTTGGAACCGCATTAAGAAGAAAATTAAGGAATTGTTCGGATTCCCGCATTTTTTCTCCAGCTTGGCGGCGTGCGGTAACATCAAATAATACGCCATCAAGGTAGAGCAGTTTTCCGCCATCGTTCATCACGCCCTGCCCTTTTTCGTAGAGCCAGCGTATGCCGCCATACTTATGCAAAATACGATACTCAATTTCGTACGTTTCTTCGAGGTCTATACTTTCGCGGATGGTTTTATGAACGTAATTTCTGTCCTGAGGATGAATAATAGTAGCGAGCGAACGCTGCGAATTTTGTGTAAAATCTGATGCAGGATAGCCAGAAATTTGCTCAAAATTATCGCTCATAAACAGACAAGTAAAGGCGCTATCCGACGCATAACGATAGACCGCTCCCGGAATATTCGATACTAAGCCGCGAAATTGTTGTTCACTAGCTTGGATGCGCTCCTCAGTGTGTTTTCGTTCGGTGATATCGGAAATAATAAGCGAGACAGCAAAAAGCTCACCTTGTTCGTCGTGGGCAGGTAAGTAGCGCACACTATACCAGATGGGCGTTCCGTCGGCAAGTAGGCTTTTTTGCTCGATAAATACCACCTCACCAGCAAGCGCACGCTTGAAATTCTCACGATGCTCTTCGCGGAAATCTGGTAAAGCATAGTTTTCGATAACATCCAGACCAATTTGTGCCTCAACGCCAAACAATCGGCGAATGCTTTGTGATGCGGCATTGTTGAACGCAAGCGTTTCGTAGTTTTTGCCGGATAAAACGTAGGAGTCGGTGTTGCTGTTAAAAATGGCTCTGAGCTTACGTTCCGAGAGTGTTCTTTGTTCTTCAGCGCGTTTGCGGACGGTAATATCTTGGGTGAATGCTACAATCGTGCGTGGCGTGCCGTCGGAGGCAGGAATAATTCTGCCTGCGCTGGTAAAATATTTCACGTTGCCGCTTGGGGTGATATAACGATATTCCATTGGAAATGATATCGACGCATTAGGTTGTTGCAAAGTAGCCAAGAAGCTCTGTCGGACGCTCTCTGTATCATCAGGATATATCAGCGACATAATCCCTTCGAGTGTGTGAGGAAAATCTTCAGGGCGGCACTCCAGCATTTCGTAGTATTGCGGTGTGAGTGTGGCGTGATTTCTCGTCAAATCTATTTCCAATCCGGCAGTTTTACCTAAGCGTTGCATTTCCAAGAGCATGGTTTGGTTTTGCTGAAGCTGCGTATCGCTTTGATTACGGTCGAGTGCGAGCGAGAGTGCTGCTGCTGCTGCTCTAAATAAATCTACTGCTACAGTATCCCACGCACGTGCTTCCATGCAGTTATCGAAGCCAATAACGCCGTAAAATTTTTCATGAACCAAAAGCGGTAACAGTAGAAAAGACAAACTATTGTTGGGTATGAAAAATTGCTGGTCAGATGGCGAAAGCTCCGATACGAGCATGGAAATTACACCATTCTTGCTCAAGATTTCTTCCATTGGCTGCTCGAAGTTGTTGTATGGAAAACCTTGCAGCAGGTGTTCCCAATGCGGAGAAATACCATCAATACACCATTCTGCCTTACAGTCCATCACTAAGCGCCCCGAAGCATCACGACTGTTTTTAAGAATATACACGCGGTTGGCATCCGATCCTTTGCCGAGAATTGCCACGACTCTTGTGAAAAGTTCTTCTGTCGTGTTGCACGGTTTGAGCAATTCCGACTGTAGGTTCACCAAAGCAGCCAAGTGACGTTCACGTTGAACAACCCTTGTTTTCGAGCGACGTTCGCGGCGAATGAAAAACACGCCTATAACGGTGAATACTATGAGTAAGGCAGTAATTCCTACCAACAAAACATAAACAATCGTATTATTTTGTTGTTCATGGCGGACTTCTTGGAGGGAATCAGCAGCGACGATCTGTACAGTGGATAATATCCCCAGTACAGAATGTAATAGTATAGCCCAAAGAAGGCTTCTACCTATCCAATGCCAAGTCGTATTCATGATCGTGAAGGTTCGAGAAGTGTGCTAATGTTCATCAAAACTCCATCAATGGAGTGCTTTTATTCTAATGACAAACAGCTGCCTACGGTTGTCATATCTTGTGTTGCCTCGATAATCTGCTCCGAATGGCAAATGCGAACAGAAGATACGCCTTGGCGAAGTGCAGCAAAGGCATTCTCCATTTTGGGCAGCATTCCTTTGGCAATCACCCCGCGCTCTTTTAGTATCTGATATTCTTGAAATGTGATGCGAGGAATAACGGATGCTTCATCATCTATCGCTGCCAGCACACCTTGCTTCTCAAAGCAATACAAAAGCCCTACCTCATAACCTGCGTACTCTGCGGCAAGAGCGGAGGCGAGCATTGATGCCATAGTATCAGCATTAGTATTCAACATTGTAGCGCCTACTGTTGTGCTATCATTTGTTGCCGTGCTTGTAAGCGGTGCAATCACGGGCGTAATGCCGTGATCCAGCAGCAACCGCAGTGGAGCCGTCTCTACGTGGTCAATATCGCCCACAAAGCCGTAATCAAGTGTTGGATGCTCTCGTTTATGCGCCTTGATAATGCCCGCGTCAGCACCCGTCATGCCAAGCGCATTGCAACCTAACGCCTGCAAACCCGCTACGATGGTTTTGTTAATCAATCCACCATAGACCATTGTGACAACTTGGAGCGTATTGGCATCTGTAATGCGTCGCCCGTCCACCATTCGTGTTTCGATGCCGAGTTTGGCGCTCATATTCGTTGCGATTTTGCCGCCACCATGCACGATGATTTTTTGTTCGGTGATAGCTGCAATATCGCTTAGAAAGCGCTTTAATGCTTGCGAATGGTCAATAACATTGCCACCAATTTTGATAACAAAAAGACGCTTCATCGGCACAATTCCTAAAAATTTGTTTCTAACATCCTCTTCAACACTGCCTGTGCAGCATAAACGCGGTTGCCTGCTTCTTGAATAACAACCGATGAGGGGCTGTCTAATACATCATCGGCGATTTCCACATTGCGCCGCGTGGGCAAGCAATGAAGAACCTTTGCGGCGTTTGTTTGAAGGAGTTTTGCTGCTGTGAGCGTCCAATTACGATTCTGCGAGAGTACAGCGCCGTAGTTACGATAGGATGACCAGTTTTTGGGATAGACAAAGTCCGCTCCGGTAAGTGCCTCGTCTTGATTGTAAAGCACAGGAACATCGCCTGCAAACTCCGTTGCAAGTTCATAGCCTTCGGGGTGTGTAATGACGAATTCCACATCAGCGCAGCGCATCCACTCGGCAAACGAGTTCGGAACCGCCTGCGGAAGCGCCTTTGGATGCGGAGCCCACGTAAGAACAACTTTCGGGCGAGGTTTTTGGCATAACTCGGTGATGGTCATAAGATCGGTGAGTGATTGCAAAGGATGACGTGTTGCCGACTCCAAACTTAGCACGGGAACGCCCGCGTAGCGGATAATTTTGCACATGATGTTTTCGCTGTAATCCATTTCGCGATCTGTTAAGCCTGCAAATGCTCGTACACCGAGGATGTCACAATATTGCCCCAACACTGCTGCGCCTTCTTTAATGTGCTCTACCGTGTCGCCCTCCATCACCACACCCTCGCCAAATTCTAATTTCCAACTTTCCGTTCCGACGTTAACGACAATGACGTTCATGCCCAGATTCTGTGCAGCTTTCTGGGTGCTAACACGTGTACGAAGGCTTGCATTGAAAAAAAGTAATCCGAGCGTTTTATGATTGCCAAGCTTATCATGGGTGTGGGGAGCATGTTTAAGTGCCAATGCTTCCTGCACAATAGAGGAAACGTCCGACACATCTGCGACGGAAAGAAATTGTCTCATACTTTGGAAGAATGTGGATGATGAGTGTGTTTTCTACGATGAAAAGCAGAGTTCTTTAAGCGAGTGGGATGCTGAAGGCGACAATGGTTTGACCTTCATCGCTTTGGATATTGAGTTCGCCGTTGTGCAATTCCAATAATTTTTTCGCAATACTCAAACCTAAACCGGAACCTTGCTGTTCGTAAATTTTGCGGTCAAACTGCGTGTAAGCGCCAATGGATGCTATTTGTTCCGGTGTCATAAAACGCCCAATGTTGCTAATAGTACAGATGAATACCGTCCGCGTGACCACCGTAACAACGTTGATGGGTGAACCCGGATGTGAGTATTTTGAAGCGTTGTCAATGACTTCCTCAATAATTTTATTCAAATAAATGTGGCGAATCCGTACAGTGACATCGTCATGATCGCTGGTAATGGAGATGTCGGCATCACGATGGTCTTGAGCGATTTTTGTTGATACAACATCAATTACAACGGATTTTGCGGCTTCAGTGGTGTCTTCGCCAAGAAGATGCTTGCGAAGAAGTTCGTTTTCTTTGTCTAAGCTCACGGAGATAAGTCGTGCGTAGAGGATAAAGTTTTGGGTCAGTCGGCTGAGTCGTCGCGCTGACGTACTCAGTTGTGTGAGCATCTCCATAATTTCATCGCGGGTAAGCATGTCGTAGCTTGTGAGCAGCAACTCTGAGCAACCTAAAATACCTGTAATTGGTGTCAAAAATTCATGGGGAAGCGATAAGCTAATGCTATTACGAAGTTCTTCCAAACGAGTATCTGCCTGAATTTTCTCCTGTTCGTATTTTTTAAGGCGTGATTGAACGGCGTTGAGCAAATCCGGTACGCGAAAAGGTTTCGTGAGATAATCGTCTGCACCCAGATTCATCCCAACGCGGAGATCGTTCGGATTCGCCCGTGCAGTCAGGAAGATAAACGGTAATGCTGCCGTAGCAGGGCTGCTGCGGATCATTTCCAGAACACCATGACCATCCAAATCCGGCATCATCACGTCGCAGAGAATGAGATCTGGCAGCTGTTGTTGGGCTAGTTCCACGCCAATAACACCGTTTGGGGCGCTAAAAACCTTGTAGTCGCTTGATTCCAAAATCTCGACGATATTCTCGCGAATAAACTGCTCATCCTCAATGATTAAGATTTTTTTCATAACAACACTGGATTCTGGCTTATTGGAATGAATATAACGTCCCCTTGCAGTGAAACTCACGACATTTGCCTGCTCGTTACAGTACCCAAGCGGTAAAAATACAGAAAAGAAACTATAAATGAAGAGAAAAGAAACGAATTTTTCTTGCCGACTATCGCAGCAATGAACGTAGTCAAAATTTTTGTTTCAGGCAAAAGTTTTTGTAAGTTTGGAGGGTCTTTTTCAACCCACCTCATCACAGCCATAGAAATGCGCGTACTATAACAAGGCAACTACCACGGTACAACAATAGAACATACATAGGTTTTTATTATTAATTCGTACACGTTACACATTTTTGGAAAGGATACCCACAGTGAAACAACTGATCCTCTGCGGTTCCATGATTGCCAGTGCTGGACTGTTTCTGGCAAGTTGCGGCGGCGGCGCGGCGACATCGTTTTTGTCTTCGGCAAAATCAACAATGACCAAAGCCGAGCAAATCAAAGCGAAATCGTTCTTGGCGAAAAACCAAGCGGACATTACCAAAATCAACGATGACGCAGCCGTGCAATACCGCGCTGCAAAAGTCATGCTCGACAAAGAAGTAATGATGGGTTCGAGCAGCGCAAACATCGGTGAGGCGTGGTTCTTGCTCGGCAAGACCTCGAAAGAGCTAAACTTGAGTGATAGCGCCTTGATGGCGTTCAAAGAAGCAGATAAACTGATTGGTAAAGAGAAAAAAGACGAAGTGCAAATGCGCTCTGAAATGAGTAATATTCTCTATGAAGTGTGGATTACCAATGTAAACAAGGCTGTCGAGAATTACAATGCTGCAACAGGCGAAACAGATAAACCAACAATGCAAGAGCGTTACCGTGCTTGCATCAAAAACGTAATGAACTGTCTGGATGCAAAACCAGAAAATATTGACATTATCTATAGCCTATTTGCTGCTTCCTATCAAGGTTTGGAAGACACAGCAAAGGCGCTTGCAACGCAGGAAAAATACCTCGCGCTCAACAAGCCGATGGTGGATGCACTCGCTGCAAAAGGCGTTCAATTCGCCATGCAACGCGATGAAGCAGTGAAGTTGCTTGGACAGCCCGCCGAAGCAAAAACACTGCCTCCGCCAGACCCTAAGGCAAAAACACAGCCATCTGCGGCACAGCCGGAAATAACGCTTTATTATGACAAATACACGAACTTGATTCCGGGCAAAGAAATGTACATCTTCTACCCGAAAAACAAGGACAAAGCCGCGTTCCTGTTGGATGGTTTTTCGATACCGCCTACAGGTTGGTCTGTAAGCGAGAAAGAGCGTCAAACGAATTTTGACCCACGCACATATATTTCTACGGCATATCAATACTACACAAAAAAAGACTACGATAAAGCAATCCGATATGCTGAGGAAGGACTTTCCATCAAGCCGACGGACGAGGACTTGCAAAGTTACCTCTCTACGTTCTATATTGAGGGTGGCAAGACAGACTTGGCGATGGCAAAGTTAAAAGAAAAATCTGAGAAAAATCCGAATGATAAAGCTGCAATCACCCAGTACGGTGGTATGCTGGCAAATTTGGAGCGCTACGACGATGCAATTGCACAGTTTGATAAAGCATTAAAAATTGACCCGAAATTTGAAACGGCACTCTTTAACATTGCCGCTGCCTATAAAAACAAAGCAAGTCAGATTCAGAAAGACGAGCAGAAAAAATTTGACGATGCCGAAACCGCCCGCAAAAAGGACAAAAAAACTCCTTTGTACGTAATGGACATAAGCAAGTACAAGCCATTCTTGCAAAAATCTGCTGATTATTTTGAGGAATATCGCAAATTACCGGGCAAAGACCGCGATGCACAAGCAACGAATATTGTTGAGCAGCTTTTGAACGTCTATGACGTGTTGGACAACAAGGAAAAGTATCAGAAGTATGCGAGCGAGTTTGTTGCACTTGAATACGCAAACCAGAATAATCCACGTTTCTACGAGTACCTTGCACGCATTTACGGCAAACAAAAGAATAATAGCGCGAAGGTAAAAGAATGCCTCGATAAAGCGGATGCACTGCGTAAAGGCGGCGCAAAATAAGGTCGGCACGTATTTGATATAGTTCTCCGTTCTCTGCCAAGCGGAGCGGCGCAATCTCACGCAATACGATGAGTTCGTCGCTCCGTTTGTTGTAAGAAGACGATTTTTTACAATTCAATTTTCACCAAACAATACCATGAACGAACAAGATATGCAACAGCCGGTCAATATCAATATTGAACTTGGCGAAAAAGAAGCAGAAGGCATTTATTCCAATCTTGCAATTATCTCACATTCTCCGGCGGAGTTTATCGTAGATTTTACGCGCATTTTACCGGGTGTTCCGAAGGCACGTGTACACGCTCGCATCGTGATGACACCGCAGCACTCAAAACTGCTTCTCCACGCACTCAACGACAATATTGCCCGTTACGAAGCACAATACGGCGAAATTAATATAGATGGTCAAATGCTGCCGCAGGGGAATTTCCCGGTTGGCAATAACGGCGCACAATTCCATTGATATAACTGTAAATCCAACCAATTTCCCCCAACCTTCTCACTGGAGATTTTATGGCTCATTCCGGCAATATCACGCTCGTTTTGCATACGCATTTGCCATGGGTGATGCACCATGGCGGTTGGCCACACGGGACTGACTGGCTTTGTGAAGCTGTTGCGGAGTGCTACATTCCACTTTTGAATGTCTTTAACGAACTCAAAAATGAAGGGTGTACCTCGAAGGCAACGTTTGATATTTCGCCTGTGTTGTGCGAGCAAATGGAACATCCTGATTTTGAGAAGATATTCACCCATTACTGCGATGAAAAAATAGCCGGAGCGCAAGCTGATTACGAGCACTTCATCCACAGCCAGCATGAAACGTACTTTGCGCCTATGGCAAAGTTCTGGGAAGATTGGTACGTTCGCCGCAAAGACGAATATCTGCATCGCTATAACAAATCCGTTGTGGGCGGCTTTAGGGCATTGCAAGACGCGGGCATTCTCGAAATTATGACCTGTGGCGTGACACATGGTTATTCAGCATTGCTCGGCATGGACAAAAGCGTCCGTCTTCAATACAAAGCGGCAAAGGAAAACTACATCAAGCACTTTGGTCGTGCGCCGCGCGGAACGTGGTTGCCAGAGTGCGCGTATCGTCCGGGTTACGACTGGAAAACGTATTTACCTACGCCTTTGCATCAAACGGCAACGTATCGTTTTGGCGTTGAAAATTTCGTCGCCGAGCAAGGCATCGAATACTTTGTCGTAGATGAACACCTTACTGGCGGCGGGCAACCAGTAGGTATATTTTATGGTGAGGGTAATGACAAACGCATTATGTACACTCATTCGCAGGAGTATCATCATTTCCCGTGGAACTTCGACCGGTCGCCTATGATGCTTTACAATGTCAGTTCGCATGGCGACATCGTGAACCAAAAAACGGCAGTCGCTTTCACACGGCATCAGAGTATTGCGATGCAGGTTTGGAGCGGCGAATCGGGTTATCCGGGCGATCCCGATTACCTCGATTTTCACAAAAAACGAACGCCGTCGAACTTGCGGTATTGGCGGGTGACCGACCCCAAACTTGATATGCAGTATAAACAGCCGTATAATCCTGATTGGATTTTGGGTAAAATCGGCAAGCAAGTGCATCATTTTATTTATTGCATTGAGGGAGCGCTCGGCTATTACAAATCCCAAACAGGCAAAGAAGGCACTATGTGTTTGCCCTTCGACACAGAGCTTTTTGGACACTGGTGGTTCGAGGGACCGCTTTTCATCAAAGCACTTATGGCAGGCTTGCATAACTCACCATATGTGAATGCGGTGACGGCTTCGGAGCAGATTGAACACATCAAACCGCACGAAGTAATGCGGATTCCTGAAGGCTCATGGGGCGAGGCGGGGAATCACAGCGTATGGATGAACGGCGCGACGGAGTGGACATGGACAGAAATATACGAGTGCGAAGACCGTTTCGATAAGCTGTTGCAAGAGTATCCTGTCGCTTCGATGGATAAAACCATGCGCCGCATTGTTACGCACGCGCTCCGCGAAATGCTGTTGCTGCAATCTTCTGATTGGCAATTTCTGATTACAACATTTTCAGCTCGGGATTATGCGGAACGTCGGTTTATGTTCCATCATGCAGATTTCAAAAAATTGTGCATTCTGGCGCAGAAGTATGCTGTTACGAAGGAACTCACTGCCGAAGAGGAATCCTACGTGAAGGAAACCGAAGAGCGTAATTCGTGTTTCGAGGAACTTCGCATTGAATGGTGGAATAACGAACCGCTCGTGGACAGTCCAGCAACGCCCGCGAAAGCAAAGCGAGCATCCTCAAAAAGTGTTGAAAAAGTTGAGAATGCTACCGTTACGGAAACAAAAAACGAAGAAAAACCCGTCAAAAAACCTGTAGCGAAAAAACCTACAGCCGCGAAGAAAAAAGCCTGACGTTATCGGCTCGTTGGTTTGAAAAAAGAAAAAAGCGTGGTATCAGCAATGATTCCGCGCTTTTTTGTAGTACCTTGCTATTCCGATTACACAACGCCACTTCTATCGCCTGCCCTGATTTTAAGCCAGTCGTAGCAAATTGCCGTAAGTGCTAAATGCCCTAACCCGTATCCAAAGTCTTCAATCGGAATTGTAATCAAACGCAAATCAAGTTGGTACGCTGCATCGTAGATGAGTATAGGACGTGCCGTTAGGTACATGTTGAAAATGAGCGTACACAGGACGACAATGCCAAAGTACCAATACGAGCGGGTTTGGAGGAATATATCCGTTTTAAGTTGACGATCGAGAAAGGCAACTGCTCCCAATGCAATCAACACGAGCGCTGTATATTCGCGCCCTGTGCGGTACACCACTAAGCCAATCGGAATCATGGCAAAGAACCCCACACGCGCCCACTCTAATTCTCGATTAATGACGTTTTTCACATATAGCCGTAGCACTTCGCGCGTAAACAGACACGCATATGGCACGGTGATAAAAAATAACCATTCTTCTAACGGCAATTTTGCGAACCGAAACGGAAACGTATAACTCGCATTGAAAGACCAATGTCTGTTCGTCACCGCCGAATCCCAGATAATATACGGAATCATGCTTAAAGCGATAGCTCCAAACGTATATTTCCACTGGCTTATGAAGCGAATGCGCGGCTCGAAACTTCGGGCAAGTGGTCCGAGAATAATGACGAGATTAAAGATAAAATATTCAGCTTTCATGCGGTATTGAGATGAATGCGAGAGAAAAAGAAAAAAGCCGCTTTTTTGCAAGAGGCTCACTAACGAACACTTGCGGAGAAAAGCGGCTTTTAATGTTGCAAACAACGACAGCCTAAATTAGAAATTCACCGCTTCGCCATATGCCGCAGCCGCAGCCTCCATTATGGCTTCGCTGAGCGTCGGATGCGCGTGCATCGTCTTGAAAATAGCCGGTCCAGTTGCCTCAAGTGCGCGTGCTAAACCCATTTCCGCAATCAATTCTGTTACATCCGGACCAATCATATGGGCACCAAGCAATTCGCCATATTTTGCATCAAAAACCATTTTTACAAAACCCTTCGCCTCACCGATGGCATGTGCTTTGCCAGCAGCGGTGAACGGAAATTTCCCTACTTTTACCTCATAACCCGCTTCTTTTGCCTTTGCTTCGGTCATACCAATGCTGGCTACTTGTGGCTGACAATACGTACAGCCCGGAATATTGTTGTAATTCACGCCGTCAGTGTGATGTCCCGCCATAAATTCCGCAGCGACAATACCTTCCGCCGATGCCTTATGTGCAAGCCATGGAGCGCCTGCGATGTCACCAATAGCGAAAATGCCCGGCACGTTCGTCTGCATGAATTTGTCAGTTTTAATGAATCCTCGTTCAATGAGAATGCCATTTTGTTCTAAGCCTATGTTCTCGATATTGCCTTGAATACCGATTGCGTTCAACGCAATATCCGCTTTAAGCGTTTCTTGGGTTCCATCTTTTTTCTGGATAACAACCTCTACGCCTTTGCCGACGGTCTTTGCAGAGATAACGCGTGTTTCGGTGAGCATTTCCACACCATATTTTCTATAATGTTTCTCAAGCTCTTTCGAGACCTCAATATCCTCAATGGGCAGGATATTTTTCATCATCTCGATGACGGTTACTTTTGTGCCGAACGCATTGTAAAAATAGGCGAACTCTATCCCGATAGCACCTGCACCCATAACGATCATAGATTTCGGAATTTCCTTTGGCACCATCGCTTCGTGGCTTGTAATCACGCGCTCACGGTCAACATCAATGCCCGGAAACATACGCGGACGTGCGCCTGTTGCAACGATAATATTTTTCGCAGCAATGGTGTCAGTCACGGCACCGGATTTATCCTTCACCTCAACTGTTCCTGGATTTTTAACAACGCCGAAGCCCGTCACGTGCTGGACTTTGTATTTTTTGAAGAGAAACCCAATACCATTCGACATCTGGTTTGCCACGCCACGACTACGCTGCACAATTTTGGCACAATCAACATCCACGCCTTTGATAGTAAACCCAAAATCATCCGCATGGTTCAGAAAGTGCATGTATTCAGCGTTTTTGATAAGGGCTTTGGTAGGAATGCAGCCCCAGTTCAAGCAAATTCCACCCAAATGTTCTGCCTCGACGCAAATTGTTTTTAAACCGAGTTGTGATGCGCGAATTGCCGCCACATAGCCGCCCGGACCAGCGCCGATAACGACCAAATCTGCCTGATGTTGTGCCATTGTATAAACACGTAAAATGTGAGGAAAGACGGAGTTACTGTCGTATTCAATTGTTCAATGAGTGCGACTGTTGCTTGTACAGACGCTAAATATACGGTTTTGTTGGCTTTTTGTGGAAGCAAATTTATCAAACAACATTAGAATAGAATTTCCGTTGCCGACCATTGGAGTCCCAAATTTTTCTTTGTTATTATAGATAATTATCTTAATTTAGATTTAGTCTAAATAATGATTGATAATTTTCCTTCACTTTCAACATCGTTAAAGGTCGCTATGATACTGCAATGTGCCGGAGCAACAACGTTTGCGGCGGTGTTCGCATTGGGATGCGCGTATGACTACAACGTCAATCTTAGCAACAGCGATACCCACGAGCGTCAAGAAGGCTCAACGGGTGGTGAATCACCGCCCACAGAACATTCCTCTGCCGAAAAATTGCAATAGCCACACACTCACACAGCAGACATCTGTTTTTTACATTTTTGATAGCGTTATGCACCGTCTTTTTTTTCTTGTCGCGTTTGTGATATGTAGCCTTTCTCCTGCCGCATCCGCGCAAACCGCATCTTTACGAGGTCTTGTCAAAGACAAAATTAGTTCACCGCTTGTTTCAGTAAAACTCGCTCTGAAAGGCACAAAATACGGCACACTGACCGACCGAAGCGGTGCGTATTCATTCGCCGATGTTCCAGCGGGCGCATATACACTTGTGGCGAGCCTTGCAGGTTTTGAGACCGTAAACAAAGATGTCATATTTGTCGCAGGCGAGGTGCAGGAACTCAATCTCGAACTCCGCGACAAAGTGACTACATTCCGCAACGTGGAAGTGTTGGCAATGCGGACGGGCAATGGCATGGGGCATTTACGGGAGATTGACGGTGCGATTATTTATGCGGGCAAAAAAAATGAAGTGATCCTGCTCGACAGCCTGAACGCCAACACTGTCCAAAACTCCACGCGCCAAGTGCTGGGGCGAATACCGGGCATTAATATTTCTGAAACCGAAGGAAGCGGCTTCCCATCAAACGGCGTGGGATTTCGCGGTTTTGTGCCGACGCAATCCGTCGAAACTAATACACGCCAGAACGGTTACAATGTAGCCGCTGACATCTATGGCTATCCCGAAGCCTACTATCTGCCGCCGCTTGAGGCGGTAGAGCGCATTGAGGTAACACGCGGGGCATCGTCGTTGCAGTTTGGTCCGCAGTTTGGTGGTGTTATTAACTACGTCACCAAACGCGGCGCTGCTGATAAAGATATTGATATTACGGCACAGCAGACGCTTGGTAGTTTTGGACTGTTCAATTCTTTCACATCCGTCGGTGGCACGGTGGATAAGGTGAATTATTTTGCATATCTGCAATACACTAGTGTGGATGGTTGGCGACCGAATTCAGGAATGACGCGCTTCACGGGTTTTGCCCACGTCCAATATCAAGCCTCGGACGATTTCAAACTTGGGTTGGAATACTCAATTTTACGGAATACGATTCGGATGCCGGGCGGCTTGAATGACAGCCAATACACTGATAACGTTCGCCAATCCTTGCGTTCGCGGAATTGGCTGCAAAGCCCGTGGAATATTCTGACGGCAACGCTTGATTGGAAGCTGGCTCCAAACACCATTTTTAGCGTAAAATCTGCTTATCTTTTCAGCGCACGGGATTTGGTCTGGCGCAACGAGGATGGCGGTCCGGGGGCGTTGGACGTGATTGACCCCGCCACAAATGACTATATCCCCCGTGAAGTGCAGCGCGAGTCGTTTACAAGCAGCACAACGGAGGCGCGACTTCTCAGCAATTACGCGCTCTTTGGCATGGAAAATACGGTTGCTGCTGGTGTGCGTTTTTTCGCAGGTAGCATGAAACGTCAAGGTGGTGGTCCGGGCTCGACGGGCGCAGACTTTGATTTGAATCTTTACGGTGGTGATTATGAATACGATTTATCCTTCACAACCATGAATACGGCTGTTTTTGTGGAGAATATCTTCCGCCTGACCGACGCTTGGACTCTCACGCCTGGCTTTCGGTATGAATATATCAATTCCACTGTGCAAGGCTACGTGACCGATGGCGACAACGCTGCGGTTATCAATTCGCACCGCTCCAAAAACCGATCTTTTGCACTTTTTGGTGTGGGAACGCAGATAAAAACATCTGTCTCGACAAACTTCTACGGCAATATTTCGCAGGCATATCGCCCGATAGATTACACAACGCTCACGCCGTTTAGCTCGATTTCCAAAATTGACCCAACCATGAAAGATGCAAATGGCTTCAATGCTGATGCGGGTTGGCGTGGAACATTAAACGGCGTGGTGAGCTTTGATGTGGGTGGGTTTTATGTGGCGTACAATAATCGCGTGGGCTTGGTTTCGCTTACCGATGCCAACGGCGACACGTACACCTACCGCACAAATGTTGCAAATAGTGTTCATAAGGGCATTGAGGCATATCTTGAACTTGACATTACGCGGCTCTTTGTTGGAAATCGTACAGAAGCCTTGCCGATAGGCTCGTTCACGATATTTAATTCGTATTGCTACACTGATGCGCGGTACACAACGGGTGAGTTTTCCGGCAACCGCGTGGAATATGCGCCGGAGTTCATCAACCGTGTGGGCATGACCTACGCGCTTGGCGGGTTTGGCATCACGGCTCAATACAGCATGCGCGGCAAATCCTTCGGCGATGCGAATAACACCGTCACAAGTGATGATGCCGTTGTCGGGGTGATTCCCGCGTACAATCTGCTCGACGTTTCGGCAACAGTTCGCTTCGGATTGAACAGCCAATACAACCTCAAAGCAGGTGTGACGAACCTTGCAGACACGCGCTATTTTACGCTCAGGACGGATGAATACCCTGGACCGGGCATCATTCCCGGCATTGGTCGGAGTTTTTATATTTCGCTTGGTGCGCGGTTTTAATGTCTGGCTCTTGTTCCTAACTTTTTTACTTATTTTGACAAGATTTTTGATAGAATCAATGATAGTAAATATTTTTAAACGGGCGGTCAGTGCTTGTGTTTGTGCGGCATTTCTCACCCTTACAGCCTGCAAACCCGATGAAGACATCGTAACCGTTACGCCAATTCCTTCCAACGAAGAAACGGCAGCACTTGCGGGGCTTGCCCGATTGGAATATGCTATTGTGAACGATTTCGATGTCCGTGCGAGCGAACTACGAACAGCAATCATTACGCTGAAAGCCTTCTCAACACAGGCAGCATTAGATACCGCAAAAGCCGCGTGGCGGCTTGCCCGTCAGCCATGGGAACAAAACGAAAGTTTTGGCTTTGGTCCTGTTGGGACACTCGGTATTGACGGCAATGTGGACGATTGGCCCCTGAATCTGGTAGATGTGAAGGGAATTTTGGCAAGCAAAGTGTTGTTAAGTGTCCCATACGTGGAAGGATTGGGAACGTCGTCGAAGGGCTTTCACGCGATGGAGTTTTTGCTTTTTGGCGAAAAAAATGACAAAACCGCCTCCACGCTGACCGCCAGAGAAATTGAAATGGTAGATGCGCTTTCGGCGAACTTCAAAACGCAGACGGAAAAACTCAAAGCCGCATGGATGCCTGCGGGTAACAGCTTCGGCGTACAATTTACAAATGCTGGAAAACAAAGTAGCGTTTACAAAACACGCAAAGATGCGCTATTGGAGGTGGTTGGCTCTATGGTTGATATTTGCGATGAGCTGCCGAACTCGAAAATCGAGATACCACTCGCCATGCAAAGCAATCAATATGCGGAATCGCAGTTCAGCGACAACACCTTGGAAGATTACAAAAACAATATTTTGGGCGTACAAGCGGCTTATACGGGGCGGTACGCGGCACGAAGCGGCATGATTGCTGATAGTGGAATTGGTAGCATTGTTGCTGTGCGGAATGCCGCGCTCCATGCAAAAGTGTTGGCGCAATTGGACGATGCGTTCTACGCATTAGAGTATGTGCCAGAGCCGTTCAGCCGTTCGATTGTAACGATGCAAGCCAGATTGCGCCGCGCACAGGACAAAATCAACCAACTTCGCAAAACACTCAACGAAGAGGTTAAGCCATTGATAGGAGGATAACACATACGATGATGACTCTTAATGCAAGCGATAGTATGGCTCTGAGCCGTGCTGTCGCTTTTCCACGTACTATTGCTCTTGCGTTTTGTATCGGTGCATTGCTCTTAACTTTGCTATGTACTTCTTGCCAAAGCTCAAATGAACCGAACGTTGAAGCCGCCAGTACAGATGACGAGCGGCTTTCGGGCGGCGCAATGACAGTATCCGATGCTACCAGCAAAGCGTTTGGGTTGCCTGCGCCGAATCTGGCGGGCGCAAGGTTGCAACTCCATACCGATGGCGATGCGGCGTTTGAAGCCGTGTTTGTAACGGCTCCCGCGCCTGTGAATGCCGGATTGGGTCCGCTTTTTAACAATAACTCGTGTGGCTCGTGTCACAAAGGTGATGGGCGCGGCAGACCACCCGTTGCGGGCGAGCAGTTCAATTCAATGCTCTTTCGTATCAGCGTCCCGGGCGTGGCTTCCGACGGCGGACCAAATCCTGTTGCTGGTTTTGGCGGACAAGTGCAAACCCGCGCCATCTTTGGCACACAGCCAGAAATGGACATTACGATTGAATATACAGAACGCGCCGGACGTTTCGGTGATGGCGAGCAATACAGCCTACAGAGTCCACAATATCGTGTTTCTCAACCGTACGCACCTGTTCCCCAAGACGTGATGCTCTCGCCGCGTGTAGCGCCGCCCGTGTTTGGTTTGGGTTTGCTCGAAGCCGTGAGCGAACAAACGATTCTTGCGCTTGCCGATGAGATGGACGCGAACGGCGACGGCATTTCTGGCAAAGCAAATATTGTCTGGGACGCACAAACAGGACGCTCGACGCTTGGACGCTTTGGTTGGAAGGCGAATCAGCCGAACCTTACGCAACAAAATGCTGCTGCGTACAATGGTGATATGGGCATTACAAGTCCGTTGTTTCCTGAAGAAAATTCTGCCGGACAGCCACAAGCAATTCCAGCACACGCGCCGGAAATTTCGAGTGCAATTTTGAATGCGGCAACGCATTACACACGCACACTGGGCGTTCCAGCACGCCGCAATGTGAACGACGCAGCCGTAAAACGCGGCAAAACGTTGTTTGTGCAGGCAAATTGCTCCGGCTGCCACGTTTCAACGCTCAAAACGGGCGTTCTGGCTGACGTTCCCGAAGCGTCGAACCAGACGATTCATCCGTACACGGATTTACTGCTACACGATATGGGCGAAGACTTGTCCGACAACCGCCCGGACTTCAAAGCAACAGGGCGTGAATGGCGTACTGCGCCGCTTTGGGGGCTTGGGCTGACGGAGATTGTGAACGGGCATTCCAATTTTTTGCACGACGGGCGGGCACGAAATCTGGTGGAGGCGATCCTCTGGCACGGTGGCGAAGCGGAGCGCTCGAAGCAAGCGTTTATCGGCATGACAAAAGCTGACCGCGAGGCAGTCATAAAATTTTTGCAATCGTTGTAATTCCAATTGTTGGAACCCCACTATCTATGCGTATTTCCCTCATCACTGCTGTCAGCACAAACAATGTTATCGGTCGTGGAAACGAGCTTCCGTGGGATATGCCCGCCGATATGCGCTATTTCATGCAGACCACGCTCGGGCATCATGTTATTATGGGGCGAAAGGCGTACCAAGACATTCTGACGCATTCGGGCAAGCCGCTTGCAGGACGCACGAATATAGTCGTGACGCGAAATCCTGCGTACCGCACGGACGGGGCATTTGTGGTTACTTCGCTGAAAGCCGCATTGGAGTTGGCGCAGAGGAATGGGGAAGCAGAGGCATTTATTATCGGCGGGGAGCAAATCTATCGTTTGGGTTTGGAGGTGGCGGACAGAATCTATCTGACACGTATTCACGGGGAGTTCGAGGGCGATACGCATTTTCCGGCAGTTGATGCCGCCACGTGGTATGAAACAAGCCGTAGCGATCACCGTGCCGATGCTGAAAACTCGCATCCATACTCGTTCATGGTGTTGGAACGCGTTTAAGTCACCATCCTAAGTTTGTCATCAATAATTTTCCGGTACAATCTTGTGAACAAGGCAGCATGCTACCTTGTTGCCTATACCGAATTACTTTTGTCGAAGAACTTAACTTCTGTTCTTCACCCGCCTTGCTCCTGCAAGCGACGTTGCTCTGCTTCCATAGCGCGGCAGTTCTGAAGTGCTGTTTTGTAGTGCGAATCGTTGTCGAGCGCGATTGCTTGATTGAAGGCGCGTTCTGCGTCGGCAAAGCGGTACGTGTATTGATACGCCAACCCCAAGTCGTACCAAGCGATGGCAAGTTTTTCGCGGTCAGATTTTTCGCGATTCATGGTGGCATATTTCTGTGTTGCGCCTTCAAATGTCATCACGGCAATCTCCCAATTTCCCGATTCCGCTGCATCAATGCCTGAAGCTAATTCCGGCATTTTTTTGTCTGAATAAAACTCCACTTTTACCGTCTCGCGGTACGGAACGATGCGTTTCAAAAAATCTGCGATAATTTCCACACGGGCTTGTTCCACCATATTGCGAACGATGATGGTGGCGGGTTTTGCATTGGTGGCTTGCTGGCGAGATTCTACCTGACGACGAAGGCTTTTGCTGCCGATGATTTTAGCATCGGATGCCTGCGACACCTGAAAACTCACGCCAAACCGTACGGTTCCCACGCGCTGGTAATCCACAAACGTCTTGCCCTCTTTGTTTTGGTATGGCTTGCCTTCAAGCATTTGTTCAGTGTATTCGTAATCGTTGATAACGCCTGAAATGAGCATCACGTCGTTCTGAGGTGTTGCCGAATTCGTGTTGCCGCCCTTCATTAACCGATTCAAACCAATTTTATCTAACACTTCAAACCGTTGTGTTTCGATAAGCCGTTCCGACAGCATAAATTCCAGTTGGTCGCCTTCGTTCGTAAGTGCTGACGTATTTTTGAAGCCGAGTACCGCCGCTCGTTTGAACTTCCCCGTGTTAATTTCAGCAGGGCGAGTGACAGGTACGTTGATGTATGTTGACCCACAACTGCTAAGAAGCACCAATACTGTGAGGAGGCTTACGGCAACTGCGGCACGGGTATGAAAACGGCTCATATACTGGGTTGAAATGGAGATAATGGAAACAGAGATAAAAGAAAGTCTTGCCACAGAGGTCTCAAAAAACCCGCTATGACAAGACTTTTCAAGATTGTATTCAAAAAAATTACGCGCCAAGTTTTGCAGCGAGGTCAACGACGCGGTTCGAGTAGCCCCACTCGTTGT
>JANYIG010000172.1 GCA_025358765.1 Candidatus Kapaibacterium sp.
GGGACCGCTCTCGCCCACGCCTTTGATTGAGCGTCCCCTAACGACCATTTCTGTGAGCGATGGCGAAACGCTCACGTGTGATGCTGTCGTTGTTGGAAGCGGAGCTGGTGGTGGCGTGGTTGCCGGAGAATTAGCAGAAGCGGGCTTGAGCGTTATCATTATCGAAAAGGGCAGGTATGTAGCGGAAGATGGTTTCACACAGCGCGAGGCGCAGATGGTAGGCGAATTATACGAGCGGGGCGGAACGCTTGCTACAAGCGACGGTGGCGTGACAATTTTTGCGGGAAGTTGTTTGGGCGGCGGTACGACGGTGAATTGGGCAGGAGCCTTCCGCACACCAGACTACGTATTGGAGACATGGGCACGTAAACACGCAAACCCTCATTTTCTCACACCAGAATATCAGAAGAGTTTTGAAGCCGTCGAACGTGCAACAAACGTGGGTACGGAGGAATCATTCCACAACCAACAAAATCAGGCACTTTGGGATGGTGCGAAAAAATTGAATTATCATGTTGACCTCATCCCACGCAACGCCAAAGGCTGCACAGAAGATGGCTGCAAGTCTTGTGGATACTGCTCGCTTGGTTGCCAACGTGGAACAAAAATGAGTACGCTCAAAACCTATATCCAGCATGCCTTTGATGCCGGAGCGAGGATTCTTACGGAAACAGAAGTACGTCGAATTCTGGTGGAACGAGGGCAAGCGGTCGGCGTAAAAGCCTTTCAATGCAGCGCGGACGGACGACCGAAGGAAGTGACTATACAATCAAAACTCGTCGTCGTAGCTGCAGGTTCTATTCATACACCAGCACTGCTGATCAGAAGCGGTTTACAACACCCGCACATTGGTCGGAACTTGAATTTGCATCCGACGGTTGCCGTTGCGGCTCGATACCCACACCCGATTAATTCTTGGTGGGGAAATATGATGTCGGCGGTGAGTAATGAATTTACCCGCATAGACGGCAATTTCGGCGTAAAACTCGAAACACCGCCAATTCATAGCGGACTGCTCGGTCTGGCACTTCCATGGTTGTCAGGAAGACATCACAAAGAAACCATGCGTTATGCAAATCACATCGGCGCATTTATCGTCCTCACCCGCGACCGTGACGGTGGACGTGTGACAGTGGATAAACGCGGACAGCCTATTTTATCATACACTCTAAGCAAGTACGACCGCCAGCACCTTTTGCGTGGTGTCGCGGAAGCAGCAAAGATTCACGTAGCGGCAGGCGCGGAAGAAGTGTATTTTCCGCATAATTCCTTTCCAGTGCATCGCGTTTCACGCGGCGAACAAGAGCTTTCCAGCATCATCCAAGGCTTGCCAGCATTAGGCTGGAAGCCAAATCAATTCGCACTTTTTTCGGCGCACCAGATGGCAAGCTGTCGGATGGGCGGCATTAAAGCAACTCATCCGATTGCACCCGACGGTGAAACGTACGAGATAAAAAACCTCTACGTTGCTGATGGAAGCGCTTTTCCAGAGTGTAGTGGTGCAAACCCAATGCTCTCTATTCAGGCGCTGGCGCACTTTACGGCGCAAGGCATCAAAGCACGTTTTACGTGAACGTACTATCAAGTTTCCGACGAGATTTCACAACGTTTTCCACAGAGTTTCCCACAATACTCAAGTTTTCCACAATCCTTTCCACAAGCACTGTGAGTGTCGTATCTAAGGCTCTGACGATTCTGCTGTCTTTGACATTACTTGCTGTATCTGGATGTGTGCTTATTGCCTGTAAACCTCGGAATACCCAACAAACCTTGCCTTCCGGGTTAGATAAAGGGAAAGTTACGGTCGGAACGTTTAATATTGCATGGCTTGGCGATGGAACGGAGGAGGACAAAGAACACCGCTCGGAGGATGATTACAAGCACATTGCAGACGTTATCCGCGATGCCAATCCCGATGTATTAGGTGTAGAGGAAATTGAAAATGGCGCTGCTGTGGAACGTATATTCAAATATCTGCCGGGCTATAAATACATTGTGGGGAAAGAAGGTGGACAGCAAAATGTGGGTTTTATTATTCGTGAAGAAGTTGCAGTAGAACTTGTGGAAGAATATATGCCGATTGTGATTGAGCGTGGGCGCAACCGCCCCGGCTTAGTGGTGCGCTGCAAAGCGGGTAATTTCGATTGGATAATGATGGTCGTGCATTTTAAATCTTCGTCCCGCTACGATTCAACGCAGCAACTGAAGGAACACGCCCGCGAAATCCGCAAACAACAGTCCGAAAAGGTTGCCGAATGGGTAAAAAAAACGCTTGCCACCTCGAAGGAGCAAGACCTAATCATTGTTGGCGATTTTAATGATTATCCTACAAACGATAAATACCCGATGCTTGCACCGCTCACGGCAATTGCTGACATACGCTTTGTCACCTATAATGCTCCGTCGTGCAAAAAGGCGACGTGGAAATCCATTGACCATATTATCGCCAGTACAAGCGCGCAAAAGCGACTTGTGAACGGTAGTGTAACGACAATTAGTTTTCATCAACAATTTCCTGATGCCGTCGCAAACAAAATCTCCGACCATTGCCCCGTTGTTTGCCAATTCAACAGCACACTACCTGACAACGACTAACAGAATCGTTTTAGGTGATTGCCTCAGTATGATTATGAATTGTATGCCTCTTGAGAAGGTAAGTCAACGATGAACGTTGCACCATGCCCAAGTTTGCTTTCGCACCATACACGCCCATTCATAGCTTCAACAAGTTTTTTAACGATAGACAATCCTAATCCTGTTGAATGCTCACCGCCCGTTGGCTGTGCCGAGAGCCGTGCAAATTTGCCAAATAGTTGCTCTTTATCTTCTGCGCTCAGACCCGGTCCTTCGTCCTGCACCTCGAATCGAGCATGTAGCCCTAACGCCTTAACGCGCACGTAGATATTCTTACCGTGTGGCGAATATTTAACAGCATTCGAGATGAGGTTTTCCAGGACTTGAAGCGTTGAGGTTTCGTCCGCAAATGCCATGATGCCTGGTTGCAGCGATTGTGTATCAATATCCGTTTCGGTCTGGAAATGGAGTTTGATATTTTTCGCTTCGGCGTGTTGAGCATAGTTATGGAGCATGGCTTCCGTCAACGCTGATATATCGAAACGTAAAGGGTGAAGTTGAATACCACCACGCTCAATTTGATTGATATCAAGTAAGTTTGTAATCAGTGTGAACATTCGCTCTGAAGCGCTCCGAATGTCTCCAGCAAATTCTTTAATGTCACCCGCAGCAATCGTTGGTGCCTCTTCGTCCAGAATTTTTGCCAATGCTTTGATATTCGAGAGTGGATTTTTTAGATCGTGTGCAACAATGCCGAGCATCTCATTTTTATCGTGGTTAAGTTCAGCTAATTCTTGATTCATGAGTTCAAGTCGAAGGTTACTCTCTTGAAGCTCCACATTTTTGATTTCAATGTCCTGCGCTTGCTCGTCCAAAATTTTGTTTTGACGCTGTATTTCGTAGTTGCTCACGGCAAGTTCTTCGGTTTGTGTTTGCAGCTCTGATGTTCGCTCTATCACAAGATTTTCCAAACGATGTTTTTGTGCCTCAATTACCCGAACACGCCAACGATACACGCCAATCGTTCCCAGCACAATCACACATACCGCCACAAAACGAAACCACCACGTTTCCCAAAACGGCGGCTTGATAATGAGCTTCACCGATGCTCCCGCCTCGTTCCAAACGCCATCGCTATTCGCCGCTTTTACGCGGAAAGTGTATTCGCCGCCGTCCAAGTTCGTATAAACTGCCGAGCGCTGGGTTCCGGAGACAATCCAATCCTTGTCAAAGCCTTCCAACTTGTATGCATACTGATTTTTTTCAGCATTGGTATAGCTCAACGCCGCAAAATCCAACGAAAATACATAATCCGTATAACTTAGATTTACCGTTGCCGATTCGCTAATATCCGTCGGCAATAGCACGGGTTTATTAAATTTTTTGAATGCCGTCAGCACTACGGGCGTGATATAGGTATTATCATGAATACTATCGGGATGGAAACGGTTAAAACCGTTGTTCCCACCAAAAAACATCTCGCCCACAAACGGCGTTACACGGCTTTTGCAGAACGCATTAGGGCGGAATTCCTTGCCTTGCAATCCGTCACCCATATCGTAGTTACGGAAGGTTTTTGTAATGGGATTGAACTTCGAGAGACCATTTTCCGTACCAATCCAAAGACCTCCATGCTCGTCTTCCATGATGCCAGAAATAAGGTCGCTCGGAAGCCCATCTTTCTTTGTGAACCGCGTAAATGTACCATCTTCATTGAATTTGTTCAGCCCGCCGCTCGTGGTAATCCATAGCGTGCCAGATTTGTCTTCGTACAATGTACGGATGTTACTGTGACTAATGCTTGCAGGCTTGTGAAAATCATGTACATAACGTACACACTTACCAGTAGCGCGGTCGAACAAATTCAAACCGCCAGCAGTACCAACCCAGAAACGCCCCTTACTGTCCTCAAACATTGTCTTGACAAGGCTGTGACTTAGCGAGGCAGGGTTATTAGGTTCATTATTATAGATTTCGCATTTACCTGTTTTGACATCGAATTGATCTAAGCCATTCGTTGTGGCAAGCCAGAGTTGACCCCGTTTGTCTGAAAAAATGCTATTGATACGGTTATCGCTAAGACTGCACGGATACTCACTATTATGCTGAAACATCTTGAACGTGCCCGCCTTACGATTATATTTTGCCAAGCCAGCACCATATGTGCCAATCCAAAAATTTCCCTTGCTATCCTCACAGAACGAATTAAAATTGTCGCTCGCATAGCCATAGCGCGTAGTATCGTTGTGATACCGTTTGAACGTATTTGTTGTACGATCAAATGAAGTGAGTCCGGCAAACGAACCGATCCAAACCAATCCTGCACTGTCTTCGTGCAATGCCCAAAGGCTATTGTTCGTAATACTGTTTTTGTTGGTAGGATGCTGTTTATAGTGGAGAAATTTATTCCGCGAAGGATCGTATTTATTGATACCCCCGCCGTATGTTCCTACCCAAATAATCCCGCTTCTATCCTCAAATACAGACTGCGTATAATCGTGGCTTAGGCTTTCCTCGAATGCCACATCATTCAAATAGCGTGAAAACCGCCCTGTTTGTTCGTTAATCGTGTTCAACCCGCGTTGTGTGGCAACCCAAAGGGTTCCGGTATGGTCGCAGCGCAGCGCCCACACACTATTATCACTCAAACTATACGGGTCTTTTTCATTGTTCTGAAAAACCACAAATGCGCCAGTTGCTCGGTTGAAGCGATTCAAACCGTAGGATGTTCCCACCCAAAGATTACCTTTTGTATCCTGGCACAACGACAAAAT
>JANYIG010000178.1 GCA_025358765.1 Candidatus Kapaibacterium sp.
CTGCCAAACACGGATTACAGCGTTGCGTTTGTTGGCGTAGCGCCAGCCGTCACCGCAGGAACCGCGCTGCCTGCCTTTGTCGTCAATTATTTCGATATCAATAACAACCCAACCGACAACGGCGTAGGGCGAATTTCCTACGCGCGTTCGGGAGGCAGTTCAACGGCAACCGTACAAGTAACAAGGCTACAGACAGGCGTGTATCAAGTGCTGGCAACCACGTGTACGATTGCGGGAAATTACACTCTCAGCGTGGCGGGTATTGTTACAGCAAACATGACGGGCTTGCGCCAGTTCACCGTAAGTTCCGCCGCCGCAGTACAAGTACAGTTTGCCGCCGTCACGCCGAGCCTCAACGCCGGAGCATCGCAAGCAGCATTTACGGCAACGTTCCGCGACGGGTTCGGCAATCTGACGGACTTTGCCACCCCAAGCACCATCGCTACGTTTTCTAACGGCACAAGCGGCACGACAGTACTCGCAAGTTCTGGAACGCTCACGCTTGCTCGCACCAGCATCGGTGTCTATCGGGCTGCGGTTACGCCATTGTATGCAAGCGGCAGCTACGCGCTGTCGGTGAATGGCATTGGCACAACAACGGGTACGGCTGTGTTTGAAGTTAAACCACTTGCGATGAAAACAGCAAACTTTGTGGGTGTAACCACCAGCATCGTTGCGGGTGCAGCGCTGCCGACGTTCAGCGTTATCTACCGTGACGGCTTTAGTAATCCGACTGACTTTGACCGCGTGGTAACAGTCACGACCAACACCAGCGCCGCTACGAGTGCTATTGTGATGCTGCGTTCTTCGGTCGGTGTTTCCACTGCAACGGCAACCACGTTTTCGACGGTTGGTGATTATACGCTTTCGGTGGCGGGCATTAGTGCTGCGAACATGAGTGGGAACAGAACATTTGTTATCAACATGGCACCACCTCCACCACCCGTAACAAGAAAGCATGTTATTGTAACCATCGTCGGTTTACCCACCAATATCATCGCCGGCAACTCCGTCCCCACCATGACGGTGCAGGTGCGGGACTCTGTCACGGGCGCACTCGTCAATCTGGACAATCTGTTCGGCAGATGGCGACGCAGAGGGTTATCGGACTTGTCGCTCGTCGTTACCTCCACCGCTACCGTCGGCATCTATTCCGTTGCCTGTGCAATCAATCCTGTGACCGAAGCCGGAACATACTCCTTTGAAATCAATGCTAATGATATTACTCCTATACAGTTTCCAACGGGTACACCGAGCCTTACTGTTCTCGGCAGCGACCTTCATCACGTCAAAGTGCAGGGGTATTTGCCCACACCCGCGCCGTTGTACAAAGACATTGTGCCCGCGCACCTGCAAGGCACTACGCTTCCGTCATTTCTTGTGCGGGGCTATGATGTGTATAACAACCTGACTGCCATACCAAACGGCGTGGCGTTCTACCGTGCAGCATCAGCAACAACAGATTTCTTGTTTATCCCCCTTGCTGGACGCACCGTTGTCCGTGGTCTGTTGGAAACTGCGCCGCTTCCGTTGGATTCTGTGGGAACATTTGTCCTCGTTTGGAATCTTGGGCAGTCCGCTACGAATTTCACTACAAACGCTGTTGCCAAGGGAGCTTCGATACAAAGCAGCCTGCCGGGGAACCCGCCGCAGTTTCTTGATGACGACGGTAATCCAGTAAGCCCGCTCGAAGTACGAACAGGGTTTACTACGAAAAAAACAGCAGCACCCGTTACTACACCAATCTTGCTGTGTGCAAATCCTTTTATTGTCCCAACCCGTGCAGCCTCAACACGGAATATTGATCTGCAAACTAAGATTGTTGATGCAAGTGCTTACACACGCTTTGCGAACGAGGGATATGAGCTGGTGTGGAGCGATGAATTTAACGGAGCGGCGCTTGACGAAACAAAATGGAGTAGGAGAAAAGGTGATGGCTCTGAGACGTACACAGGTGCGGAAAATTTCCCCTACGGTAATGTCTTTACTGAGGACAACGTGACGGTGGCGGGTGGCTCTCTTCGATTGAGAGCGCACATAACAGAAACCATTGCGACACAAACACTCACGAATGTTTTGAAGGTAGGCGATGGCTATACAAAGTTCCCCATTTCTCGCACTAATGGCGCGGTGGCAAGTCGGTACAAATCCGACTTCCGCTATGGAAAAATTGTCGTCAAAACAAGAGTGCCATATTTCCCCTTCATGCACCATGGGGTTTGGGCGGTGAGTGCCGAAAATGGCGCTCCGCATTTGGAGGTGGATTTCCCCGATGCCGCCAATTCCCCATTTGTTGTGGATGGCAATGATAAAACAGTGACTATGAAAACCTCCGCTGTTTCAGCAGGTCATCCTGATGGTACACAAGATTTTCAATATACGAATCTCAATAACGCTCATCCTCGAATGGCGACAGCAATAACGAGACCGGATGGAACGACAAACAATCTGGGTGGAGCAGGAGGAATTGCCTGCGCTGGAGCACCAGACCCGGACGCAGAACTTGGGTTGGAAGCAAATATGAAGGAGCGCGAATACTGGATGGAATGGGACCGCGACAAAGATGGTGGCTATATCAAAGTGGGCGTGAACGCAAAGGACAAAAACGGTGTTGACCAAAGCCAAACCCTGCGTTGGTGGGGCGTAAAAAATCCGGATAAGGTAAAATTCATCCCCGACGGAGTAAATGCCGATGTTGGCAATGTAACGCTCGGACGCTATGAACGTGCTGCACAAAAAGAGCAGCCTTTTAGCCAATTCCCAACATGGTTCTACGATTATTTCCCTATGTCCTTAGTCCTCGACATCCAATCGTTCAGTTCGTGGGCGGGTGGCTACGCCATTCCTGCCAACGGGCACAGAGATAAAAACAGAGGAAACGGAACCGCCTTCGATGCAGAGTGCGAAAAATTGCTCACTGATATGAATACGGCTCTTGCAGGCGATGGGCAAACCATGGAGGTGGATTACGTTCGTGTCTATCAACGAACCACCTCTGCAAGCACAACCTCCATCATCCCGTCCACCACGCTCAAACCGTTGATACTCAGCGGGGCGAACTTTGCCGCCAACGCAACCGTACGCTTGTATAAAGCATCCGATGTCAACGCTACAGGAACCTTCCGCGAACTCGAAACAAAACCATGGAACGCCAACGAGGTACTCGCCATGCTCACCCCTGCGGACGAACTCTTTTTGAGTACCGACCGCCAAGGGTTTGTCCGCGTGGTCAATAGCGACGGCGTTGATGAACTTTTGAGCCTTCCCAAACGCATCTATCTTGGAACCGATGCACAAGCCGTTGTGCGCTCCAACAACATCTCGCATCGCTACGATGGACAAACACCCGTGGCGAACCCCATACCGCCGGCAGCACCGCGCATCATCAAATTCAGCGGCGTATCCACAACCGGATATTTCCCGTGGGCGGGGAATTACGGCTCGGAACAGTTGAACATGGATTTGTTCAATATCCCATCGCTCGGCGGCTTGGCTGCCTCGACAAGCGCAACACCTCCGGCTTCGACCACGCTCACGCGATTGCAAGGAGCGCTTGGGCGTTGGCAGTTGCGCTTCCGCAACGCCGCCACTGGGCTTTGGGAACACCCTACGGTGTTCCCCACCACAGCTGCCACACTGCCCGGCGCGT
>JANYIG010000207.1 GCA_025358765.1 Candidatus Kapaibacterium sp.
TGTTTCCGCTTTGGGCTTGAACTCCTCCGCGAGTGGCAAAGAACGGACATCGAACGCCTTGAGGTCTGCTTCGTATTGGACTCTTGAACTTTCAAAGAACTTTCGTACTGATGAGTTATCTAAATGTGTACGGTATTGAAGGTAACAATTCAAACACAAACATAAAACAGAATATGTGCGGACGTTACACACTTTTTGTCAGCCCGGAAGTGCTGAAGCAGCGCTTCAAATCAAGCATTGACGAAGCGAATCTTTCCAAATTTCAACCGCGTTACAACGTTGCGCCCACACAGGACGTTCCCGTTATCACCTCTGCCATGCCTCGTGAAATCTCGTTCGCACGGTGGGGTTTGATTCCTTCGTGGGCAAAAGATGTAGCTATCGGCAGCAAAATGATCAATGCCCGCGCAGAAACATTACTTGAAAAACCGTCCTTTCGATCGCTCGTCAAAAATCAACGATGTTTAGTGATTGCCAACGGCTTTTACGAATGGCGGCAGGACACAAGTCCTAAGCAACGCAAATACTCTAAGCGACCGAAACAACCAATGTATATTTCTTTGAAGTCTGGCGAACCCTTTGCATTGGCTGGTTTATGGGATGAATGGCACAACCCTGCAACCACAACGACCGCACAACTGCGGACGTGTACGATTATTACAACCGAACCGAATGAACTCATTGCCCCAATGCACCATCGCATGGCGGTTATGCTTCAGCCTCATGAGGAAGAGCTTTGGTTAGATAAACAAACACCAACGTCTGATTTAATACAGCTTCTGAAGCCCTATCCAGCAGAAGAAATGATAGTACGTCCCGCTTCGTTCAAGGTGAACGACGTGCATATTGATACTCCATCGTTGATGGACGCTGAACTTGATAATGACGAGGGAAATGATAGTGCTGCACCAGAATTGAGCTTATTCGGATAGCGTAGAGTAGCGTTTACGCGCTGGTTGGAATCGTGGGGTCATGTTCCGAAGCGTTCTGTTTGTCAGTTTGAGGAGCAGTTTGCGAAGAAATATTGAGCAAAACCCCCATTGCGGCAGCAGAAAAAAAGATTGCCGTGCCGCCGTAGCTGATGAACGGGAGCGGCAAGCCTGTTGTGGGCAACAAGCCGGAGGTAACGCCCATGTTAATCACAGCATAGACCGCAAAAGTAAGCGTGATGCCGCCTGCAAGATAGCGACCAAAATCATCCTGCGCCGTGCGGGCTATCTTAAACCCGCGCCATACCATCACCGAAAAGAGTGCAATCAGGAGCAACGCACCCACGTAGCCATATTCCTCGCCGATGATTGAGAAGATAAAATCCCCATATGATTCCGGTAAAAACCAGTCGCGCTGCCTGCTCTGCCCGGGACCCATTCCAAAAATACCACCGTTGCCAAACGCCAGAATTGCCTGCTGAAGCTGGTAATTCATAGTTTTGATGGCGGTTGGGTCGAAAAATGAAATTTGCTCAAGAAAATTATCAAGTCGTTCCCGTCGGTATGTCGCCGAGAGCGCATAGACTACACCACCCGCACCACCAACGGCAATTGTACCCATTAGATAGAGAACATTTGTATTGCCGATAAACATCAACACGAGCGAAATGGCGAAAATCACTGCCGCCGTCGAAAAATTTGGCTGCAACGCAACCAACGCACACACACCGCCAATCCACACCATCATGGGAATAAATGTTCGGTGTAAATCTTTGATGTATGTCTTTTTCTCAGCAAGCATTGCTGCCAAATGCCCTACCAAGGCAAATTTAGCAAGTTCCGAGGGCTGAAAGTTAATAAAACCTATGTTTATCCATCGTTTTGCACCTTTAATTGCCACACCGCTTATCAACACCAATGCTAGAAACCCTATTGCTACAAATAAAATCGTTTTGGAATGTTTTTGCCAGAGATGATAATCCATCTGTGCGAATATCAGAATCAACACAAAACCAATTGCTACGCGGGCGCTGTGTTTCCAGAACAAGCCTTCGGTGGAGCCAAACTTCACATCGGCGAAATAAGCGCTTGCGCTATAGACAAATGCTACGCTGAACAGCATCAACGCTGCAACGACGAGTAACAATATCCAATCAACAGGGCGGCGTTTCATTGCGGCTGTGGTGATTTAAAGGGTTGTTTGAAAATTAAAGTGTCAAAAACGGATCGTTATTCCAGCGAATGCTGGAATCCACTGGCTTGTAGAATGTCCTGAATGCCAACCTTCGTTGGTATGACATTGATATTCTATTTTTTAAGCCGATCCAAAGTGTTACAGCGAGTTCACAATCTCTTTGAAAACTTCGCCACGATGCTCGTAGTTAGCAAACATATCGAACGACTTACACGCAGGCGAGAATAGCGCTACAGAGTCCGCACCCGCTTGCTCTGCAGTATAAGCAACAGCTTGCTCAAGCGATGGTGCTTTGATGCAGCGCGTGATGGCACTAAAATGGTTAAAAAGAGCATCTGCCTCTTCACCAATGCACACGACGCAGCGCACATTCTTACGAACAAGCGCGTCGAGTTCGGAATAGTCGTTATTATCGCCGCGCCCACCGGCAATCCAGACGATTGGCTTTGTATAGCTGGAAAGGGCGTACCACGTGGAGTTGACGTTTGTGGCTTTGGAGTCGTTGACGTAGTCCACGCCGTTGAGATGTCGCACAAATTCTAAGCGATGCTCAACGCCCATGAAACCCATCAAACTGTCGCGGATATTCTCGTTGCGTACTTCAAAGGCGCGTGCAGACAAGGCTGCCGCCATTGAATTATACACATTGTGAACACCCGGAATGCGGAGTTCATCAATCATCATCAATTGTTCCTCTTTATGCTCTGCGCCGGAATCATCGCGGAGAACGATTATTCCGTCACGTGCGTAGGCGCCGTGCTGCGGGGCTTGTACGCTAAAATGCTGAATCTGAGAGCGGGGGATAAAAAAATCGTTATGCGCCGTCCGAAACTTGTCGAGAGCAGTCTCGATTTGCGTTTCGGGATTGTCGGCACACAAAACTAACACATTTTTCTCGGTTTGGTTCCGAGAAATTTTCCACTTCGCACGGCAGTATTCCACAAATGAGCCGTGATAGCTCAAATGGTCGGGTGTTATGTTCAATATCACTGCTACATCGGGACAAAAGGTATCCGTCCTGTCGAGCTGATAACTACTGGCTTCCACAACTAAAATCACCCCCGACTCCATTCCAAGAACGAGCGCCGAAAGCGGCGTTCCGATGTTCCCGCAAGCAACCGCTTTTTTACCCGATTGATTCAGTATATGCGCCGTCAGTGCGGTTGTTGTGGTTTTGCCGTTTGTGCCGGTGATGGCAATAACGGGGTTTCTGGCGGAATCGAGCTGTCGCCATGCAAATTCGAGTTCGCTGATAATCGGAATACCGCGCTCTTCTGCCTGCTTCAGAAACGGCGCGTGTGGCGGGATGCCGGGCGACACTACGAAACAATCCGCCCGAAAGCCACGCTCCGAATGCCCACCAAACTCCGCTTCGATACCTTGCGCGGCAAGCGTTTGTGCGGCTTCCAAAGATTGTTCTTCTGATGTAGTTTCAGTTAAAAAAACGTTCTCGCCAAGTTCTTTCGCAAGTAACGCAGCCGCCACGCCGCTTTTGCCGGCTCCAACGATGGTATAGTTCATGGAAATATCGAATACTCTGTGGAATGAATGGATTTGAGACGTAACGCCAGCGCCATACAGCAAAACTACGGAGAATAGAAGCAGAAAAAAAGCCCTCGCAACCGAACGCTGGAGGGCTTGCATTAAGGCAGGAAAATATCATAACTTCAGTTTGACACCAACGATGAGTTGGGCAACATCACCTTTGAAAAAAATATTTACCCCCCCGAATATACCAACTTTGGGCAGAAAATAATATCGAGCAGTAGCGTTTAATCCCAGTGCCCCTCCATCGCCATTAAAAAAATATCCTACACCACCTGATATATCAATATCTTTCGCTCCCACAGTGTCCAAGTGGTAATTTATTTCACCGCCGAGTAGATACCCACCACCATTACCAATATTTAGCTGGAGAGAACCCTGCACACCAACTTTGCCCGGACCGATATTACCTGTCAGACCATATTCATACTGCCCCACAATTGCTGTTCCTCTAAGAACACCAAGCCCAATGCCAATATTTTGGTCGCCTTTATTGAACGCACCTTGAGCAAATGCACTTCCCAAAGTACAAAATAGTATCACCAAAACAAGAAGGATTCTCTTCATAAAACTCCTAAAATGTGGATTGGAAAACCGTATGTGCCATTTGACACAACTTATTGGGTGGATAAAATACGGTTTTGCTGTCAAGCTATCAAGAATTTTATGGCTTTACAGAACGACCTGTGCTTTTCGCACCGTATTTTTACCCTTCTTTCGGCAGACTTACCGCCAGCACAGGGCAAACAGCGGTTCGCAGAAGCCGTTCCGTTGTACTCCCCAAAATCATGCGCTCTAAGCCAGTCTTTCCGTGTGTTCCCATTACAATCATGCCAATGCCGTTTGCAGCAGCGTACTCCGTAAGATGT
>JANYIG010000222.1 GCA_025358765.1 Candidatus Kapaibacterium sp.
ACAAACCTGAGTGGCGCATCACAAGTGCAGTTCGGCGGCGTGAATGCAGCGTGGTATAGCGTCGTTTCGGCAACGCAGATACAAGCTGTTGTGCCGTTTGGCGCGGCGGCGGGGAATGTGAGCGTTACCACGCCTGCGGGAATGGCTTCGCTGGGCGGCTTTACGGTGGCAGTTACGCCGCAGGTTTCGACGCTGACGGGCGACGGCTCTTCAGGATATTTGGATGCTGCTGGTGGAGCAGCGAAGTTCAACATTCCTGTGGGAATAGTATTCAATACCGTAGGAGATATGTTTGTGGTGGATGCTCAGAATAATCGTATTCGACGCATTACGGTTGCAGGAGTAGTGACAACCTTTGCGGGAAGCGGTGTGGCAGGTTGGAATGATGCAACGGGTACGGCAGCCCAATTCAACAATCCGCAAGACATTACCATAGATGGCGCAGGCAATCTCTATGTTGCGGATTACGGAAATCATCGCATTCGCATGATTACCCCCGGCGGTGTAGTGACAACGCTTGCGGGAAGTGGTGTTCCGGGCTGGAATGATGCGACAGGAACTGTGGCGCAGTTTGGTAATCCCAAAGGAGTGACTTTTAACGGCGGTTTTCTCTATGTTGGCGATGCGGGTAACAATCGAGTCCGTAAAATAAGCGTTCCGGGTGCAGTAGTAACGACGCTTGCAGGAAGTGGAACGGCGGGGTTTGTCAACGCAACAGGTGTTGCCGCTCAATTTAATTTTCCTACAGGCGTTGTAGTGGACGGTGCGGGAAATGTGTATGTTTCGGAGGACAATAATCATTGCATTCGCAAGATTACTCCCGCCGGCGTAGTAACAACCTTTGCCGGAAACGGTAGTTCCGGCTATGTGGACGGAACGGGTACCTCCGCGCAGTTTTATAATCCGCGTGGTCTTGTGCTTGATGTTGGTGGCAATCTCTACGTTTCCGATGGCGGGAATAGCCGTATTCGCGTCATTACGCCCGGAGGCTCGGTCAGTACTCTTGCCGGAAGTGGAACAGCGGGGTTTGCCGATGGTACATTAGTGGCGGCACAGTTTGGTGTCGGTCTGCTTCTTGAAGGTCTCGCATTTGATGCGTCGGGAAATTTGTTCGTTGCTGACAGAGGGAACAATGCGATTCGCAAAATCGTTTCCCTCCCGCCTACCGTTACGAGCTTCCTGCCCACGAGTGCAAGTGCGGGCGCGACTGTTACCATCACCGGTACAAACCTCACGGGCGCATCACAAGTGCAGTTCGGCGGGGTAAATGCTGCTTCATTAATCGTTGTTTCCGCAACGCAAATCACGGCAGTGGTGGCTGCGGGTGGAGCAAGCGGTTCGGTAAGCGTTACCACACCTGCGGGAACAGCTTCGCTGGCGGGCTTTACGTTTGTACTGCCCACCACCACCTTCTACTACCGCTCGGGCGACCCCGCCACGCCTGCCAACTGGAATTCTGCTTCCGAAGGCGGTGGCACGGCGGCAACGAATTTTACGACCTCTGGAACGAACTTTATCGTTATCACCGGCACAACGGCGACGGCTCCCACGAACTTCAGCATTGGTGCGGGTGTGACGTTGCACGTGCAGAACAACGCCGCGCTTGCGCTGGGAAGCGGCGTGACACTCACGAACAACGGAACCGTGAACGTTTCGACGGGTACGGTTGGTGGGAAGCTGAGTTTGGACGGCACGGCAGACGTTGCGGGTACGGCTGTGACGTATTTGGGAGCAAACGCAACACTCGAATATACGGGAAATGGCGGCACACCGGCGATGTCGGACTTTGCGTTCCCGCCCGCCATGCTCGGCACGGTGGTGATGAACCGAACCGTTGGCACACAAATCACGCTTGGTAACAACCGAACCGTCAACGGTAGGTTTGTGCTTCAGGGTGGGCTGTTGTTAACTGCTGGTCCGGCTATCCTGACCATCGGTGCGTCGGGGACGACCGTCGGCGGTTCGGTCAATGCGTTTGTGCGTGGACCGATGCGCCGTGTGCTTCCTGCGTTTCTTTCCGCAGCACCCACCACGTATCTGTTTCCCGTTGGGCAGTTGAATTACACACCATTGAGTATTGCCCAACCGACCACCGGCGGTGTTGCGCCAACGATTGAGGTGAGTCCGTCCAGTGGGAATGCGGGCGGGACGGCGGGTACAGCAATTAGCGGCTTGAGTACAACGGAGTACTGGCAAACAACGCTTGTTTCGGGGAACTACAGTTCGGGCAATCTTCAGTTGGAAGTGAGTGGTTTATCGGCATCAAACATCGTCGGCACATCTGCCACTATTGGCGGAACCTATAACGGCTGGACTTCGACGCTCGTGGGCGCAAGCATCGCCACGGTGAGCTTGGGCGGATTGCCGTCGTTTTTGCTGATAGGCACCACGCCGTCGCCCGTGATAAGCACACTTGCGCCGTCCGCTACCACTGCCAGCGCCAGCGCCTTCACGCTTGTGCTGAACGGTGCGAATTTGGCAGCTCCGCCGCTCACGAGCCTGACGTTCAACGGAATGCCCGCCGGAGCGTGGATTACGTCGTCGAGCGCCACGCAGATTACGCTGAACGTACCTGCCGGACAGATTCCCACGCCTGCCGCATACACGGTTGTGGCATCGCGCGGCGCAGCCACAGCGATGGCGAATCTGACGGTGATAGCGGCAACGCCTGCGCCGCTTGTGTTTTTGCTTGCGCCAACGGCAACCACTGCCAGCGCCAGCGCGTTCACGCTGACGGTGAACGGGTTAAATTTGGATGTGATTCTGTCCGCCACGTTCAACGGTGCGGGCGTGGCTGTTATTTCGTCGAGTGCGACGGTGCTGACGATGGCGATTCCCCCGGGTGCCGTTGCCGCAGCAGGCGCTAAACCATTAGTGTTCACAAACGTAAGCGGCTCCACGACGGCATCATTGCCCGTGGCATTGCCGCAATACCTGTTTGTGTCGGGCGACGCGAGCGTTCCGGCAAACTGGACGACCACCGGCACAGTGGCGGGCATAGCGGCAGCCAGCTTCACAAGTTCCGGCTCGGATTTTATTCTGCCGACCACCAAAACGGGAACGGCGCTCTCGAATTGCACATTCGGAAGCGGCGTGACGCTGACCATCCAGGACAACGCCACGCTTGTGCTGAACGCGGGCACGACGCTCACGAACAACGGCACGTTCACTGTGCTGACAGGCACAACGGGCGGGCGGCTGCGGTTGGTGGACGACGGCGCGGTGGCGGGAACGGCGGTGGTGTATGGCGGAACGAATGCACGGCTTGAATACAACGGCTCGCTGGCTCGAATAACAAGTGCGGTTGAACTTCCTGCCGCCATGCCGGGAACGCTTGCCGTAAATAATTCGGGAAATGTAACGCTGAACACTGCAACAATACTTGCGGGGAATCTGCTGCTGCAAAACGGACGACTTATTACAAACGCGGGCGCTGTACTGACGCTCGGCGTGGGTGCGACAACGGTGGGCGGTTCAGGTTCGACCCACGTGGACGGACCACTCCAGCGGACGCTCCCTACCTTGCTCACTGTCGCACCGACCACGTACGTGTTTCCCGTCGGCAAAGGCGGTTTGTATTTGCCGTTCAGCATCGCCCAACCAACCACAGGCGGCGTGGCTCCCCTTGTGGAGGCAGAAGCGTACAATCTTGGTTCCGGCGGAACCGCCGGAGCAGGGCTGACGAGCTTGAGCGCAACAGAATATTGGCGGACGAGTGTGGTTTCCGGCAATTACACTTCGGGAATTTTGCAACTTGAAAAAACAGGGTTGTCTGCCGCAAATCTTGTGGGGATGGCTGCCACACAAACAGGCAGCTATACAGGGCAACCCAGCACACTTGTGGGCGCGAGCATAGCCACCGTAAGCACAATAGCGGGGTTGCCCGGTTTTGCAGCCGTTGGTATTACTCCCACTCCCACCATTGGTTCGCTTGCGCCATCTCTTACGACGGCAAGCGCACAGGCATTCACGCTTACCATCAACGGCGCAAACATCGCACCGCTTTCGGGGATTACGTTTGGCGGGGTGAATGCGGCGGCGTGGATCAATGTTTCGACAGCAACGCAGATTACCTTGAATATTCCTGCTGGGCAAATTTCAACGATTGGAAGCTACACGGTGAACCTAACAACACCGAACGGTCCAGCTTCGGCGGCGTTGCCGGTGGTGGTGTATCCGCCGTCTATTACCTCGGTTTCTCCAAGCAGTACCACTGCAAGCGCTCTGCCGTTTACGGTGGTGGTGAACGGTTCCACGCTTGCTACGCTTTCCGGCATTACGCTTGGGGGAACACCTATCGGCAATGCAAGCATTGTCTCGTCGAACGCTACAACCCTTGTGCTGAACGTCCCACCAGGGTTTGTTGCCGTGCCTGGGGTCAAAACCCTTGTGCTTACCAATGCCGGCGGTTCAGCAAGCGCCTCCATTACGGTGGGTGCGCCGTCAACATACTATTATGTCAGTGGTGATGCGGGGTTTGCTGCAAACTGGAATTCTACGCAAGGCGGTGGCGGCGTGGCGGCAAACAATTTTGGTATGGCAGGACAAATATTTGTGATAACGAGCGGTGCAACGGCGACCGCGAACACGAGTATGAGCCTTGCATCCGGCGTGACGCTGCTTGTGAACACGGGTGCGACGCTTGTGCTTGCGGATAATATCGGACT
Organism: Candidatus Kapaibacterium sp.; assembly: GCA_025358765.1. Lineage (GTDB taxonomy): Bacteria > Bacteroidota > Ignavibacteria > Kapaibacteriales > UBA4661 > JANYIG01. The sequence continues at coordinate 4,668 of JANYIG010000222.1, forward strand.
ACTGAATAGCGGTTCTGTACAAATTGGTGGTACGCTGCGGGTTACGGGCATAGCCTCGGTGCTGACGGGTGCGGTACAATACCTCTCGACGGCGGCAACGCTTGAGTATGCTGGTTTTACGCCCAAAACCACGAACAACGTTGAATTTCCGGTAGTTATGAGCGGCTCCGTGAAGTTCAGCAACACGGCATCGGTGGTACTCAATGGCACAAAAACAGTAGTAGGCACTGTGACGGTGGAAAGCGGCTCGGTAAATGCTTTGACAAACGCCCTGACCGCGCAAGGCGCATTGACGATCAATGGCGGTATGCTTTCGATGGGTAACGGCAATCTGACCGTACAAGGCGCGGCGAATCTTGGGTCGGGCATTCTATCGCTTGGCGCACAAACCACGACGTTTAACGGTACTGTAAGTTTTGGCGGGACGCTGTTGCAAAGTACGCCTACAACCAACCTCATATTCGGTGGCGCAGGCGTTATAGCGGGAACAATGAAAGGTGTTGCCGCAATTTTGCTGAATAATTGTACAATGAACCGCACGGGAAACACCACGACGGCAACCGTTACGCTTGCCACGCCAGCAGTAATAAGCGGTGTACTCACTCTCACGAGTGGTTATATTGCTGCGGACGAGACGGCAACCCTCACGATAGGAAATCCATCTGTAGCAGCTGTTGTGGGCGGTTCTGTAGCTTCGTTTGTGAGTGGTATTTTACTGCGGACGGTTGTTTCCGGTACTGCATCGTATCCGTTCCCCGTTGGCAAAGGCACAGACTACGAACTCATCAGCCTCGCATCGCCAAATGCGGGCGGAACAACGATTGTCGGCGCAGAAGGATATAACGTTGGCTCCGGCGGCACGGCTGGAACAGGGGTGCTTGCTATTAGTCAAAGCGAATACTGGCGGATGCGTGTGATGACGGGAACATGTTTGGGGCAAATTCAGATATCACGAAGCGGCATAACCGCCGGAACACTTATCGGTTCGACCACAGGCAGCATCACAAATGCGTACAATGCTATAGGTGGCACAGTGAGCATCACGATGAGCGGTAGCAGCGTCACGAGCAATCCCGTCACTATCCCGGTCGGGAGCGATGCGTACTTCTCACTAGCCAGCAAAGGTTTTTCGCCTTCCATTACGAGTTTTATGCCGTCATCCGTAGCCTCTGGCGCGACGGTGACGATAGCAGGTGCGAACTTCGCGGGCATCACGGGTGTAAAAATCAACGGCGTGGCAGCACAAAGTTACACGATTGTATCCACCACACAGATTGTTGCGGTGGTTCCGGCTGTGCCGGTAGATGTGACGAATGCCGTCATCACAGTCAATTCGGTAGCTGGCTCCACGAGCGCTTCGCCGCTTGCACTCTTGGCTCCACCCGTGATAACGGCGGTGAGCGCCACGAACGGTACGCCCGGAACTCCGATTATCCTTACGGGTATGAACCTCGGCACTGTGACGAGCGTAAAATTAGGCGGTGTGGATGTTCCGATGATGGTCAATTCACCCACACAACTTACGATAACGCTGACAAATTTTTCAAGCGGTGTACTCACGGTCACTTCTCCGGGCGGAGCGGTGACGATGAACAATTACGTATTCGCGCTGCTTGTGCCGCCTACGATAACGAGTTTTACGCCCACAACGGCAACAGGTGGAACCGTCGTCACAATTATTGGCACGAACTTCACTGGCGCAACGACTGTGACGATAGGTAGTTCGGGCATCGCCGTGTTTACGATTGTATCATCTACAAAAATTCTCGCAACAATTCCTAACGCGGCGAGCGCCTCGCCAAGCGCTTTCACGGGCGTGGTGATGGTCAATACTCCGGGCGGCTTCGGCACGTCTTCAACGCCGTTCACACTCGCCCAATCTCCTGTCATTACGAGCGTCCAACCATCATCGGTCAACATTGGTGCGACACTGATTATTTCGGGGCAAAATTTGAATACCGTACAAACGGTGCTTATTAACGGCGTTTCGTTACCGATAACCTTTAGTTCGCCAACGCAAGTCACTGTCGTAATTCCAGCAAATTTCCCGTCCTCGACGAACGCCACGTTACTTGTGCGTTCTATTGCGGGCAGCACCACGCCTTCTGTTGCGGTGTTGCCATCGGGGTTGACGATTATTGGAACGCCTTCGATTTCTGGATTTAACCCACAAATAGCTTCGCAAGGCGCTACGGTGGTGATTACGGGCAACAATCTGAGCGGCGCAACTCGTGTGCTTTTTAGCAACACCTCAGCACAAAGTTTTGTGGTGAACTCGAACACGCAAATTACCGCCACCGTCGGCAGCGGCTCAAGCGGCGTGGTAAGCGTGGTAAATCCTCTTGGCGTTGCGACTGCACCTATAGCATTCACCTTCGTTTCGCCGCCATTGTTCGTGAACTTCACGCCTAATACAGGCGGCGCAGGAACAGCGGTAACTATTGCCGGAAGCGGTTTCGACCGCGTAACAGGCGTACTGTTTGGTGGAGTGGCGGCACGGAATTTCCGCGTGGAATCAGGCACACAGATAAACGCCGTTGTAGGCGACGCGGGTA
>JANYIG010000243.1 GCA_025358765.1 Candidatus Kapaibacterium sp.
TTGGCAAGTAGCGCGTTTGTGTTACTGATTATCGGCTATAGCAACTATGCACAAATTCTCGTGCGCTCAAACGCACGACCACCGATGAACGAAAACGCTCCGACGAACTTGAACAAACTCGTGTCGTACCTTGGGCGCGAGCAATACGGCGATGCGCCGATGTGGCCCCGCCGCTACCAAGACGAGGATTATTACGTGCAGCGCCACAAACGTTATGGCGAATGGTATCCGCCACAACTCAAACCCGCAGAACGCTCGGATGGCAGACAGATTCCTGTGCGCGAGTTCCCGAAAGTGAATTTTGCTGGCGAAATCAATTATCTGTTCAGCTATCAAATTTATGACATGTACGTCCGCTATTTCCTGTGGAATTTTGTGGGTAGGATGAGCGATACGCAGGATGCGCCCGTAGCATGGTTTTTTAAGGATGGTGCTGAAGTCTTCAACTATGATAGTGGCTATGCGAGTTGGTTCCCTATCCGCTTCTTTGCGCTGCCGCTTGTGTTTGGGTTATTTGGCTTGTTTTTCCATGCAAGCCGCGACCGCAAGATGTTTCTTGTGTATATGGCAATGTTCCTTGTGATGGGCGTTCTGGCTGCGATTCAGCAGAATCAACAAAACCCCCAACCCCGCGAACGGGATTATTTTTACGTTGGCTCGTTCATGATATTCTGTTTGTGGATTGCCCTCGGCGTGTATGGCTTAATTGAACGCTTGATGAAAGCCGAAATCAAAACCGCCGTTGCAGGTGGCATCGTGGCGGCGGCTTGCGTACTGGTTCCGGTGAATATGGCGGTCGGTGGTTGGAAAATCCATGACCGTTCCGGCAACTTCATTCCGTTCGATTATGCCTACAATATCCTCCAGAGCCTTGACCGCGACGCAATAGTGTTTACCAACGGTGATAATGATACCTTCTCGTTGTGGTTCATGCAAGACGTAGAAGGCGTTCGCCGCGACGTGCGGGTGGTGAATTTGAGCCTCGGCAATACGTTGTGGTATGTAAATCAACTCAAAAATGAAAGTCCGTGGGGCGCGAAAAAAGTTCCCCTTAGTTTCAGCGATAAGTCGTTGCAGGTGGACGATGAATACGACGAGGCAGCACTTGGCATCTATACAGGCGAGCCACAATCTGTAGAAATCCCCGTTGCAAACTCCGTCCTCAAGCAATTTACGAATACGCAAGGCGGTCTCGCAATCTCATCGCCTGAGAAGCTCATGGATACAAGTGTTTCCGGCACGACAAAGATAAAAATCACCTTCAGCGGTATGCCATATGGTGGTGAAGAAGGCAAAAAACGTTTTATGTTCCGCATTCAAGACCAAGTGGTACGCGACATCATCCAACAAACCAAATTCGAGCGCCCTGTATATTTCTCCGGTTCGGTCGGACCCGATGCGTATTGTGGTTTGGAGCCGTATTTCCGTTTAGAAGGTATGGCGTACCGCATTTGCCCGTTCCCCGTATCGGGCGGTCGTGGCAATTATGGCATCAGCGAAGAAGCATTGGATAAGACTATTCTCAACATCATTCCGGGCGATACGTTCTACACGGAACCGCATCTCGGCTTGAAGTTCCGCAATATGAATGATCAAACGACGTATTTTGATTACACAAACCGTCGTCCGGCAGTGGATAACTTCCGTTTTACGTACTTTGCTTACGCGCAACACCTTATCGGCGACGGCAACAAACCCGCGAAAGCCGCAATGGTGCTGGATACGATGAATAAATACATCAGCCCTGTGCAATTCCCAATAAACCATTTTATGCTCTATCAAATGAGTATGCTCTACGACCGCGCGGGTGGCAAAGAGCAATCTACAAAATACGCTCGGATGGCGATTGCAAGCTGCGAAAGGTTATTACAAAACAAACAACTGCTTGAAAGCGACCCGTACGCTCGCACTTACGACCCGAACATGATTGCGACGGAGGCGTACGAGCAAATCGGCGAGTTCGATAATGCGATTGCGATGTTAAAGCGCTATCAAGCCGCCATGAACAACGCGCCAGAACTGCAAGTACGGATAGACGAGGTGGAAATCAAACGCTACGAGTCGAAAGGTGATTTTACAAAAGCACTGCAGACCGCAGAGGCGCTTGCCGCAAAGTACGAAGGCTCGCAAAGTGAATTTGTGCGTTCGATGCTGCCGGGCATCAAGCAGAAAATCACGGTACTCCGCATCAAAGCTGGATCATCGGGCGTTGTAACAAAAGATAGTGCCACGAAGTAACGGCGTTTAGGAATTTTCATACAAACATTTAATTGTAGAATCCACACAAACCCAAGCAAATGCTTGGGTTTGTGGCTTATGGTTTATGCATATAAATGATTATCAGCTCTCTCATTTTCTTGTTACTATACTATGGCCAAACGTTTCTTCGCCGAAAACATAATTGCATTGATTATTCTTCTGATAGCAGGTTTTGCCTTGTACGCCGTCGGCATGGCAATTCCTTATTTCACTGATGACTTTCAATACGTATTTGTCCGACCGGGTGAACAAATTTTCCGTTTCTTTTGGGAGAGAAACCCACATCATTTGTTTTACCGTCCGACACTCACTGCGGTTCTTCTGGCGATTCAAGCTGTCTATGGCTTGAATACAATCCCTGTACACGTTGTTAATGTTCTGTTCCATGTCTTCTGTTCATGGCTCGTCTTTGTGGTGATGCGGCGTTTGGCATTATCTCGCCTCGCAGCATCATTCGGCGCTGGATATATGCTCATTGCACAGGTGAATGGATTGGCGGTATTGAACAACGACACGTTATCACAAATTTTCGGAACGCTGTTTGGCTACGTTGCTATTTGGCTTCTATACCGAGCGCTCACAACTTCTTCAGAGTCTCGCCTCCATTCATATAAGCTGTATGTTTTATCATGGAGCAGCTTTCTTTTTTCACTTTGTTCCAAAGAAACCAGCGTTTGTTTTCTGCCCTTGTGTGGATTGACGGTGCTTATCGCCCAATTC
>JANYIG010000306.1 GCA_025358765.1 Candidatus Kapaibacterium sp.
CTTCCGTCTGGCTCGGGCGGGGTAGTGGGAATAGCACGTGAGACAACACCCCGTCTGGCTTCGCCAGCCACCCCTCTTTGGAAAGAGGGGAATTTTCAGATGCGGCTTTACAAGCCTTGTTTCGAGCCTGATATATTCAGAACTTAGCAGCCCTGCGTAAGAACAGGGAATCGGACAGCCGAATAAAAGACGGTTCTATCGTCCAAAAGGGAGTAAAACCAACTATCATCATAAATTTACCGAACACCTACACATTTTCCATAACTATCATACTGCTTTTTTCTCCCGCGATTTCAGCACCAATACCCCTACCGCCGCACACAAGCCCATGGCGGTGAGCATTGCAAAAGCAATGTCATAGTTGCCAATCATTGTTCGCATTCTGCCTAAAGCGTAAATCCCCGTCACGCCTGCCAATGAATCGAACATCGCCACAGCACCCAAAATCCTCCCAAATGCTGCATGACCACTGTAATATTCGGCAACAAGCAACTGCACCATTGTAAAACTTCCGCTAAATCCTATACCATAGACCAAGGCAGCCGCATACAACAGCATTTCTACAGGTGCAATACCCGCCGTCGTGAGCCGCACAAGCAAGGAGCCACCTGCCATACAGAGTGTGGCAGCAAGCAAAATGAGCTTTTTATCCCCATATTCACTCACCCACCCAAACGTGAGTTTCCCAACAATGCTACACATAAACAAAATGCTCATTATTGTTGCCGAGGTGTTCAAATCTATGTTCAAATCTTTCATATGGTACGCCAAATGTTGTATCATCGGCGTTACGCAAAACCAGACTGCTGCTGTGATGAACAGAATCAGATAAAAAGTGAACGATCCAAAAAGCTCAGAGAAATTGTTGCTTTGGATTTCAGGTTTTGAGCTTGAGACACCAGATGGTACATCATCGGGCTTTGACTTTTGACTTTGATTCTCCGGCTCCACATCGCCATCGGGATACAAACCCAGATCTTCAGGATAATTCCGTACGAACGCCCACGGAAGTAATGCAAATGCCGCCGTCACTCCTGCCAACGCCAGCGCTGTGGTTTGCCATGAATGCGTGGTCGTGAGCCAGTATGCAGCATATTTCGGAAAAATCACACCACCAAAACTGGAACCAACCGTAAATATTCCCGTTGCAATACCGCGATGACGGCGGAACCATTTTGAAATCAGATATATCCCCGGAATCACACCTGTGCAAACGCTTCCAACGGAATAAATAATATACACAAGCGCAAATTGCCATAACGTCGTTACCGTTGAATAGAGCAATAGTGCGGCTATGAAGCAAAATCCGCCCAATAGCAGGATTCGTTTGGGTCTGAGTTTATCCAATAAAATTCCGGCAAATGGCGACATGATTGCCATCATCAAAAACAGCAACGACGGCGCAAACGTGATTTGTTCATGCGTCCAGCCGAACTGGTCTTTGAGTTGTGCGTTCACAAGCGGCAATGTACTCACGCCGATTGTGCCGGAAGCGTATATCAAAAAAATAGAAGCCAGCATTACCCAGCCGTAGAAAAAACGTTTCATTTGGGAGAAAATGGATTGAGGAAATAGAATGACTTGGCTATTGTTTTGGGGCAATTTCCAAAATAGTGAATGTGCCGGGTTTTACCGTCGGGCGGGGTTTGGGATTAGCTGCCGTTGGCGGCGGTGCTGGAGCGTATTCAGCCGTTGGCAGATATAAACGATGCGTTTTTGTGTTTACTGCTATTGTTCGCGCTCCCCGTTGCGTTGCCACATTTTCAACGACGCTGTATTTTCCCGCGCCGTCACGCTGAACAACGGTGACCGTGCCTTCGCCATTGGAGGCATACACACGTTTTTTGCCAGCATCAAAAGAAACGCCGTCAACACCGCTCCCAATAGGGTGTGTACTGATAACACGTCCAGTTTGAGCGTCAACCACGACCAATAATTTATTATGACAGACGACAAACAGATGGTGACTTTCATTGTCAATCGCCAGACCGCTTGGTTCCTCGCCCGGCGCGACAGACCACTTGTGTTCAATAGCAAGTGTTGTGGTGTTGATAACGTTCACGGTGCTTTTGTCCTCAATGTTCACATAAATTCTCCCCTTGCCATCGGTTGCAGAAAATTCCGGTTTGCCGTCAAACTTCACTGCTCCGATTACTTTTTCCGTCACGGCATCAATCACGGTAGCATTTGCGCTGCCGCCGTTAAACGTGAACACACGCTTTGTAAACGGGTCATACTGAATCGCATCGGGGTTGCGTCCCGTGACGGCTATAGTGTTCACAACATTCAGCGTTTGCACATTAAAAACAACGACCGATGAATCCTTACCACAACTGATAAAGCCTTTGTTGAGGTCGGTTGCGATGGTTATGCCGTGTACACCATTTGTATTCGGGATAGTGCCAACAAGTTTTAGTGCTTTTGTATCCAAAACCTGCACCATTGTTCCATGCGAGATAAAAAGCCTGTCCGTAGCCTCGTCAACCGTCAGATAATCCCAGCCTCCATCACCCTCTAACGGGATTTTGTTTGCGATTGTATAGTCAGAAGGTTTTTGTGCTTGTACCGAGCCAAAGCCGATAAGCAAAAGAAAACAGGTATAAACGACTGTGAATGTTTTCATGCGTGAAATAGAGAAAGGTTAGGAAAAAATCGTGATTTCAGTGTTATGGGACAATCTACCACTTTTTCTCGTTTACGTCAACCTACACAAAAAAAAGCCCTGAGCGCTTTGATACATGCGGCGCTTCAGGACTTACAATATGGACTGTTCTCTATTAAACTTTTACTCAAAGACCTCCGCCAATGGAATGGTAATTCCCATTACAGGGTCTTCCACACTGCCTTCTACGAACGTGCGGGGTTTTTCGTTCGGATGAAGCACCGTTACGGTTTGAAGCGGTGGCTGCACAATCCAGCACGAGCGCACGCCCACCTCGAAGTACGATTCTGCCTTGCGAAGAAGTTCGTCGAGCGTTTGCGACGGCGAAATAATCTCGATAGCCAGCAACGGCGGTTCTTCTTTCACTGCCTTCACGTGCAGATAATCCAATGCAAATCGCGGGTACAAACAAATATCCGGCGTTGCATTATGCTCCGCAAGCGCAATCGTCAGCTCGGAGATGGTGCGGTACCGTTGTTTATAGCCTAATAGCAAGCCGATAAGGTTTGCTTGTACGCTTCCATGTTGCTCGTTTGGCATAGGTTTTCCTCGTTCAATTTCATATTCGGAACGTTCAGGCGGCTCTGCAAGGGCGATAACATCGCTGTCGTCGTGCAGCGCAAGGAGTTCTGCGGTTTCCATAGTTATGGGCGAACGTTGGTAAAAAAGCAAATACTTGATGCGAATTTGCAGAATATTTCCGCTATAGTCAACAAAAAAGCCCTGAGCGCTTTGATACATGCGGCGCTCAGGGCTTGCAATATGAACTGTTCTCTATTGAACTATTTACTCAAAGACCTCCGCCAATGGAATGGTAATTCCCATTATAGGGTCTTCCACACTGCCTTCTACGAACGTGCGTGGTTTTTCGTTCGGATGAAGCACCGTTACGGTTTGTGTGGGCGGTTGTACAACCCAACAGGACTGTACGCCAGCAGCAAAATATGATTCGGCTTTAGCAATAAATTCCGTAAATGACTGCGAAGGAGAGATAATCTCAATTGCCAGCAACGGCGGCACGGCAAGCGGGTATTCATCATGCAAAAAATCCAGTGTCATTTGCGGATAGAGGCAAATATCGGGCGTGGCATTGTACTCCGCAAGCGCAATCGTCAGCTCGGAGATGGTGCGGTATTGCTTTTTGTACCGAGCAAGCAAAACAATAAGATTTGCTTGAATTGAGCCGTGATTTTTGCTTGGCATAGGTTTTCCTCGTTCAATTTCATATTCGGAACGTTCAGGCTGCGCTGCAAAGGCGATAACATCGCTGTCGTCGTGCAGCGCAAAGAGTTCTGCGGTTTCCATAGTTGTGCGAGGACGTTGGTGAAAAATCATTACATGATGCGAATTTGCAGAATATTTCCGCTATAGTCAATAAAAAAGCCCTGAGTGCTTTGACAATTACGGCGCTCAGGGCTTTGGATATTCTTGGAACGGTTAATTCATACCTACAATACGCTTTACCTTTAAAATTCCCCTTTTTCGGAGAAAGAGGGGTGTCCTGCCGTCTTCACTGACGCAATGCGTCAGGGGACGGGGTGTTTCCTCTCCAGCGCGAAAGACTACCCCGTCACACCGAAGACGGTTGACGAAGGGGAATTGGACGCAAGCGTACCGTTAATTCATAAACTCGTCAAACGTCAGTCCGATGTAGTACAACTGCCCGACGAACCCCGAACCAATGTTTGTGCGGTAATCGTTGCCAAATAAATTGTTTGCTCCAACTTTGATAATGGTTTTCCAGTCTGAGATTTTGTAGTTCAACTGTGCGTCGAACACGCCGTAAGACGGAATCGTACCCGAACCAAATGCTGATTGCCACAAAAATGATTGTTGCCAACGATAATTCAGCGCAAATCCAAGATTTGTGACAATCTCACGATTGCTTATGCTCACGTTAAAGCGGTTTTTGGGCGTGTTGAATAGCGCTTCGAACTCGCTGCCCGCCGCCTGGTTGTTGATAGAAAAATCATTATATGCGTATGAGCCGTCCAAATCGAAGCCCGACGGCAGTTTGTACGAAAACCCCAAACCGATGCCCTGCGAGTTAATCGTCTCCAAAGCGTTGGTGTACGGACGGAAGTTCGTGCCAGCAGGAATTAACCCCGTTGGATTTGTTGCCGAAGCGCTTGCTGCGCGGATTATAGATTTTTTTGACACCACAGTCTGAGCGCCGATAAAATCGTTATAGGTATTAAAATAGATATTGGCATCAATGAACAATGTATTGTTTATGATACCTTTGTAGCCAAATTCAATAGCTTGCAAACGTTCTGGTTTGATATAGGACAAATTTACTGTTTGCAATAGCGATGCCGCAGCCGTACCGCCCAACGAACCATCAGCATTTATAACCCCGCCCGCCGCTTTAAACGCCGTCGCCGAAGCTACCGAATAGGCTCCGCCTTCGTGAATGCCGTATTGCTGCGCGTTGCGGGTGGCGCTACCGAGCAAAATACCAGCACCGGACGGAAACCAAATAAATTGCGACTGCGTGTCGGGATTACGGAAACCCGTTTGGAACGAAGCACGCAAATTATGTGACTCCGCTACCGTCAGCACTGCTGACACACGAGGAGTGACAAGCGCATCGAAGTTTTCATTTTTGTCTATCCGCAACGAACCCGTTATTTTGAGCTGATCATCCAAAAGCCGTTTCGCAGCTTGCACGTACGCTCCAAATTCGTCAATCGTCAGGCGTTTGCGGCTCGTGCCGTCCAATTCTTCGTTGAACACCGTGCCGTCCGAGAACAAGTCGTATCGCCGAACATTACCGCCGACTTGAAGCTCTACCACATCAATCACGTCTTTCAGGTTGTAATTAAATTCCCCATGATACATACGAGAAGTGTTGACAAATCCTGCTCCGGGCGGCGCTCGCTGAAACAAAGCTTTGCGAACGGAATCCACCGTCAGACGAAAAGCATCCGAACCCGCAAGCGGTATTCCCTTATCGGCAGCAGCACGTGCGGCATCCTGCGCCCCTTGTATTTGCGCGTCGGTTGGGGTTTGCCCTACAGACCAAATCGGCACCATCGCCCCTACAAACGTTCCGAGATACGTAGGAACCCACCGCGCCGACGAAGGGCTAAAACGCTCATTCACAAACGCGCCAAGCGCCGAGAGGTTGTACGAATCCCCTGCACCAGATATGGTCACGTAAGCTCGCGCAAAAAAATTAGTACCCTTAAACTCTACCTTGTGGAATTGCTCCGAAAAACCACGCAGCAAATATTTCTCCGCACCTTGATACAAACTGGAGCCTGAGCCATAACGGAAGGTGTACATCGCTTCGACAGAGTTGCTCAGGCGGTAATGCAAAGCAATATCTGCTTTTAGGTTCTGTGCGTTAAAACCATCGCTGAACGAACCAATCAAGTCTTGTTCCTTAATGCCCGTGCGTTTGAGGTTCAGCCCGCCAATCCTCGTGTTCAAGGCAACAATTTGGTTGCGAAGTGGCGCAAGTGCTGGATTCGCTAATGCTGCGGTCAGCGGTACGGCAATCGGCGTTTCGTCGCCGTACAAATTCAACCCATCGAAGTTCGAGCGCCATTGGTTCAGCGCGGGGTTGCCAGAAGCTTCACGGTGCGTGGTGTAATCATTTCCTTGCCAATCTGTAGCCGTCAAATATGAGACATTTACTTTGAAGGCGAAATTATCGCCGATTTGCGTGGCATAGCGCACGGCTACGCTATTGTACGGTTTGGTTCCGGCTGCTGCAGAACTCGTAACACCACTTTTTACCTGAGCGCTCAAGCCTTGGTAATCAAACGGATTTTTGCTATTGATAAATAAAATACCGTTGAAGGCGTTCGGGCCATACAGCGCAGAGGCTGCACCCGGCACAAGTTCCATGCTTTCGGCATCCAACTCGCCAATGCCCACCAAATTCCCCGTCGGGAAATTCAGCAACGGGTCGGCAACGTCCATACCGTCTACAAGCTGCACAAAGCGTGTATTTGCAACCGTCGCAAAACCCCGCGTGTTGAAGGTTTGGAAGGTTAGTGAACCCGTATAGGTTTGTACGCCTTTTAGGTTTGCCACAGCGTCGTAATACTCCGGTGTTGCGGCGGCTTGAATGGCTTTTATATCCACTTTTTCGACCGTAACGGGCGATTGCATAATGCTCTCCGGCACACGCGAAGCAGACACCACAATATCTTCCCCTCGAAGAGGTTTTTCCTCTAACTGGACTTTCAAGTTGTCTGCGCTCGCCGTTATTGGCATTTCTTTTTTCTGAAACCCAATAATCGAAAACACTAACGTGAATGGCGGACTTACCGACGTTTTGAGTGAGAACTGCCCTTTTGTATTGGAAATCGTACCAACCACCGTGCCTTTCACGGCAATTTTCACACCCGAAAGCGAGTTGCCGTCTTTATCGGCAACACTACCAGAAACAACCGTCCCCTGCGCCAATAGGCGCTGCTGTGCTGCTCCCGCAACCAAACACAAAGCAATAACAATGCCGAAAACGGCATAATGAATAAGCATTCGTTTCATAAACCCGCCGTAGATTATGGTAGAACAACTGTGGACTCACTTTTCATTCACTTGATAACGCACAAGACTCCCGTAAGGCTTTTAATATAGGAATATAACGTTCAGATTCAAAGATTATTCAAAAACATCTGCTAATATAAAAAAATACCCAAGGCAAAATCTTCTACGCTCCCCTCCACACATACGAGGTTTTTTGTTCGGGTATAGTTCAATCCCACGAATTTGCAGAATATTTCGGCTATAGTCAATACAAAAAGCCCTGAGCGCTATGATAAATGCGACGCTCAGGGCTTGAATGTATTCTTGCCACAAACCTTACTTGACCAACTTCTTACAAAGCG
>JANYIG010000313.1 GCA_025358765.1 Candidatus Kapaibacterium sp.
TCTCGAACGCCATTAAATATTCTCCGGATGGCGCTGAGGTTAATGTGACGGTTTCCGCTTTACCCTCTGCGGTTTCAATTGCTGTACAGGATAAAGGTGCTGGCATTGCGTCGGAAGAGCAAAGCCTCCTCTTTACAAAGTTTGTTCGCCTTAGCACAAAGCCCACAGGCGGCGAGTCGTCAACGGGGTTAGGACTTTCCATCGTCAAACGTCTGACCGAAGCCATGGATGGCACAGTTCGCTGCGAAAGCACCGTCGGCAAAGGCTCGATCTTTACTATTGAATTTCCATCAAACCAATAAACCCTTTCATACCTCATTTGTTCACTCCAGACAAAAGGATTTTTGCACAATGGCAACGATACAACGCCTCAGCAGAGCATTGATACTTACTTGGATGCTATTTCTCGCAGCTACTGTTTTTGCTCAAGATGAAGATAAACTTCTACAATCTGGTCCAATGCTGGGCTTCTCGGACATGAAAGAAGTACATCTGTGGGTGCAAACAAAGACTGCGGCACGGGTAAAAATAGCATATTACGAAACAACAAATGCCAGCATCCGCTACGAAACGAACGAGGTACTCACCTCCGCAGAGTTTGGTTTTTCGGCGCTGCTCGTGGCGGACAACGTTGATCATAGCAAAAATTATACATATGAACTCTTCATCAACGGCAAAAACGTCAAACGACCATATCCGTTGACATTCCAGACGCAAAAGCTCTGGGTGTGGCGCACGGATCCGCCTAATTTTAAATTTGCGGTGGGAAGTTGTGCCTACATCAACGAACCCAAAGATGACCGACCTGGCAGAGCATATGGTGGAGATACATATAAAGTGTTCACGAGCATCTACGAAAAGAAGCCTGATGGAATGCTCTGGCTTGGCGATAACATCTATTTGCGCGAACCTGACTGGAACACGCGCACGGGCATTTTTCACCGTTACACACATACACGGTCGGTGCCAGAGATGCAACCACTTTTGGCTTCCACGCATCATTACGCTACATGGGACGACCACGATTTTGGTCCAAACGATGCTGACCGAGGGTTTTGGAACAAAGAAATGACGCTGGAGGCTTTCAAAATATTCTGGGCAAACCCCAGTTACGGCGTGAACGGACATCCGGGCGTGACGACCATGTTTGAATGGGGTGATGCAGCATTCTTCTTGTTAGATAACCGTTACAACCGTTCACCGAACAACCGCAAAACGGGCGACCGCGTGATGCTGGGCGAGGATCAGATTCAATGGTTGATTGATGCGCTCGTAAGCAGTCATGCCACGTTCAAATTGGTCTGTATTGGTGGTCAGGTTTTGAATCCAGCAACAGTGTATGAAAATTATTCTACCTATCCCGAAGAGCGTCAGAGATTATTCGATTTGATTCAAAAGGAAGGCATTAAAGGAGTGATATTTGTTGATGGCGATCGCCATCACACGGAACTTACAAAAATGGAACGCAAAGGCACATATCCGCTTTACGACTTTACTATTTCATCCCTCACGGCAGGCTCGGACGGCAAAGCAATCACAGAACCAAACACGATGCGCGTTCCCGGTACGTTCGTCAATGAGCGAAATTTCGCTATTTTTGAATTCTCTGGATCCCGCAAAGAGCGCGAACTCAAATGTACCGTGTACGACACGAACGGCAAAGAACAGTGGACGCAGAGTATAAAAGCGAAAGATTTACAATGAGGTTGATATTCCTGGTACTGCGAACCATTACTCCTTACACAATTAAGCTGTGAATTGCTCGTACCGCCTCATTTGACGCAGTTTCTGGCAGCACAATCAAAAGCGCCATCGAGTTGGCAGATTGTTGTACACTGTAGGCACCAAAAGGCTGGATGGCTGCGGCAATTTGTGGGAGCAAGGTTTTATCGGGTGTATAGGCATGAACGACCAGATTTGCTCCAGCAGCACAGACGATAGACACTTGTGTGTGTGAACACTCTGCAACGCTCTGAATATCGGCAATGACGGCGCTTAGCACGGACGATTGGGCGACAACGATGCTATAATGCCGTTCGGCACCTTCCGATGAAAATACTTGAATCGCATATTTGAAAAGCGTTACGTAAATACGTTCGAGTGCCGCCATTTTCTCTACCATCGGTTTGAAACGGAAGCGCAAAAGTACACAACCCTTCTTCATTGTTACAGAGCGAATGCCAAGACTCGTTTGGTCAACGTTCGGTGTAAGAAGTGTCCCAATATTCTCTGGCTTGAACGTATTCAATACACGCACGGGAATACATTTTTCGACTGCCGGACGCACTGTATCTGGATGTAGCACTTTTGCACCAAAATATGCCAATTCACCGGCTTCCTCGAACGACATTTCCGGTACGGTGCGAGCATCAGGGGCAACGCGCGGATCGGCAGTGAATACACCACTCACATCCGTCCAAATCTGGATTTCTTCCGCATGGAGCGCCGCGCCGAAGATTGCTGCCGATAAATCCGAGCCACCACGCCCCAAAACTGTTGTTTGCCCTTTGCTGTTCGAGCCAATAAATCCTTGTGTACAAACAATATTCCCAACACGAAGGTGGGGTAAAAAATATTGCTCTGCAAGGCTTGTCACATCTCGCATCTGTGCCGTTGCTTGTTCAAATATTGAATCGGTACGAAGAACAGAACGTGCATCTACTAACACCGCATTATGCCCCGCGGAGATGAATCCTGCCGATAAAATCTCATTCGAGAGCCTTTCACCAAACGAGAGTAGAATCGCTCGCGAACGCGGTGTACATTCTTTGAGCAACGTAATTCCTTCGCAGAGACGCTCAAGTTCGTCGCAAAGCTCATCAATATTGGAATGAACTGATGTTTGTTGTTCTTGTTGCGAAATCAAATCCTTGCAAATGTCGTGATGTCGTACTCTGAGCGCGGCGATGGACGAAGCAATGTCCTTCCGACGCTGCGTGAGAGCAAGCTCTTCGAGTTCTACAAGTTGGTTCGTCACACCCGCGCAAGCAGAAGCCACGACAAGTGGTGTTCGCCCTTTCCGTTCGGCTACGATGGCAATAACTTGTTGCATGGCATCAGCATTTTGAACCGATGTACCACCAAATTTCATTACAATCATACTCTCATCTCTCCTGCTTCAGTGAGAATATCATTCCGATGAAATATCGCCGAACGCACAATCATATCGTGCAAAGCCTGTTTTGTGCTGGATAAGGCACCGAAACATCCCACCAAAAATAAGAAACTCCACATCGAACCAACCACAGCTAACCCAGTAATCGGAATCACGGTCAGTGCATATGCGCCATTTTTTAGCGCCCAGCGCGTACTAAAAAGCATAAAATCTCCTTTGCGACCATCGCTATAAGCAATGGCAATACCCAGAAGGCGCTTCCCAGGCGAAGCACCCGTTACGCCCTCTAACAAACTGTAGAGCAAAATAGCAATGCTATTCAAACCCGTCAGAATATTGATGGTCGTAGAAGAAAGCCCCAAAGTTTCACTCAATTGCCCTTCGTAACTTGTGTCATCGTCATCACCATTCGCAACCGACATATTCGCCTCGGTCGTGTCCCTATCCAGCGCTGCAACAAAATGCAGGTTCTTTTCTCCAACGGCAAAAAATACGATTGCCACAAGAACAGTAATCATCATATTGTCCAAAATCCAAGCTCCCAAACGCTTCCCAAACCCAACGCGAATCATTGGCAATAAATGCTCTGGGTACGGTGAGTCTTGCGAAAACTGTTTTTCCTCTGATGAAAATGTGTTCATTATATCGCCCTTATTGTAACAACATGCAATAATTAGAAATTCTTGAGTATAACGATGATGCCTACAATCACCGTTCCGCAACAAAATTACATCAAAATGCTCATTCATCGTAGTAATTTGCATGATGTACGATGTTTTCATTCTCTTTTCTTTTGAACACTTCTGTCGCTCTAAGATGTTATGATGCCCTTGTATGAATCACTCTATCAGTCAGACCTCTGGCTTTTTCGGCATTGCAACGGTAGCTGGACAAGCATTGTGGCTGATGCCGCCTTTCCTTTTATCACGAACAACACTAATATTCTCCCTGTGTACGTATTGCTCTTAGTGCTTGCGGTGTGGAAAGGCGGGCGAGAAGGGCGCTTAATGGTGGGGATACTTATTCTTACTATTATTTTGCTTGACCAATCCATTATTCTCCTCAAAGAATATGTTGGGCGGTTGCGACCATGTCAGACGTTGGTAGGTGTACGATTATTAGTGTCATGCGGTACGGGACAGTCTTTTCCATCGGCTCACGCAGCAAATAATTTTGCCGCTGCTATTGTCGCAATCTTATTCTATCCTGCGATGCGATGGTGGTTTATGCTATGGGCATTCTTAGTAGCATATTCGCGGGTATATTGCGGCGTTCATTATCCCTCCGACATTCTTGGCGGCTCCCTACTTGGTATCATAGTTGGATACAGTATCCTCGTACTCTGGCACGTGATGTTTTCAAAACATCCCCACGTGCGCTTGCCTTCGCCGCCATTGGGCTGGGCATAGTATTTGAGTGTATCTTACCAATTTGTGTAAATGTCCTCCCACTTTCCCAAAAGGAGAATAGGTTAAAACAAACAAGAACAACGCCTTGGAAAGCCCTCGCCCTACGGACATGCCAACATAAAAAGGAGAGAATTATTTTCTCATAGCTCGTGGAAAGAATTGGAGAAAGAGAGAGCGAATTGGGAGGTTAATGAAGCGGAAATTAATGATGTGGACGTTCCTGAGCGCCTTCGATATACGTTTGCAAGTCTTTATCACCACGACCGGAAAGATTTACAACAACGATTTCATGCTGTTTTGCGCCTAACTTTTCGAGATATGCCAAGGCATGAGCAGTTTCGAGCGCAGGAATAATGCCTTCGGTGCGGGACAGAAATTTTCCAGCAATCATCGCTTCATCGTCCGTGATAGACTCAAATCGCGCCCTGCCACTTGCGAATAGGTGCGCGTGAATCGGTCCAATACCCGGATAATCTAAGCCTGCCGAAATCGAAAATGGCTCTACAACTTGCCCATCTTGTGTTTGCATCAAATACGTCATACTTCCATGAAGCACACCCGGTTTGCCAAGCGCTGTCGTTGCAGCAGAAAAACCTGTATTCACGCCCTTTCCACCCGCTTCTACTGCAATAAGCTGCACATCGTTATTATCCAAAAAGTGATAAAATGCTCCGGCAGCATTCGAGCCACCACCCACACAGGCAAGCACATAATCTGGTGCTTCGCACCCTTCCTTCTCGCGGAGTTGAGCAATAATTTCCTCACTGATAACCGACTGAAACCGCGTAACCATGTCAGGATATGGATGAGGACCAACCACCGAACCTATGATATAATGCGTGTCAGTCGGATTCGTAATCCAATCACGCATTGCCTCGTTTGTGGCATCTTTCAGCGTTTGCGAGCCGCTCATGGCAGGCACAACCTTCGCACCCAGCATTTGCATCCGCTCTACATTCGGCTTCTGGCGTTCAATGTCCACCGCACCCATATAAACGACGCATTCCAAACCCATCAACGCACAGGCGGTTGCCGTTGCCACACCATGCTGACCGGCTCCGGTTTCAGCAATAATGCGGGTTTTGCCGAGGCGTTTGGCGAGCAAAATCTGCCCAATCGTGTTGTTGATTTTGTGTGCGCCTGTGTGATTCAGGTCTTCGCGTTTAAGGTAAATCTTTGTTTTGTAGAAATCTGAAAGACGTTTCGCGTAATAAAGCGGCGTTGGACGACCAACATAATCTCGCAACAACGAATAAAATTCCTCCTGAAACGATGGCTCCGCAATAATATCGAGATACACCGAGCGCAAATGCTCCACGTTCGGATATAACATTTCAGGAATGTATGCGCCGCCAAACTGACCGTAGTAGCCGAGGTCGCTAACATTAAAATTCTGAGATGTGGCGGTAATCATAGTGTTTGGGATTCTGTGGGTTGGAACGTACTCGTTATAGTTTTTGTATCCAAATACTGCCGCCTCGATTTTTGAGGCAAAGAGGCATTGCCTCAGCGAACCACGATTCATACCGACTTTCCATAAACGTATTGAACATAACAATCTCAAAGCGGGTATTGTACGACAAAAACGCTCGCAGAATATACGCTTCGTTGTATGCAACACCGTCAGCAAGAAGCTCGCGTGGATACTCAAACGGATAGTGAATGTCGTGGAAATGAATCATTACGCCGCTTTGCAGCATGGGTAACACATTAAAAAAAATGTAGTTCAAATCACTTCCTACCTTCGCAACGTGAGAACTATCTACAAAGAGGATATCGCCCGCCGAAAGTTCCTGAAAGACCGCCGAATCTACCGTTTGAATTTCTTGCTCCAAAATCCTTGTGCTACGGCTATCGGCATCACGGAGAAGGCTTTTTAGGCGTTCGGGATTGGGTTCGATAAATGTAAACTCCGTTGCACCATCCAAAAAACGGTCATTAGTGTCTAACATCAGCGCTGACGAAAACCCGGATCCAACCTCTACAACACGCTTCGGACGCAGATGGCGCATCATACAATAGAGCATCAAGCCGTCGGAGTAAGAATAAAATGGATTCTCGAAAAAATAGCGAAACCCGCTTGCTGGATGTATCGGAAAAGGCATTTCGTTGTAGAATGACTTGAAATCTTGCAAAAGTTCGTATTGCGATTGTTCATTCAAATTCAGCGCTTCTTCGTGGATAATGCTGCTCGCCTGCATCACGCGCTCCCACGAGCGTTCAACATTGGCAAAGGCAGGCAACGCTGAATAAAAATGTCCGGGTTGGACATACTCTTTATGCGCGACATATGCGGGAAAATGTCGTAGAACTCTCATCCAGCGTGTAGCCGCAGGAAAACGTTTTACAAATGATTTGATGTGCTGTATCATTAGTCGGTTAAGGCATAGTGATGTTGTGGGTAAATGCCTGTATCTGCCGTACATCCTTGAGCGCAGGCGCAATCTCGAAGCGGCTATTGATATCAAGCGCGAAAAGCTGTGGATGATGAAAGTGCCTGATTCTATCAGCAGTATCAAGTCCAATCCCACCGCTCAGGAAAAATGGTATAGTTACGGAATAGCTCTGCAATATATTCCAATCAAAGCACTTGCCGCTGCCGCCATACTGAGCAGTTTTTGTGTCAAAAAGCGCAAAATCTATCATATCGGAATAATCTCCAACAGCCGATATATCTTGCTCTGAGGCGATGCTGAATGCCTTGATGATAAACACATCGGTTTTTGCGCGTAATCGGCGACAATATTCCGGCGTTTCTACGCCATGAAGTTGAATGCCTGCAAAATCATATTGCTCAATTATCGGCACAATCTCATCAATACTCGCGTTCACAAACACGCCAACAGTCTGAATTGCCGGACGCAACGACCGCACGAGAGCTTGGTTCAACGCATCACCAACAAAACGTTGGGAGTTAGGGTAAAAGATAAAGCCCATGAAATCGGGCTTGAGCGCAGCAACGGCACGAATATTGGCTTGGTCGCGCATTCCGCAGACCTTGATGTGATGCCTTGCATCTGGATTCATCATTTTAGAATTTATCAATCATCATCCTCGTCATAAAGCGCTTTGCTAACGTCTTCGTCGAACTCGTCGGGTTCTTCAACATCGTTATCTTCATCGTCCGTTGCCTCACTAAATTCATTGCCAAGTTCGTCATCAATAAACTCGGTGTCTTCCTCTGCCTCAAACATTTCAACTGCTTCATCCACGCCACCAAAAGCAAATTCTGCAAGCTCTTCGATTGTTGCCTGTGCGAGAGCGTGTCGTGCGGAATCACGGACAAATTCAACAAATTCGGCATCGTCAAGATAGCCTTGGTACTCGTTTTGTTCTTGGGATGAAATCGCCATAGTACCTCCTTGCAAAGACGCAATGCGTCAGAGCGTAAAAAGTTAGGGTTTGAAAATATTGATGTCTCGAATAAACTCTGCACACGCCAGTTCGGGGCGACTGTGCCGCATAAACGTCTCGCCAATCAAAAAGCCATTGAAGCCCGCTTTCTTCAACGTGTACACGTCTTTTGCAGATGTAATACCGCTTTCAGACACTTTTGGCACATCCGACGGAATCAGGCTTGCGAGTGCAAGCGATGTTTCAAGCGACACCGAAAACGTCTTCAAATCACGATTGTTCACCCCCACAACCGTGATATATTCATTCATGCTTGCGGCGAGTTCCTCAGCGTTATGTACTTCGAGCAAAATCTCAAGCCCTAACGAGACCGCACATTGCGCTAATTGCCGTAATTTTACAGGCTCCAGAGCCGCAGCAATCAATAAAATCGCATCCGCGCCGATGGATTTTGCCTCTACGATTTGATATTCGTCCACCACAAAATCTTTTCGCAGAATCGGGCAATAATTAAATTTCCGGGCGGCTTTCAAGTCGTTGTTCGTGCCGTGAAAAAACTTTTCATCGGTCAGCACCGACAATGCTGAGGCTCCCGCTTGCATGTAGCCAATGGAAGTGCGTTCAACCGAAGCATACTGATTGATAACACCCTTGGAAGGCGATGCCCGCTTGAACTCTGCAATAATACCCGATTTGTCAGGTCGCAAAAGATATTTTTTCAACGAGACAACAGGCGATGCAAAATACGTGCTTTTTTCGAGCAGAGCAACGGGATAAAGTGCTTTGCGTTCGGCAACCTCTGTGTGTTTGTGAGCAATGATTTCGTCGAGGATGTTCATGATTATGTGAAATCAAGATAAAAAAAATTCGTTACCATAGATTACCATGAGCGGTCGGAAATGCGAATATCATCCACAAACATATCCACAGCAACGCTTGTGGCTGTGATACCTATTTCCACGTTTGTTTGAATGGAATTGGAGGTTGGCAGCGTCGTGCCAGTGGCGTTAATGATGCGTATTCCGTCTTGCCATACTTCCACTACACCAGCATTTGCATCATCGTATTTGATGTGGACTTTTATAGTCACCCATTGCCCCGTAGGCAGTTTTATTGCATTACTGCTCGGTTGTTTGTACAAAGTCTTAATGCCAAACTTATTTTCAACAGCGATTCGATTATCAATAATAACCACGCGCGGACCAGGTGACGAACTAAACCATTTATTTTCAAAATCCACTAAACTGTATGGCATCTGGCTTGCAGTGCCGACGATGAAGTATTTACCTTCAAACCAAACGTCATCGCGTTTGCGAAAAAACGTGAGGGTGGATTCCATCGAAGCCTTCGAGGTAATCATAGCGGGGCTGGGTGCTACGGCGTGAAATTTCATCACTTGGTTTGCTGGATTAACAGGGTCCTTGGCTAATTCGATGCGATTATCCAAAAACGTACACGTGCTGTTGAAAATACACTTTCGCAAATTCACATAGTCCGAAATTGTTGGTGCAAGGGGGCTTTGCAGCGTTATATCCGTCCAGAACTTCTGCGTCTCTTCCGGACGCAGGATAAAAACGCTATTGAGTGACGAATGCGCCTCGAAATTTTCGACAAACCGATTTTTTGTGGGAAAGAGGATAGTTCCCGATTTGGCGTACATTGTCGTATCGGTCAGGAGGTAATTATCTTGCAAAAATCGTGGGTCGTAATACTGCTCGACAAACTCGCAGCTACCGTCTTTTTCACGGTATGCCTTGCCGTCGTTATAGAGCGTGTAGTGGGTTCCATCAACATCAACAAACTCACTAATAATTTGCTGTTTGTCTCCGCACGGAACGACAGCCGCACTGTTTTTGCAGGAAATAAGGATAAGGCTACTTGCTACTACCAGCAGCACGAAGAGGATGGAAAATATCTTTTTCATTGATTCTCTCCTTCTCAGTCTGGGTGAATGAATTGGTGAAACGAGCGCAATGCTTTTTTAGATTCAAGAGCTTCGCGGGCAGTTGCAACCGCATCGGGCAGGGAAATTTGCGGGTGAACGCAGTGAATCGCAATCGCCGCATTCGCACACACAACAGCATTTTGCGCCGCCGTGCCATCGCCTTCAAGAATACTCATAAAAATCTTTGCATTGTCCTCCGGCGTAATCCCCCCCGCAATTGCTTCCGGCGACAGGCGTTCCAATCCAAGTGCGGACGGCTCACAGAGCAATTCTTTGTCGTTGCTGATAAGTTTAAACTGCCCCGTGAGTGAGATTTCATCGTATCCGTCGAGCGAACGAAGAATGATATATTGTTTTTCGGTGTTTTGGTAGATATAGGAATAAAGCCGAGCAAGCTCCATACTGAATACTCCTACAATCTGGTTCAGTGGGAAAGCAGGGTTGACCATCGGTCCGAGCATATTAAAAAACGTCCGCATTCCAAGCGCAGCGCGAATGGGACCAACAGCCTTCATCGCCGGATGGAACAAGGGTGCGTGCATAAAACAAACACCGGAGCGCTCCATACTGTGGCGGAGTTTACTCTCGTCGTTCGTGAACTCATGCCCTAACACTTGTAGCACGTTCGACGAACCACACGCAGAAGAAACGCCGTAATTACCGTGTTTGGCAATCTTCAGCCCTGCGCCCGCCGCCACGAACATTGCTGTAGTAGAAATATTGAATGTGTTTTTGCCGTCCCCACCCGTACCGCACATATCAATCGTGTTAAATTCCGCCAAATCCACGCGCCGGCAAAGCTCTAACAACGCCTCGCGGAATCCGTCTAATTCATCCACCGTGATGCTTCGCATCATGTAAACGGTCAGAAACGACGTAATATGCGCCTCGCTGACCTGCCCGGCGGCAATCGTTTTGAGCGTGTCCTTCGCTTGCTCTTTTGTGAGCGTTTTTGCGGCAAAAAGGTCTTGAAGAATATGTTTCATTGAGGGTCGAGATTGTCGTTATTTAAATGTAATACGAACCGCTCCATTGATTGCGCCCAGCCATCTTCGAGGTTGGAAGCCGTAGTAAACATTGCTTCAGATTTTACCGCCTCAGATGCGTGTCCCATAGCCACACTCACGCCTGCTGTGCGAAACATCTCCACATCGTTCTCGCCATCACCTATAGCGCAGATTTGCTCACGTGTGATACCCAAATGCTCTGCAAGATGTGTAATCGCTGTGCCTTTGTGAACATTTGGTGCGGTAATGTCGAGAAATCGAGGATTTGCTGGACTTGAAGCGGAAACTTTTCCTGTAAAATCAGCGTCAATACGGCGTTTCGCTTCTTGAACACGCTCCGGCTCACCCAAGATCGTAATTTTATTGATAGGTTTCGGTGAACGTAAGCGTTTATCCAAATCTTGCCAGTGTGGTTCAAATCGCAACGAATGGGCTTCTTTTTTTACGAGTTCGTCGTAGCCGGAACTCCACCATTCGCATTCATCAAGCAGCATCACGTTGAATCCCTCCGCCGAAATAAGGTCAAACATCGCTTCATACAATGCCCGCACGGTTTTGTGTTCAATCGTTTTGCTCAGAAGCGTTGCACCATCTGCGGTGGAAATCATTGCTCCGTTCATGGAAATTACGGGGCTGTTAAGTGCAAGCATCCCTGCGGCTTCCAGAAAATGCTGCATCCCGCGCAACGGGCGTGAACTCGCCAGCACAACCATCACGCCATATTCTCGCAGGGTTTTCAAGGCATTGTGCGTGGCGGGCGTTATTTCACGCGCTTTTGTAATAAATGTGCCGTCAACATCAGAAACAACAAGGGAGATTTTTTGATTCACGATACAAAATGCAAATAATTACCAAATAGTTGAAAGCGCCGAAGAAGCGCGTAAATTTTCATCAGCCGTCACAAGAGGTGCATTTAATGTAAGTGAGGTTGCAGCAATAATGCGATCTGCGGGGTCTTTATTGATGCTTGCTGGCAAACGGACGGAGATATCGGCAATCTCCGTATTCAAACGAGCCAGCGAAAAGTTATACGCACTCAAGAGATGATTGAGAAACGAACGAGTATTAATTGTCGGGTCGAAGCGTTTTTTGTGGATCAACATCGCAATTTCCCACAACGAGATGTCCGCTAAAAACAGCGTTGCGTACTTATCTGCCTCAGCGAAGGCAGTGACAGCTTTGGGGCTAAGTTTTTCCGGTGAGAGAACCGACCAAATGGCGATGTGCGTATCCACTATTACCTTCATTGTACGGCATCCCACTCTTCACTAATCGGGGAAATAACATCGCCAATCCACGCCGTTTTGCGGAGGTTTGCTAATTCGCCGCGTGCCTCTGCTTGGGTTTTCGACGGAGGTATCACACGAGCAATTTCTTTGCCGCGCGAGGTCAGTCTAAGCGTTTCGCCAGCTTCTACTTTTTCCAAAAACGTAGGCATATTAGAGCGAAATTCGCTGATAGCAACGGTTTCCATAGCATTGCATTAAAAAACTGTACAAATGAACTGTACAACAAAACTCTTAAAAATTCTTCAGAATTACAAGACATTTACAAGAGCAATGATCAACCGTCAAGCCAGTTTTGAAGCATTTGCACACCGTGTTCTGTCAATACGGATTCGGGATGGAATTGTACGCCACGCACATCATAGTGTTTGTGTCGCAACGCCATAATTGCGCCCTCACCATCCACTGCCGTAATGAGTAAATCGTCCGGGAAACCTGCCGTATCTACAATCCACGAGTGATAGCGCCCGACCTTCAATTCATGCGGAATGCCCCCAAATAGGACATCCTCCTCACAAATACGCACCTTCGTGGCAACGCCGTGATAGACATTCGCCAGATTCGTCAAACGCCCACCAAACGCCTCGCCAATGGCTTGTTCACCCAAACACACGCCCAATATTGGCTTCTCTGACGCGAAACGTTTGATAAGTGTTGGCATAATGCCTGCCTCTTCGGGAATGCCCGGACCGGGCGAGAGGATAACACGGTCATATCGCGCCACATCATCGAGCATAATTTTGTCATTGCGAATCACGTCCAGTGTTATAGTCCGCGTAGCTCCCAATTCACGCACGATATGGGCGATGTTGTACGTGAAGGAATCGTAATTATCAAGAAGGAGGATGTTCATAACGTATTCGTGAATGTTGTATATCAGCCTGAAATCAGTTCGCCAATTATTTCTGCAAGCCGTCCATATCTTCTTGTGATATGCTCGCTTGTTTCATAATACTTTTGAACGTGCCAACGGGAATTTCGCGCTTGTTCATGGGGACAATAACGCTGCGTCCGTCTTGAGAACGAAATTTTCCATGTGACCCGCTTTGCGAAATAAATGAAAAGCCAAGCGCCACCAGAGTCCGCTCAATTTCTCGTGATGAATATCGTTTCGGCATATGCTTCAGGAAACAAGCGATTCATGACCAAAGGCAAACGCAGTGCGTTCACGAAAATGAGCGAGCTTTTCTTCTGTGGGGATGCCGTCATCATCCTGCAAATACAAGCGCACCGCATCTTTGAGGTTTCCAACGGCTTCGTCGCGGGTTTCGCCAAACGATGAAATCTCAACATTCAGGCATTGTGCCACTACGTATTCACCTTCGTGCCAGAGCATGTAGTCAATTGCGAGTGTTTCCATGATACTGCTTGAAAAAATGTACGAAAATCACAGTGTTTGCGCCAGTTGCAGCGCTTTTTTGAGCGCCGCGAGCTTGTGTCCAACTTCCTGAAGCTCGCTGCGGAGGTCAGATGCCGCCACCAATCCCAAACCCGCCTGATAGGTCAGTACATTGTTTTTGCTCATAAACGAACGAATCATAATTGCTTGATTCACATCACCACCAAAGTCAATAAAGCCCACACACCCTGCATAATAGCTGCGATTGCCGCGCTCGTAGCGGTCTATCAATTCCATCGCTCTGTACTTCGGAGCGCCGGAGAGCGTTCCTGCGGGAAACGTATCCGCAACGATAGCAAGCGACGTTTCGAGCGAGCTTCCGGGCAAATTTCCCGCGATATTGAGCTTGCCCGTCACCTTCGAGACGAGGTGAATCACGTGCGAATAAAACTGAATCTCCCGATACACTTCCACGTTCACTCCTGTGCAGTGGCGACTGAGGTCGTTCCGTGCAAGGTCAACAAGCATAACGTGTTCAGCATTTTCTTTCGGGTCGTGCTTGAGTTCTTCGGCGCGGCGGCGGTCTGTTTCGTCGTCACCCGTGCGGCGGAACGTGCCGGCAATCGGGTGAATCTCCGCTTTGTCGCCTTTGATAACGATTTGCGCCTCTGGCGACGAGCCAAAGAGCCGCACCGAGCCGTAATCGAAGTAAAACAAATATGGCGACGGATTGACCGAACGCAGCGCTCTGTACAGGTTAAAATCGTCACCTTTAAAGCCTTGCTGGAAACGGCGCGACGGCACAATTTGGAACACATCGCCCCGAAAAATATGCTCCTTCACCTTTGCCAGCGTTGCAAGAAATTCGTCGTCCGTAAAATTTGACGTTTCCTCGCCCACCGTTTGAAAAGTGTATTGTGCGAAGGTTTTTTGATTGATGAGTGATTCCACATATTCAATAGAATGCCCCGAACTATCGTCATCACTTGCCTCTATGGGTTTGTGTTCAATAATATGCAGTTCGTTCGTGAAATGATTCAGCGCAATGATGAATTGATACAAATGATACTGCATTGCTGGAATGCTTCGCGAATCCTCGCGTTCAGCCGTGAGCGTGATGTCCTCGAAGTACTGCACAGCATCATAGCTGCAATACCCAAACACGCCGCTGTGCAAAAACGGAATATTCAGGCGCTCGGTGGCAAAACTTTCCATAAAGCACTTCAATGCTTGTAATACGTCCGTGCGGCTCTGAATGGGCGTTTCAGAGCGTTCGCCGTTAGGGAAATATTGTCCGATACCAGCATTTTCCACCACAAAACCAGCAATCGGCTTACAGCAGATGTACGAAAAACTATCCTCGTTGCCATGATAATCAGAACTTTCGAGCAAAATGCTATTCGGGAAAATGTCGCGTAGTTGCAGATACATACTCACCGGCGTGAACGTATCGGCAAGGAGTTTCTTGGAACGCACGTGTAGTGCGATGTTTGGTGATGGTTGAGGTTTCGACATGATACTATGTGTTGTGAAAAATTCAAAATTTAGGCAAAAAAAAACCTACTGGAAGGCAGTAGGTTTTATTCGTCATTATTTGCTTGTGTTGGCACACGCACAAAGGCAACCTACTCCTTGCGAAGTTGTGAAGGAAGCCACCAGAGCCAGCTCTGTACGTTGCGTGTGTTCATTGTCGTCGTAGTATTTATTGTTGGATACGATTCCAATTTGCAAAAACGTTTTGTCAAAAGCAAATGTTTGTCGTAATTACAAAAAAACGGGCGTTTCTAAAACGTTCCTCTTTATCCTTCTCACACTCACTCTGCATTATGGCATTTTCCCATCGTATCGCAATATTGGGCGGCGGCAATCTCGGCATTGCCATTGCTCAAGGCTTATTGGTTTCCAAATTATTGCCCGCAAAAGACATCACGGTAACGCGCCGCCGCGTTGATTTGCTCAAAGAACTCGGCAAAAAAGGCATCAACGTCACAAGTGACAATGCTGCCGCGCTCAAACAGGCCGATGTGATTATCCTCGCCGTGCAACCGCAACAACTCAATGAAGTCATCAGCGAAATCAAAAAGGATATACACCCGAAAAAACACATTGTGATTTCGGTCGCCTCTGGCGCAACTATTGACCAAATCTCCACGTCACTCGGCAAACCTGTTCCCGTCGTTCGCGCCATGCCAAACACAGCGATTGCCATCCGCGAATCCATGACGTGCCTTGCCGCAAACAAAGGACATGAAGAGCCTCTGAAGCTCGCCGAGCAGATTTTTAACACCGTCGGCGAAACGGTCGTGATTCATGAAGAATTGATGACTTCTGCAACGGCGCTCTGTGCCTGCGGTGTGGCGTTTTTCTTGCGGGCGGTACGAGCAGCATCCCAAGGCGGTATCGAGATTGGCTTCCACGCGGACGAGGCAATTAAAATGGCGGCGCAAACGGCTCGTGGAGCAGCCTCATTGCTACTTTCGGGAATGCATCCCGAAGATGCAATTGATAAAGTAACCACGCCACGCGGCTGCACGATTGCCGGATTGAATGAAATGGAGCATCAAGGTTTTAGTTCAGCGATGATTCGCGGCATCACAACCGCCGCCGACAAAGCAGACCAACTCTACGTCACAAAACCTGCCAAATAACAACGAACAACAATGCGTTTGAATAAAAGTTTCGTCCTACAAAACTTCAGAATAGCATACCTTTGGGTGGTCTTGATGTTATGTCTTCTCCCAAGTATTCTTGAAGCAGCACGACCAATCCAAATGCGATTTTTGCGGGCATTTGGTGGCAATGAAGCTTTGCCGCCGATTATCGTCAACGCACCGTCCGACCCGTTCGCAGGGCAATTCGCATCTCAAAATAGCGCGAATTCATCGTTTACCCTTGGAAGTGGCTTCGTAACCATTGAATTCGATATTCAAGCAGATATTTTGCCCAATCTCGTTGCACGTTTTGTTCATTGCGACCCATACTGGCGCGAGGATGATAACTCGTACATCAACGACCCGACCATGCTCCGTACAAGTGCTGTTGATTGGCAACAATCACCACCACTTGCTCGGTATTACTCGCATCGCGGGCGGTTGTCTGTTCCAAACCGCGATGTTTCTTTCAAATTCTCTGGCAATTGGAAAGCAAAAATCTACGACATGGACGACCCGCAAACACCACTTGGCGAGGCGCGTTTTTTTGTGGTGGATGCCGTTTCTGAGTGTTCGCTCAATATGGTGACTGACCTCTATCGCCCAAAAGCGTCTGTGAGTCCTGCTGCCTACGTCATTGAGGCTTCCGTTACCGCTCCGGCGAACCTTATTGATGCTCAACTTAGTACAGCAGTGATTTACCGCAATAATCGTTGGTTTGAGCCATTTGTGATTACCCAAGATTTGAATCGGACACCGACGGAACAGCTGTATAATTACGCCATGAAAACCACCGTATTTGGTTTTGCTGGTGCGGGCAAACGTTTTCGCGTGGCTGATGTGCCATGCCAGAACGAGTATCGGTTGTTGGATTTGAGTAATCGAGGATGGTTTCCAAACGTGGGTGGCTCCGTGCGAGCACCGTTTGCCGATTTGCGGCGCAATGGAACGTTTGTCCAAAAAGCAAGTGACGGAGCATTTTTGCCAGAAGCATCTCCCGCAAACAGCGATGACTACGTGCAAATGGAATTTACATTCGATCCTGAAGCATTCCCATCACCATACGATTTGTTCATAGCTGGTTCGTTCAACAATTGGCAAGTTAGCGCGGATTGGAAACTAACCTACGACCCTGACCAACGCCTGTACAGCCTTGTGCGCTGGGTGCGGCGCGGTTTGCATAATTACATGTATGCCACAGGGCGCTTGGGTGCTGATGCACAGGCGCAGGATGTTATTAATTTCGAGGAATATGAAGGCAACGCAGTAAGTGCCGGAAACACCTTCATTGCGTTTTATTATTACCGTGAACAAGGCTTTGGCGGCTATGACCGTATTGTCGGCGTGGCGGCACGAAATCCCGCAAACAAGTTTCGATGACATTTTTTTGACAATACTCACTCATCCGCTATGTTCCATTACCCGCTTGATGAATCAGTTTTCGTCAATAATAAACTCCACACGGCGGTTTTTCTGCCGTCCATCTTCTGAATCATTTTCAGCAACCGGATTTTCCATGCCGAACCCCTTGGCGGAAATCCGTGTAGCAGCGACACCATGCTTCAGGAGAAAATCTTCCACCGCCTGAGCACGTTTGAGCGAAAGCGTCAGATTGTTCTTTTTATTTCCAATATTGTCCGTGTACCCAGCAATGGTGATTTTTAACGATGGTTTTTTCTGTAAAAGTTCCGTAATCCGCATAAGTTCTGGCGCTGACTCAGATTTCAGTTCCGATTTACCCGTTTCAAAAAAAAGGTTATTCATCGCCACCGACTGCCCTTTTTCCATATTCACAAGCCGCAAGTCCCGCCTTTGCTCTTGATATTTCGTCAGATTTCGCAAATCAATATTTTCGCTCACAGAAATATACGAGTCTGCCTCAGCACGGAAGCCATACAGCTCGCCAGCGGGCAGCGAAATCATATAGTTACCTGTGGAAGAATCACTCCGCGCCACGCCAATTTCTTTACCATTGGATAGAAGTTCGTAGCGGATAATAGCACCGACGGGGCGTTTGTATTTTGCATCAAGCGTTTTGCCTGAAATCAGCACTACCGGACGCGGACGCAGTACTTCCGGCACGGGGATGCGGAAAATATCGCTGCCACCGAGCGAGTTTTTTTCAGATACGAAGTATGCAAATTCACCGGAAGCAGGCAATGAAAAATACGCATCCCAATCTGGCGTATTCACAAACGAGCCTAAATTCTGCGGCTCCGTCCAGCGCACCCACGTAGAGTCAAGGCGGCGAGCAATAAAAATGTCGTTACTACCGAAGCCGTTATGCCCATCGGACGAGAAATAGAGCGTCATGCCGTCACTCGCCAGAAATACGGTGGACTCGTCGCCGGCAGTGTTAATGTCGCTGCCCAGATTGCGTGGCGGCGACCATTTGTCATCTGCTTGCAAAAAACTCACAAATAAATCCATACCGCCCAATGACGACAAGCGTTCCAGCGCCATCAAAAGCGTTTTCCCGTCCGATGCTAATGAGTAGTTCACGGTCGGCGAGTAGTTCACGGTCGGCTTTGTGGTTTGATATTCCAAAATCGTTTGTTTGACGGGCATACTCCATCCGGTTGCCGTACGGTACGACATTGAAACACCAGCACCCATACGCCCTCCAGCCAAATACGTATTCCCTACAAGCATCGTATTCCCGTCGGGCAATATTGCACATACGAAGTTTGGCGAGGCGTTGTTAAGCGGTGCGCCGATGTTCTTCGCTACGCCCCATTGCGGGACTTCACCCTCGATTTGTTGCAATTCGGAGTACCAGATGTCCTCATATTTTTGTGCGCCAATGTTCTCAGGATGCCCCTTGCGACAAAAATAGAGCGTTCGCCCGTCGGGTGCAATAATCGGAAACACCTCTTCTGCTTCGGAATTGATGCCGCGTCCTAAGTTTTCAGGAATAATTGTTTCTGTGATGCCCTGCACGATATTAATTTCTGCACGAATGCTGTCGTTACTGGTTCCGAGCGCAATGGCATCAATTTCATTTTGCCCTGCTACCAAGCCCACATTTAACACAATTTCCACCTCATGCACCTTGAATTTCGGCGGAACAAACATCACATTGAGCATCCGCCATTTTTCCTGCGTGGTTTGTGGTTGCGCTTGATACACGGTATCGCGCTCCTGTTTTTCTGCCCCGTGAACGATAATCGCCGAAATTGCACCCGGATTAAAATTCTCCGCAACCGCTACTTGCCTTGCTGTGACGGGTACGGCAAAACCAACACGAATGTTATCGGTAATGCTGACGGGTGTTTTTACGATGTCTTTGCCGGATGCCCACGAGCAAGGATTGGTACCGCCTGCACGGGAGAGGATATTGGGTTTACCAAGGAGTTGTTGCGCGGAATATGCGCCCAAAGGCTTGAGCTGCGAGCTTACGCGCACAACGCGCGATGCCCATTGGACTTTGGGTTCGGGTTGCATATCGTGGGTGGGTGCAGCGGATAGTTGCACGAAAGTAAGAAGAGTAATTCCCAGGAATACGAATGCTTTCCAATGGCGATGAAGACTTGCTACCACAGTGTTGTTCGATGATGAAACAATGATGAAACGGTGAATGCTTGATATGCGTATCATTCAAAATCATGCAAATCTACGCATTTTGCCGATAGCAAGGAAGACGCGAGGAAGTGGCAAATGTTGGGAACGCTATAATTTCCTATGCTCCAAGGTAATCATGATTTCACCGTACCAACATAAACGTATGCAACACCGAAGGTAAGTGGTATAGCAATACATTCTGAGAACACCTTGGCTTCGCGCATCAGGGACAAAAACTCATTGCCGGATGGAAAAACTGCCGCGGTGCGGTTCAAATAGTTGTACGCATCACGTTTGCCTGTAAGAATGCCACCCACAAACGGAATAACTATATTGCTGTAAAAACGGTACAGCACACCAAACACGCCATGCGGCTGACCAAACTCCAGCACGACGACCTTGCCGCCAGCCCGCACCACTCGCGCCATTGAGCGCAGCGCTTGCACGGGCGCATCTACGTTGCGAATGCCAAAGGAGATGCTTGCAACGTCGAAGGAATCTGCTGCGTAAGGTAAATCCATTGCATCTGCCACCTCGAAACGTATATCCAACCCTTCGGCACGAGATTTCGCAGGAGCCATTTCCATCATCTCCGCACAAAAATCTGTGCCAAGCACACTGCCGCTTGCTCCGACAGCTTTTTTAAATGCAATTGCCAAATCGCCTGTCCCCGTAGCACAGTCCAGAACACTCATCCCCGCTTGTGCGTTGGAGAGTTTAATAACCTTCTTACGCCAGAAATGATGGATACCGAACGACAGCACCGTATTTGCCACGTCGTATTTAGGTGCGATTTCCGCAAACATTGCCCGTACGTGTTCACTCATTTGTTCAGTGCTTAGTATTCAGTGTTGTGTTGTTGTATAATGAGCTTCCGTCAACCTTTTGCGGAGTAATTGTCGGTCGAGTTTGCCGCTAGGAGTTTCAGGTAATGTAGATAAAAAGACGAGTTGGCGCGGAAATTCGTTTCGTTCAAGTGTGCCTTGCGCCTCCAATGCCAAACGTATATCCGCAATCGAATATCCGTGATCATCGCCTTCAATCACCGCCGTGACGCGCTCGCCAAACTCTTCATCCGGCAGACCTATCACCATTAGCCGTTGCCCTGCAAATACACTTCCGAAATATGATTCCAAAACCTCGGTGAGCGCATGTTCAACCTTTTCGACTTGAACTTTGTAACCACCAGAATTGATAATATTGTCCGCCCGTCCAAGAAATCGAAACGAGCCATCGTTGTTGAGTTCCACGATGTCGTTTGTCTGTATCCATTGGTTTTGCGTCATTGGGGTACACGTTGATAAGCATTGACGCTCATCTAATACTATTTGCACTCCCGGCAACGGCACAAAATATTCACTGGCTTGCTCGCCGTTCAAGCGCCGAAGGGCAATGTGGCTCACTGTTTCTGTCATTCCATACGTGTGATAAACAGGCGCTTTCACACATTGCAATGCTGTGATGAGATCAGTGCTGACGGGAGCACCGCCCACGAGAATTGCTTTCATACCTCGTAACTTCTCCGATTGTTCTGATGCAATCACGGTTTGAAGTTGCAAAGGGACAAACGATACGAAATCAAAGGCTGTGGTTGGTGGAATATGTACAAATGGATTGCTCTTCGCCTCTACAACGGTTAGATGCAAACCAAGCACCATGCCGCGCACGAGCATCATTATTCCGGCAATGTGTTGGGTGGAAAGGCACACCAACGCTCGGTCACCTGCCTGCAAACCAATTGCCTGTGCGGTTCTCTGAGCGCTTGCGGTCATTTGCTCCCGCGTGAGGGTTATCATTTTAGGAACGCCAGTGGAACCAGACGTTTGAAGATGAAATTCCGCATCGCCGCGCTGCCAGCGTTGACAGAATGCTAATGCCGATGCGTGATACGGCGGGAGATTGGAATCTATCGCACACGCAGAAAGCTCATCGAAGCTATATTCTACTTCATCAATGCAAAGAGTAGCCATACTGCCCTTTGAACCTGCCTTCAAGGAAAGCGCTGAAATTTGGAAAAATCAGGCTCGCGTTTTTCGATAAACGCATTTTTGCCTTCTTTTGCTTCTTCGCTGAGATAATACAACAGCGTTGCATTACCCGCTAACTCTTGGATGCCAGCCTGCCCATCAAGTTCCGCGTTGAACGCCGATTTCAGCAAACGTAACGCAAGTGGGCTTTTTTTCATAATTTTACGACACCACTCTATCGTCGTTGCTTCAAGGTCATCGAGCGGAACCACTTTATTCACCAAGCCCATTTGAAGCGCTTCCTGAGCGTCGTATTGGTCGCAGAGGAACCAAATTTCACGGGCTTTCTTTTGTCCAACAATCCGCGCCAAATAGGAAGCGCCAAAACCGCCATCGAAACTGCCCACCTTAGGTCCGGTCTGCCCGAACCGAGCATTTTCCGCAGCAATCGTTAAATCACAGACCACGTGCAGTACATGCCCGCCGCCAATTGCCCAGCCTGCAACCATAGCAATGACAGGTTTCGGGCAAGAACGAATCTGCTTTTGCAAATCCAGCACATTCAGGCGCGGAACGTGGTCGTCACCCACGTAGCCACCAGTGCCGCGCACACGCTGGTCACCACCGCTACAAAACGCTTTACCGCCAACGCCAGCAAGTACAATCACTTGCACGTCGGGATGCTGGCGCGAAAGCTCCATTGCTTCCGACATCTCCATTACTGTAAGTGGTGTGAAAGCGTTGTGTACCTCAGGACGGTTGATGCTAATCTTCGCAATGCCGTCGTAATATTCAAACAAAATTTCCTTAAACTCTTTAAGCGGCTTCCATTCAACATCGTTGTTCATAGAGATAATCCTTCGTTCATGGAAACTATAATTTTCAAAAAGCTAAACCACAAATATCTTCATTAATACCAACGCTATGGACATAAGAATGCTATGGATAATCAAAAGTTGCACTGTTTGAACGAGTACTCCGTTCAGTGCTGCACCTTCGGCATGAAGCACAGCCCGACATGCTCGCACGGCAAACGGCAGACTCAAAAGTGTAAGCAAAAGCCATAGAGAGCCACCTTGCAACCACAACCACAGTCCAATCGGTAATGACAGTGCGAAAAACGTCAAAAAGCAATACAACAATCGCGCTGCACGGCTCCCAATACGGACAGCAAGCGTACGTTTGTTTGCGGATGTATCCGTTGGTATATCGCGGATATTGTTCACAGCAAGAATATTAGCGGCAAACATACCTGGAATTGTTGACATCACCAGCACATCAGTAGGTAATGTGTGCGCCTGTACAAAGTACGTTCCGCAGACGGGAATGATGCCAAAAAACACGAACGCACACACCTCGCCAAGCCCTAAATACGCAAGCGGTAATGGTCCGCCAGTGTATGCCCAAGCTGCCACGAGCGACACCACGCCAATGGCAAAAATCTGCCACCCACCCACATAAACAAGATATTGTCCCAAAATAAATGCCGTCAAAACTGCTATCCAAGCAGCACCTGAGACCTGACGTTCCGAAAGCAGCCCAGAAGCTACCGCGCGTGGCGGACCAAGTCGTTCGCGCGTGTCAGCCCCCTTGCGGAAGTCGTACAAGTCATTAATAAGATTACTGGAAATTTGCATCAGAAGCGCACAAAATAGCGCAACAACGGCAGGAAGCGGCTGAAACACACCATGAGTGAATGCCAATGCGGAACCCACTACAACGGGCATAGCACCTGCGGGAAGGGTTTTTGGTCGAATCGCTACGAGCCACGGAGAAGGAACAGCCATTAGTATTTTCAAAGATAAAATTTATGATAATGAAGGCTGTTCTGTAACAGTTTGTGGGAGTACTTGTGGGATCGGCGGACGTTTCTGTTCGCGTTTAGCTTCGAATTTCTCATATGCATCAATGATTTCCGCCACAAGCCGATGGCGCACCACATCGCCTTTATCGAAATACACAAACGAAATGCCTTGAATGTTTTGCAGCACATCTTGAATCTGCACCAAACCAGAATCACTACGGCGCGGAAGATCCGTCTGTGTCACATCGCCGGTAATGATGAGTTTGGAATTGCGCCCCATACGAGTCAAAAACATCTTCATCTGTGTAATCGTAGAGTTTTGCGCCTCGTCGAGGATAATGATAGCATTATTCAACGTCCTACCCCGCATATATGCGAGCGGCACGATTTCCACAATGCGTTTTTCCATCATACTTTTCACTTTTTCGGCACCAACCATTTCCGTAAGCGCATCCAGAAGCGGGCGCAAATAGGGGTCAACTTTTTCCATAAAATCGCCGGGCAAAAAACCCAACGATTCGCCTGCCTCCACCGCTGGACGCGACAGAATCAAGCGCCCGACTTCTCTATTCCGCAGGGCAGCCAGCGCCATTGCGACGGCAAGGTATGTTTTGCCTGTTCCCGCCGGACCAATCGCAAAAACAATATCATTTGTCCGAAATTTCTCGAAGTAGATTTTTTGGGTGGGTGTTCGGGCTTTGATGATTTCGCTATGAGCAAGATAAATCACAGATTCTTGCGCTGCCGCCCCACCAGTGCTGCCACCTGTAGCCGTACCAACACTACCGTTAGGTGCATCGGAATTAGGCTTGGTGTCTTTCCCTGCCCCCACAAGGTCTATCACCGTTACCACGTCGTTCGAGGAAAGTTCTCCGGAGCGACGGATGATGTATTGAAGCTCGTTCAATACTTTCTCAATTGTGCGGACTTCATTTGCTTCGCCGCGCAGAACGACGGTGTTTCCACGAACAGTAATGGTCGAATCAAAGCGGTTTTCGAGGAGCTGCAAATTACTGTCGTTGTAGCCAAAAAGCGCGAGCGTATCAGTGTTGTCAAGGCGAATTTTTTTTTCAACAAAATCCATAGAATTCAAGTGTTGAATTGTGAGTTTTACGATTTGAATTTGGTGAACATCGCATAAAGTCTGGAGCCTGCACCTTAGAAACTACATCTAAAAAAACAACATCTTGAACGGTAAAATCTATTTACGGATAAATATCTGCTAATGCCGCCTGCAATATAGGGAATCGGAATTGAAATCCCGCATCAAGTAATTTTTGAGGAACCGCCTGCTGCCCGCCCGTGAGCGATGTTGCCGCCTCGCCTAATGCTACATTCAGCGCAAACTCAGGCACTGAAAGGAAGCTCCACGAAGGGCGACGCAACGCAGCACCAAGTTCTGCACAAAAGCCATTCATTCGTATAGGTTCAGGAGCCGTTACATTATACGCACCCGAAAAGTCTTTGTTTTCAATCGGGTACGCAATGCCATGTGCTGCATCTGCGGCATGAATCCACGGAAGCCACTGTTTTCCAGAGCCAAGCGGCATCCCCACAAAGAGTTTAAAAGGAATCGCCATGCGTTCTAACGCGCCGCCATTACTCTCAAGTACAATGCCAATACGTGGATTTGCCACACGTACACCAAATGCTGCGGCTACTGACGATTCTTCTTCCCAACGAACGCAAATATCCGCCAGAAACCCTGTCCCTGCTGGAGTTGATTCGTTTACGATTTCGTTTTGCCGGTCGCCATAGTACCCTACCGCCGAAGCGTTTACTAATACGGAGGGTTTGCGTTCTGCGGATTTCATAGCGTTGACGAGCGCACGGGTAGTTCCAATACGGCTTTCCATTAGATGGTGCTTCACTGCTGGTGTCCACCGTTTATCGAACAGACCCTCTCCAGCAAGATTGATCACCGCATCAATAGTGGTCATTATCTGAGCAAGAACACTTGCGGCATTGCTGCTATGCGCTTCCCACTGCACATAGTGAATAGAAGGATTAGAGCTGGTTCTTACCTTGCGCGTAAGCAACGTTAAGGTGTGTCCACGCGTCGCAAGTAGCCCTGTAAGATAGTTGCCGATAAAGCCAGTTCCGCCAGAAATGAGGATGTTCATTGCGATATTCGGATATTCTAGAAATATGGACAAAACTATTTAGCTATAAGCCCTATAAAATCTCAATACTTAAAAAAACGCCCAAACTATGGGAAGATGAAAACCGTCAAAAGAAATAATATTCAAACGCTGCCATGAACATCCAATGCGGTCGAGCATAGTAGTCATCAAAAATTTGAGTACGTGCTGAAACATCAATCTTTGCTCGTGAGCTGAAAATAACTTGCACCGCAGGTACAATGTCAAGACGGTTATAGAGGTGGGTACTGCCGGCAAATGCTCCATGATGTAGGCTCAATCCGCCTTCAAATATCGGAAAATAGACATATCCTAACACCTCACAATAGAGATTTACATTAACATCGTCATAACTTGTGTAGCGCAGCGGCAACACAAGATGACCAAGCGATAATGAATAATTGACGATACTCCCGTCCAACGTTTGCGCTTCACCAAGTTGGATGGGTTTGAAATAACTCATCATTGCCGAAAGCGCCGTTCGGTTCGCAAGAAACGTTCCGATAACACCTCCGCTCACGCCGTTTTTCACACCACCGATATACGAATCCAATGACACACTGTTGGGTGCGTAATCATACTCAGCAAATGCTGCAAACCGTAAGTGCTTATGATGCTCATCGTCTGTATAAAAGCGGTATTTGCCATAAATGGTCGCGCTGCGAAAAAGTGGGTTCCGTTGACTGAAATCACCCGGAAAGTCGTCGGAAAGCCACGTACTCATATTCACTGTTGCCGACGCTTGCAAGGCATCTGTCAACGTGTACATCCCTTTGATACCTGTAATTGCCTCACCGTGATAGGGGTCAATCATCGTCATCAAGCGCAAACGTAACACATCTTTGGGGCTATTACTGGCAGCTTCAGAGTTTGGATAAAGTTCTTGCGACCAGCCTGGGACGGCAGCTATAACGAATAAAGCCATGGGAATCCACCAAATAAATCCAATAATGCGGAGCGTGGTCATACGTATATCCCAAACTGGAAAATTGTCATTATATATCCAATGCCGCAACACCCGGAAGTGTCTTGCCTTCAAGAAATTCAAGCGATGCGCCGCCACCTGTAGAAACGTGACGTACAGACTTTTCTAAGCCAAATTGGGCAATCGCCGCCGCCGAATCGCCGCCGCCCACAATCGTCACCGCACCATGCTTCGTAGCTTCGGCAAGCGCATCAGCAACGGCTTTCGTGCCATGAGCAAAATTGCTCATCTCGAATACGCCCATCGGACCATTCCACACAACGGTTTTCGACTTCACGATTTCGCTCACAAACATAGCAACGGATTCGGTGCCAATATCAAGCCCACGCCAGCCTTTTTCAATGGCATCAATGCTGACAGTCTTGCGAGTCGCTTCATTGCTAAATTTATCAGCTACAACGGCATCGGTAGGCAGCAATAGCCGCACGTTTGACTTCTTCGCAGCATCCAAAATTTGCCCTGCAAGCTCGATTTTATCCTCTTCCACGAGCGAATCACCGATTTCTTTGCCCATCGCTTTGTAGAACGTAAAAATCATACCGCCACCGACCAAAATCGTATCGCATTTGCCGAGCAGGTTTTGAATCACATCTATTTTACCGGAAATTTTTGAACCTCCCAAAATCGCCGTAAATGGTCGCTGCGGGTTTGCAACAGCTTCGCCGAGATATTTTAATTCTTTGAGCATCAGGTAACCCGCAGCGCGGCTGTTGATGTACGCCGTCACTCCGTGTGTACTGGCGTGCGCTCTGTGGGCGGTTCCAAAGGCATCATTGATATATACATCTCCTAAAGCAGCAAGTTTACGCGAAAACTCAGTATCATTGCCCTCTTCTTCGTTATAAAACCGAAGGTTTTCCAACAAGACGACATCGCCTACTTGCATCTGTCTGACGATGTTTTCTACGTCCACGCCGATGCAATCCGGCGCAACGGTAACGGGTTTTCCGAGTAACGTAGCAAGGCGTTCTCCAGCTGGCTTGAGAGAATATTTTGGGTTGATTGTACCCTTCGGACGACCAAGATGCGACATCAAAATCACCTTGCCGCCCGATCCAATAATCTTCTGAATCGTTGGCAAAGACTCACGAATGCGGATATCGTCGGTGATAGCTCCCGCATCGTCTTGCGGAACGTTAAAATCCACGCGTACCAAAACGCGCTTGCCGGAAAGCTGGAGGTCGTCAATCGAGTGAATCATGGGATTGAGGCTGTTTGTGAGGGGTAAAAATTATTGTTCGTTGCGTTCAGATGTGTTCAATTGAGTTTAATTGTATTCCAGAGCGTGAATATAGCGAAATTTTACCTTATTTCATTTCCGTGACGATTGTGCTTCTTGTGCTGACCACGACACAAGCAATTGCAACGTATAGAAGTACCGAAGCGAGCTATCGTGCCGCGCTTCGCCTTGCAACCGTTCAAGCGAGGCGGTATCACGAATATCATACCATTCCGGCAAAACCTCTACAGTGCTGTATTGGCGCTGCATAGCGATAAGTACTCGCTCGAATACGCTATCATTATCATAATCCGCGCCGAAAAACAAGGATTCTTCGGCTTTTTGCAAGCCCATCAGATAAAAATCACCATCCTGTGTTTTGCCTATCACCGCTTGGGTCTGGTGTTCGAGTGCTTGCTCTGCTTGCGTAAACACTGCATCGGGAATGGTTGGACTATCTGTACGGACAATCAATGCTGGCATACAGCCTCGTTGTTGGGCGGTCTGGAAAGCATGAAACATTGCATCGCCAAGGTTTTGCCCCGTTTGTGGGAAAACGTGGATGTTTGGATAATCCAAACGCTTTGCGGGAAGCCAGACACGAAAGCGTTCTACAGCGTCGTTTGGTGTAACAAAAAGCAGCACATCGGCATTTGTGGCAG
Organism: Candidatus Kapaibacterium sp.; assembly: GCA_025358765.1. Lineage (GTDB taxonomy): Bacteria > Bacteroidota > Ignavibacteria > Kapaibacteriales > UBA4661 > JANYIG01. The sequence continues at coordinate 28,446 of JANYIG010000313.1, forward strand.
AGGTACGACTTTGAATGATTTCGAGTGTGTCGCGGAGCATTGCCTCATACAATTCAAGCGTTTGTTCATCGCCGAGCGTTGTAGTAAAGTGATTTTTGACGCAACCGCGTTCAGGGAATCGGGCAAAAACGATATAATGGCAAATCATAGTTCAAGTTTCAAGTGATGGGTTCCAAGTTTCACGTTCGTTAGAACCCAGAAGATTTGTATTTTCGTGCTTTAGTTTAGTCGTCATTGGTCGTTGGTTGGTGGTCATTCGTGTAATTTCCACGCCAATCGTCCATTGTCTATTGTCCATTCTTCATTTAAGCATTGAACAAATGATTACAAGCATGACAGGCTTCGGCAAGGGCGAAGCAAGCAGTAATGGCATCGCAGTAAGCGTAGAAGCGCGAACGCTTAATAGCCGATTTTTAGAAATTTTCTCGAATCTACCGAAAAAGCTATACCAACGCGATTTTGAACTCCGTGAAATCGTTCGCAAGAAGGTTTCACGCGGTAAGATTAACATTTCGATTGCCATCGAATACGGCGCTGAAAGTGAAACCACGCTCGCAAAGGCGAATCTTCCTCTTGCGGCAGCATATTACCAAGAATTACAAGAAATCAAAAAACACCTCAAACTTAAAGATATCGTCAAACTTGAAGATGTAATGCGTTTTTCGGACATCTTTAAAAATACCGAAACTTCTGAAAGCGACGAAAAAGAATGGAAACTCATTTCTGACGCGCTGACTAAAGCACTCGACCGCATGAACCAAATGCGTGACCAAGAAGGTAACGAGCTTGCCCGCGACCTCAATAATCGCATGAAGAATATCGAGAAAAATGTGGAAAAAATCGAAGGTATGGCAATCGAACGCATTCCGCAGGAGCGCCAACGCTTGCGCGAACGCATTGCGAAACTTTTTGAGAGCGACGAGATTGATGAACAACGCCTTGAACTCGAAATCGTTCTTTTGGCAGATAAGCTGGATATTTCCGAAGAATGTGTACGTCTTCGCAGTCACATCAAATTTTTTCTTGAGGCGCTCAAAGGCAAAGAACAAGCGGGCAGAACGATTAACTTCCTGCTTCAAGAAATGCACCGTGAAGTAAACACCATCGGCTCGAAGGCAAACGATGCAACGATTGCACAAGTGGTGGTCGGCATAAAGGAAGATTTGGAGCGCATCCGCGAACAAGTACAGAATGTGGAGTAAACCTTGCATAATGAAAATGGATGAGGATATTGTAGCCAAAAAAACTGCGATCATCCTCATCCTGCCTTACAAAAACTCCATCACAGCTATTTGGCTTGCTCTACTTTTGCTGTAATCTGTCCGCGCAAACCTTTGTATCCTGTCAATACCGCATCAACACTACCAATTACGATTTTTGTACTAACTTTAACGGGAATTTTTCGGTCGTCGTCTGTGAGCCAAATCACAATTCGCCCCTCGCTTTTGAATAATCCACCCTCGACCACAAGTGGCTCTATTCCTACACAGTTAAACGTTCCCACATCAGTTTGTACCGTCTGACGACCAAGTATCCGCACTTTTAGGTCATAAACATCTTTGTCTGCGAAGTTTTTCAGGTTCACCACGTCGCCACGCTTAGTGTTTTTTAGATTCAACGTCCGTACATAGAAGAATGCTGACACAACATCGTGTGTAAACGGCTCAATGGCAAATTCACCATCGCTTGTTTTGGCACTGTGTTTGCGCTGGTCGAGTTCTGCCCAAAAGTCACGGCGGTAGTTACCTTCGCGGTTATGCTGCTCGAAGAACCACGGAAAGACACCATCCACATCCACAAGTGTTCTGTACGTGTTCCGCAGCTTATAGACCCAATCAAGGCTTTTAAGAGATTGTACCTCGAATGTGATGTCGTAGCATGGAATACCATTACGCTCTACCAGCTTTGGGGCAATCTTGAACGCGCCTGTTCCTGCCGTAATAAACTTATAGCCAACATTGTAATACAGCTCCTCGCCCAACCCAAAAGCCTCGTTGGGCAAAGAGCGTAGTGGCTGTGCCGTGGCGGAACATACATATGCGAGCATAAAAAGTAGAAGCAGAAGTGATTTCATTTTTACAGTTGCGTTGGATGAACGAGTATCAAAAAAGATATGTGGTGACGGTGGTGTTCAAAAATACAAATGTTCGTTATAACGTTTGATGGGTTTTTTATGTCTTCGGGTTTATACGTTCTGTTCTTTCTTATTCTGTTTAATTTTTTATTTATAACTCACAGAAAGAATGTGGGCAAATGTGGATAATTATATTTAAAACCTACTGTACATAATGATTTTATGCACTTGTTCTGGTATTTTTTGCATCAAATCTTTGTGAATAATTATCGAACAACGTTGCCGCTTTGCACTGCATTGTGCATAACCTGTGCGTTAGAGAGTTGTTCACAAGAGTTGTCACCTGCTTCTCCCGTGTGTTTTAACAGATAAAATGTGGTAATGTGTATTTAAATGGGGAAAAAGAATGCTACAAACAAAGTCAGAAAAATGTCAGAAAAAATTGTGGGGAGCAATTTGTTTTTGAAGGGTTTGTGCCGGACTGTTTTGTATTTTACGATTCTACGAAAAACAACACCTTTTTTGAACATTTAAGGAACCGCCTCCATGAGCGCAGTTTTGGAATATATTGAGCGTAATCACGCGCAGTACCTCGAAGAACTCAAAGAATTTTTGAAAATTCCCAGTATTAGCACTGCTCCTGAGCATAAAAGTGATGTGGTGCGGTGTGCTGAATGGGTCTCCCAATCTATGAAATCTATTGGTTTGGAAAATATCCAGATTTTTCCAACGGCAGGACACCCTGTTGTTTATGGCGAGTTTCTTCATGCAGGCGTTGATAATCCCAATGTACCGACTGTGCTATTTTATGGTCATTACGATGTACAACCCGTTGACCCGCTCCATCTTTGGACGAATCCGCCATTTGAGCCCGTGGTGCGCGATGGAAAAATTTTCGCCCGTGGTGCTGTGGACGACAAAGGACAAGTGTTTATGCAGTTTAAAAGCCTTGAAGCGCACTTAAAAACAAATGGCAAGCTACCCGTAAACGTGAAGGTGTTGATTGAAGGCGAGGAAGAAATTGGCAGCGTGAATCTTGAATCATTTTTGAACACTCATAAAGAATTGCTTGCTTGCGATACTGTGCTGATATCCGATACTTCGATGTTTGGCGAGGATTTGCCGTCGTTGTGTTATGCGTTACGAGGGCTAACATACATGGAAGTGACGGTCACAGGACCAAACCGCGACCTTCACTCTGGTGTATTTGGTGGTGCGGTGGAGAATCCGGCAAATGCACTTTGTACTATTATTGCCAAACTCAAGGATGAGTACGGGCGCATAACGGTTCCGGGGTTTTACGACGACGTGAAGAACCTCACACCACAGGAACGCGATGAATATGCACGATTGCCGTTTGATGAAACAGCATACCGCAAAGAACTCAATATTGTAGCAACCGATGGTGAATTTGGCTATTCGACATTAGAACGAGCATCAGCACGTCCAACCTTAGATGTGAACGGCATTTGGAGTGGATTCACAGGCGAGGGCGCAAAAACGGTGCTTCCGTCGGAAGCCTCTGCGAAAGTGTCTATGCGGCTTGTGCCGAATCAAGATACAAATGACATTGCAAAGAAGTTCGAGGCATATATACGCCATATTGCGCCGCCAACGGTCACCGTCGAAGTCACGAATTTGCATGGTGGCAACCCAGCCATAACACCTATTGACAGCAAAGGCGTGAAAGCTGCTATGCATGCGCTTGAGCAAGCATATGGTAAAACGCCGTTTCTGACGCGCGAAGGTGGTTCGATTCCAATAGTGCTGCTTTTTGAGAAAATCTTGAATGCTTCGGTCGTCCTGATGGGCTTTGGTCTTAACACGGAAAATGCTCATTCACCGGATGAGCATTTTCATCTGAATAATTTCTACAAAGGTATTGTGGCTTCTGCGTTGTTTTATGATGAAATTGCCTCCACAAAATAAAACTATTCTCATCACCGGAGGCAGTGGTTTTTTCGGTATGAATGCTGCGCCCGCCTTCGAGCAACGCGGCTACAACGTTGTTCTCGCATCGTCGCAGCCGGAAAAGCATCAAGCGTACTCATCGGCATGGGCATTTGCGGCGATGAACATTCTCGACAAACGCTCTATAGTTGATTGTTTGGAGTTGCACAAGCCTGATATTGTCATCCACGCGGCGGCATACTCACAGCCGGTAATGTGCGAGCAAGCGCCAGAGATGGCGTATAAGCTTAATGTTGTGGGAACAAGAAATGTGGCGGAAGCGGTTTCTACACGAGATATTCTCTTTATCCACATTTCCACAGACCTTGTATTTGATGGGGAAAAGGAGATGAAAAACGGTTTCTACACTGAAGTTGATATGCCGAATGCGAAGATTGTTTACGGAAAAACGAAGATTCAAGCAGAAGAGATTTTTCACATAGTACACGATGATTTCCACAAAGAAGACACACAAAATGTGGAAAAGTGGAAAGAATGTGGAAAATGGATGATTATTCGTTCAGCGTTGATGTTTGGGAATAGTGTCCCATGGACAAATGGTTTTCCACAATTTGCGATAGATTTGTTAAAAAGTGGAAAACAAACGACACTTTTCACTGACCAATATCGTACACCTGTTTATATTCCTGACCTCGCTGGTGCAATTGAGCTTCTTGTGGAAAAACAGTGTTTTGGGGAAATCTTCCACGCTGGTGGTGCAGAACGTGTGAATAGAGTAGAGTTTGTCAAACGCTTTTGTACCGTAGCTGGTGTAGATACTGCGAATATCCGAGCAGTAAGCATGGATGCGGTTCCTGAGTACACGACGAAGGTGCGTGATGTGGCGCTGAATTCCGACAAACTGCGTTGTTTGGGTTGGGAGCAAACACCACTGGAGACAGCATTTAGGGTAATGATTTCCACAGCATAACGGGGGAAATAGCAGAAAATTTGTGGAAAAGAATAAAAATTTGTGGAAATAGTTGTTGAAAATCCTATGGAAAAACTTGTGGAAATGTGTGTGGAAAACGATATCCAAATCCCCTACAAACCCGTAAGTGCAGTTGTATAATTTTTTTGCACAGTTGACGTTTCCAGCGTAATTTTCAGTCTCGTTATTCGTTTACAGTTGTAAACTCATCTCAATAGTTCAACGTCAACCATTTATTATGTATTATGGCTGAATTCTCGATTGAAAGCAATGGTAGCCTTGAAAAAACGGCGATTTA
>JANYIG010000004.1 GCA_025358765.1 Candidatus Kapaibacterium sp.
CTTGTGGCACTTCGCCGTGAGAACGAGCGTCTCAAAAGGCTCTTGGCGGACAAAGAGTTAGCCCTTGACATCAAGGACGCATTGTTAAAAAAAACGAGCCGCCGCTTGACGAGCGCAGGCGCATTGCCCAAGAATTTGTGAGCGCCGGCAAGCCTGTGACCGCCGTCGTCACGCACTCTGGTATCAAACGCTCGACGTTTTACTACAAACGCAACGACCCGCCAGCACAGCCGGGACGACGGGCAAGCGATAGTACCCGCCGGAAAAGCGGTGATACTGTCTCGAATGAGCGCGTTGTGGACTATCTGCGCCAGCTGCTTTCGGGCGAATGTGAGCACTACGGCTATATCAAATGCACTCACGCCTTACGACAAGCGGGCTTTTGTATCAATCATAAAAAAGTCTATCGTCTTATGAAAAGCAATCGCCTGTTGAGCTCGTATCGTCGTCTGCCCTCGCCGCCGCGCCCGTACGTCCGCACACGCAAGGTCAAACCAACGCGACCCCACGGAGACGTGGCGGAGACTGTTGAAATGGACATCAAATTTGTCTATATTCATGGTGAGCATAAAATGGCATATTTGATAACGTTGCTCGATGTATTCAGCCGTCGCACATTGGAGCGGCGTTTGGAATACCGTATCAAGGCGACGGAAGTCGTCGAGCTGTTGCGGCAATTAGTCTTCCGTTGGGGTTCATTTGGCGCTATCTGGCTTCGCACGGACAACGGTGGACAGTTCATCGCCACCGTTGTCAAGGAATATTGCACCCAGCACGGCATCGAACAGGAGTTTATTCATCCCAAGGCTTTGCCTCACGCCGCAGGAAAACGGGCATATTGAATCGTTTCATAGCTTGTTGCAGCGCGAGGTTATCGTCGAGCATCAGTTCGAGAGCCTCGCCGATGCCGATGCGGTCATCGAAAAATGGTTGAAGTTCTACAACCATCGCCGCATACATTCTGGTTGTGGTTATGGAACGCCTGTTGCCGTGTGGGATGAATATTGGAAGACCGCACCGTTGTCTTTATTTCCAATGACCGCTACGCAAGCTGCTTGAGATGCGACTTTTTGAGTATCAATAGTGTCCAGTTTTTCGGGGGTTAGACCAGTCTTTGTCAATAATGGTCACGAAATTGTAGCCCCAGTGCTCATTGGAGTAGATGTGTACTCCACCAATAATGTTGGAGACCTTGTATAAAAAAGCCCGCAGAACATGTACCGCTGCCTACAAGACGAAGATTGCTCTTGAATTCGTTGCCAATCCAAGCTCCCAAGCCGAGAACGTAGTTCAGCCCCCAGAAGAATGTGAAGAACTCTATCGCCGTTTTGCAACCGACATCATCTGCCCGATAGCAACAAAGCCCGTCATCTGACGGGCTTTGTTGCTGGGTACGTTCTGCCATGCTTCGGCGAGTGAGATGAAAGCAGTGGCTCGTTCATCCACGCGGGAACTTCTGTAGGCGGATGGGTGGCGCGATACCGTGCGATATGTTCGCTGATAAGCCGCGAATCTTCGGGAGTCGGCTCCTGATTGATAACGGTAAACGCTATGCCTTCGGGTTCTTTGATATAGCCCATGATGCTCATGCTGGATTATGGTGTTGAAAAATATTGACGAGCCAGAGCGAATGCTGCTTCCGTTTCAATAATCATCCGTGTTGATGATCCAATACGCTTTGCGCCCAAGGATTGTTCGTAGTGTGGGACGAGGTTCGTTTTGGCAAGAAACGAGACGAAACCATCATATCCGTGTTCAAAGGAATTCTTACAAGCAAATGCAAACAGATTACCACCTACGCCCTCGTATATCTTGCTTTTACCAATGTTAAAGTACGCATTTTCCACGAGATTCACTATGATGTTATCGCCACCGTCTGACAGACTCAACAACCCCTGAATACGCTTCGGTTCACTCCCAATAACCAATTTGAATACGTCATGGCGTGGTTTTTTGAACTCCGCCAACCAGTCAAATGACCACTCTGATGGGAGGTATTTTTTGTCAGCTGCCGCGAAAGGAATTAGTGCTGTTGCAACCGTTCTTTGTGTTGCAACCTCGATAATAGAGTTTGTGAGGCGGTCAATATGAACGGAAACAGACTGCTTTTTCATTCCACAAATACACAACAATTTTTTGTTGCTTCCAACAAAAAAAGTCCCGTCAGAAAATACTTGCGATGCAGCTTTTCAGGCTGTCGTTATACAACTCGTTCGTTCAAAGATATACGACACCTCGAAACTACACGAATACGCCTACCAATGACCCATTGTATGGACTATTTACCAGCGAAAAA
>JANYIG010000009.1 GCA_025358765.1 Candidatus Kapaibacterium sp.
AAATTGCTCCAACTCCAAGCCGATGAAGCCAAACATGTTTCTGCTGCTGTTGAGCAAATCATTGTTGCTTTGTCCGATACGAGCACATATTCCTCCAATGCCGCTCGTGAGGCTGAGGGAGCAAGTGTGGATGCCCAGAAAGGCGGTGAAGTGGCGCGTTCTACGGTGACCGTCATGGAATCAATCGCTAGTGTTGTGCTGCAATCGGCTGAACGCATTGAGACACTTGGGCATTCCAGCGAGCAAATTGGCGAGATTGTACGAACGATTGAAGAGATTGCCGACCAAACAAATCTTCTTGCCTTGAACGCGGCTATTGAAGCTGCTCGTGCGGGCGATTCAGGTCGCGGTTTTGCGGTTGTGGCGGATGAAGTTCGCAAGCTCGCCGAGCGTACTCAGAGCGCTACAAAACAAATAGCAACCACTATTCGCAATGTGCAAACCGAAACTGCCTCTGCTGTGAGTACTATGAAGCGCGGAGCAGAGCAAGTGCAACGTGGTCAAACGGCGGCAGAACAAACAGCTTCTTCGATAGAAAGTATTATCGCCCGAACACGATCGGTTGCAGAATTGATTGGAATGCTCGCACAAGCCTCGGAGACACAGGTCGGGCTTGTCAAAGAAGTGTCCACCAGTGCAGCTTCAATGAGCAATCATGCCGAACATTGTGCTACAAATACGCATGGGATAGCACTCCAATCACTTGAATTGAACTTGCTTATGGAATCACTTCAACAGCTTTTGAAAGAATTCGTCACACGTGGCGAGGGCGAAACGAGCGAGTTTCACGGCAAGGGCATCGCGCAAATTTTTATGAATGATGGGCATTTCCTTACGGAATCCGTGAAGAATACTACTACGTCTTATCGCTTATAGCAACACAACGAACCCGAATCACTCTCAACAAGGACGACAATATGCTGCCTTCTCAAGCTCGGGCTGTTTTGCATGAATGGGTGCAATCCGATAGCCTACGGAAACATTGCGAAGCCGTTGGTGCCTCAATGCGCCATTGTGCTCGGCTTCAAGGTGCGGACGAAGATTTATGGCAGGCTGTGGGAATGTTACACGATATGGATTACGAACGGCATCCTGAGTTGGGGGAGAGCGGTCATCCTTTTGTGGGAGTGGCGTGGTTACGAAATCAAGGCTGGGGCGGTGAGTGCTGCGAAGAAATTTGTCGTGCAATCCTCAGTCACGCGGATTATAGCGGAGTGGAGCGGGTTACGCCGATGGAAAAGATGTTGTACGCAGTAGATGAACTCAGTGGTTTTGTGACGGCGGTTGCGCTTGTGCGCCCTGATAAAAGTATTTTTACCGTCGAAGTGTCGTCCGTAAAGAAAAAGCTGAAAGACAAAGGTTTTGCCGCGAAGGTAAATCGTGAGGACATCACGCACGGCGCGGAGCAGCTTGGAACGCCCATCGAAAGCCTGATACAAGAAGTAATTGTTGCCTTACGAGCGGAAGCAGAATTATTGGGGTTGCAAGGAACGCCTCATGCCTCGTGACGCTTTCCATAGAACACATCCTACCCTCTCATCTTTTCAATTTCGCCACCATTTCCTTGATATGCCCTTCGGCGGAAAAATTGTTCTCATAGATTGCTGCAATACACAGATTCTCGTCTATCAGGAATGTTTTGCGCCGCATCATATCCACAACTGGCATCGTTGAGCCGTAGAGTTTTGCGACGGCAGCATCAAGGTCGGCAAGTAATTCAAAGGGCAGATTATACTGTGCCTTAAACTTTTGATGTGTTGCGATGTCGTCCGTGCTAATGCCCACCACATCTACGCCCAAATCACGAAAGGCATCCCGAAATTCACAGGCTTCTTCGGTACACAACAACGTAAAATCTTTCGGGTAGAAATAGATAATGAGCGGTTTGCCGGAAGCATGAAGAGAAAGGGAAAAATCACGCCCTGCCGTTGACGCAAGGGTGAAATCTGGTGCGCTGTCGTCTATGCTCAAACTCATAATTCTTTGTGAAATTGAGGGAATTGGAAGAACATACCGCAAGTCATAACGGTGGCAACCTTGCCGAAGCGCTATAATTGCAAGCGCTCGCGGATTTTTTGGTATGTGTCTGGCGTGTCAATATCCTCAAGGATGCCTTCGTCACTCACTTCCACAAGTTGAACGGCATCGTCGTAGTTGGCAATGAGTGATTTTGCGCCCATGTCACCATCAAGGCGCATCAGTTCTGGCTTGAAGGCAACATGGAATAGAATGGGATTGCCACGTTTGCCACCAGAAGTTGGAATGATGATGGTGTTTGAGGAAAGATGCTCTGCAAAGCGCTCGCAAAGCGCGGTGAGCGTGGTGGGCTTCACAAGGGGCATATCGGCGAGTACAATAAGAAGTCCCTCCGACGACTTGGCTGCCGCTTTCACACCCGCTCGGATAGAGGTTGCCATCCCGTTGATGTAGTCAGGGTTATAGACTTTTTTGATGCGGTAAGGAATCGAAAGAAGCTCCGTCGTGGCGCGTTCGCCACCCGTGACGACGAGGATTTCGGCAAACGGTAGCGACGACACCGTGTTGAGCGTGTGTTGCAAAATCGGTATGCCGCGCAACGGCAATAGAAGTTTGTTCCGTGTGCCACTGCTGGTATTGGCACTACTTGCGGTCATGCGCGTAGAACGACCAGCAGCCAGAATGACAGCACTGATACGGCTTGCGGGATGAATATTCATGAGAATAGGAATAAAATCATATCAAAACACACTCAAAATTACGGAGAAGATTTTTCTAAAAGAAAATATGTTCGCATCAAACCTTTCCCTTTTACCTCTATTTCGCCGCGAGGCTCGAAGACGAATTGGTACTTGGCTGTTTGGTCATTTGCCGTTAGTATCTGGTCAATAGCTGCGCTGCCAACTAATGACTGCTGACCAATGACCGACGACAATCGTTGATATGCCTCTTCACTTACCTGAATGCGACCCGGTTCACCGCTTGATTCCATGCGGCTTGCGATATTAACCGTGTCACCCCACAGGTCGTAGATAAATTTTTTCTCGCCAATAACACCCGCCACAACAGAGCCGGTATGGATACCAATACGAACCTGAATCGGCAGACCAGATTGGGTGGCAAAATCACTGATTTCCTTCAGAATATCAAGCGCCATTGCTGCGGTGGCTTCCAAATTATCCGCACGGGCAAGCGGCACACCGCCGGCAAGCATGTAGCTGTCGCCAATGGTTTTGATTTTCTCCAAGCCGTACTGTCCGGACAATCGGTCGAAGATGGAGAAAATCCAGTTCAGCATTTGTACGATTTCGACGGCGGAATGCTGCGCCGAGAGTCTGGTAAAACCAACAATATCGGCAAAAAGAATCGTTGCGTTATCGTGAACATCTGCGATAAGCGTTTCGCCTGATTTTAAGCGTTCTGCAATGGCATTAGGGAGTACATTCAGCAGAAGTGTGTCAGACTGATTTTTGGCTATTTCCACTTCGCTGAACATTGTGTTGATGCTTTGTACCATCATGTTGAACGAATCTGCAAGGTCGTTCAACTCGTCATTACTGCGAGATGTCACCTGTATCGTGTGATTGCCCATTGCAACTTCGCGGGCGGCGTTGCGTAAACGGACGACGGAACCGGAGAACATCCGTGCCAGCACAATGGCGATAATAATGCCCATCACGAGCGCGATAGCGGTGATAAGGAGCAATGTGGTTGCAGAACGTCGCATGGTTTGGTGGAGTGAAGCCAGCACGGTTGCTGATTCTGCGTCGGATTGCCGAACGATAACGCCCGCAAGACGTGATGCGGCTTCGGCTTTGTTGGAATACGTGGCGTAAATATTCATCACCGCCCCATCGGTTCTGAGGACGGCTACGAAGTCATTATCCATTTTCCCCATTGTGCCGTTGTTGGTGCGGAGCGAAATTTCCCAGAGAATATCGCCAAAACCTCGATAATACTGGTCTATAAGAATATTTAATTCCCAAGCCTTATGCGACACATCATCACGTGCGGTGGTGTCGGCGGTGGGATGGTGCATAATAGCGGCAACGTGGCTTTGCGACGAATCGAGCGCTTGCTTAAACCTTTGCACAGTGGCATTATCTAAATCAATAAGAAACCGTTTTTCGAGTACCATTGCGCGGCGAAGTTCCGATTCTGCCATAAGCGCATGGTTTTTAATATCCATTGGACCGCTCAGAACCTCAACGATAAAATCGTTGATGCGCGAAAAACTTTGCAACGCTACCACCGCTAATGCTGCAGCCAGCGTCAGCACTGCCAGAAAGCCCGCTATTTGTTTCGAGAAAATTGTAAATCGCCACTTCATTTTGGTGTATCGTTCGTGAACAGAGAAGCAAGGGTGGGTGAAAACAACGAAAATGCGTATTTTGCAATGTACTATTGTTAATCATTTGTACCAACAACCATCTGTATCATTGTTTTCGAGGTTTTAACGTATGAACTATTTATCACGAGCAGGACTTCTTATGGGGTTCGTTGCTTGCTTGCTTTTAAGCGGTATAGCAGGAGAGTCACGGGCGGGAGAACTCACTATAACACCACAAATGCCCAAACAAGGTGTTACGGTGTCGTTCCGCTACAAACAAGACACCCTGATTTTTCAAGGCGCTCCCAAAGAACTTTATGTGTTTGTTTATAGTTTTGGTGAATCTTCTGGTCAGCCTCGTGGTACTGCCGTGCCACTGAAGCGTGAGCAGGGCGGCATCTGGACGGCTACAACGACCACAGGTATGAAGGATGTGTTCTTGATGGTCAAAGTATCGGATGGCATCCGTGATGATAGAAATGGCGGGGAGTTCTGGGAGTCGCTTATGTCTAACGATGGTGTGAAGCCCGTTGAATCATCCTATCTTCGTTCCGGCATTGTGGCTATGGGGAGTTTGCCTGACCCGTGCAGTCGTCTGGTGGATTTGCCGTTAGCCTTAACACGCTTGCGAAAGGAGTTGATAGCGTATCCAAACAATGTGCAAGCTCAAGTTGCCGTAACCTCCTTAGCGTATGAACTGAAAGACCTTGACGAAAAGAGTTATCGAGAGCAAATCCAAAAGATTCTCGCAGCACCGGTTGACTCCACGCGCGAGAATTATACACGGGCAATTATCCGTCTTTTGAATCTGCAAAATAGGCGGGGAGAGGCGCTTAAACTCGAAGAATCGTTTGCAAAGCGCTTCCCCACGAGTGAAATTGCTGCCGACCATCAGTGGTGGTACGTGCAAGGTGCGGTTTCGGAAGATTTTTTCGTAAAGTATGCAATGGAATTTGCCCAAAAATTCCCTGATAAGCCTGCTAACGCACAGTTGCAAGGACAATTGATGAAAACGTTTGGTCGTCGCCAAGAGGTTGGTAAAGCCCTCAAGTTTTTGCAAGAGCAGCCATACCCTTCTGCCTACGGCTATTTAGAATTGGCAAAGATATGGTTCCAAAGTGACACGAGCCAAGAACACGGTTTGCCATATATCCAAAAAGCGCTTCAAATTGCCTATAATCCACCAATACAGCACAAACCCGTCCATATCACCGACGTAGAATGGCGCACGGAAACTAAGGCTATTATTCCAGCGATTTACAACGTTATGGGTGCAATGTATTACCAAATGAATCGTGATGACGAGGCATTAGCGGCGTTGCAGCAGGTCGTGAAAGAGACGAATAATAATGCTCTCAAAGATACGTATATGCAGATGATAGCGATTTTGAGAAAAAAAGGTCGGACGCAAGAGGCGATTGCCGTTGCTACGCAGGCAACATTGGCATTGCCGACCGATGAAGAAGTGGGAAAGCAGCACAGAGCACTTTTCGACACGCTGATGACACCTCCTTTTGGGCTATTATTATACGCCCAGGAACGTAAATTTTGGGTGGATTCGTCCGCCCGCGCTCGCCAATATCAACGGAGTAGTGTGCGGTTGAACTTGTCGGCTATAGATGGTGCAATTACGCAGTTAGACGGTAGGCGGGTGACGTTCGAGGAAATGAAGGGCAGACCCGTTGTGATTACGTTCTGGTCGTCGTGGTGCGAACCTTGTATCAAATCATTGCCATTTTTGCAGTTCGTCTATCAGAAGTATCGTGAAAAAGTTGTGTTTCTCACCGTGAATGTGTGGGAAGAAACAGGCAAAGACCGAATGAAGGCTGTGCGAGAGTTTTTGGATAAAAATAAATTTTCCATGCCATTTTGTGTTGACCCAACAGACGACCTTATCAAAAAAATTGGCGTGACTGGTCTGCCGCTCAGAGTTTATCTCGACAAAAATGGGCGCGTCCAATACAAAGAATTTGGTTTCCAAGACCCAAATCAGTTCAAAGACAATATGGAAGATACGATTGAATTGCTTTTAGGCGAAGATTTCTACGCGAAAAAATAGAACCACGAACAATCCGATAACCAACGAAAAAGCCGGAGCAACTTGACACACTTGCGTCAACTCCGGCTTTTTTGCTATTTTGTATGCCAACATTGCACAAATAACCGCTTCAACCACGCATTATTGCTATGAAACAGAACCGTACTACTCCAAAATCTTCCTTGTCAAAACCGCGCACCCGCCCGACATCGTTGCAACCTGGCGCATTGCGTTTGTCGTGGGTAGAACGTATGGAATCTCTATCTCATTTGCGCTGGCATCCGCTTTTGATGGCGTTCCTTGCGAACACGCTGCTTTTTGGGTTGACATATCTGCTGTTCAATCCTCAATTTAATACACGCGACGACACAGCAATGATGCTGCTTGCAGCCGGAAAGGTCATTGCATTGCAACCAACGGAATATCTGGTGTTCACGAATATTCTACTCGGACACGTACTGAAGGCGCTTTATTCCACGTTTCCGAATACTGCTTGGTATGCGCTGTATTTGATCCTGAGTTTGTTTGCAGCTCACGTCGCGTTGCTGTATGTGATTCTCAACCGTCGCAGTAATGCTTTTATGCTGGCGTGGTACGCTCTTTATTTTGTGATTGTGGCGGCGTATATGCTGGTTCAATTGCAATTTACGATGGTGGCAAGTATGGTGGGCATCGCAGCGATAGCGCTCTTGCTCTTTGGGCAATCTGCCTCGGGGAGTATGGACGAGAAAGAGAATGGAAAGCAGGACTGGAAAACCGTTCTGCGAGATTCGTTGAGAATTGGGCGTTTGTGTGGGATAGCATTGGCGCTGCTTTCAGCAATGATTCGTTGGGATGCGTTTTTATCGGTTCTTGCGTGTTCTGCGGCACTGCTGGTAGGTGCGGTAATGATGCGTACATCACGTTCTGCTTTCTGGCAAGCGTTGCCAGCGTTTGTGCTGGCTGTGGGCTTAGGCGCAGGCGCACAGGCGTATCACCGGTCGGTGTATGCACAGTGGGGAACGATGGATTATATAAAGTTTAATGCCGAGTTCGGCAAGTTTACCGACTTTAAACACATTCAGCGCATCACGCTTCCGTCGCAAGCAGTAGCAGAAGAGCTTTTTAAGCGGCATGGATGGTCGTTGTGCGACTATGAATTGATGTTGAATGATGCGTATTTGAATGAAGCATTATACAATATCGAGAAATTTCGTCGAGTGCAAGACGAGTTCAGTGCTTACGAGCAACGATGCCTAGCAGACCCAGAGCTACGTCAGGTTGCAGAGGAATTTAATGCTACCCAGCGTACTCGGTTTTGGGGGAGAGAGTTGATTACGCTTACATCACCATCGGCACTGAACGTTGCAGTATTGCTCATTGTAGGGATAGTTCTGGTTGGCTCTTCGCGGAAAAATTTGCTCCTGATTGGGTTGTTTATCGTGGGGCTGGTCGGCGTAGTGAGTTACGTGAATTACCTCACATTTATGCGTGATGCGCCAGAACGGGTAACGTATCCGCTCTTTGCCTATCTGAGTCTGCTGCCATTGTTTCTTGCAGATACAAGAACGAAAAAAGCTCCGTCTCTGTGGCAGCGCGTCGCGTTGCCTCGGACTTTTTTGATAGCGATCTCTGGGATTTTTTGCCTTGCCTACGCCGTACCGTCCGCTTTGGCATCGTATTCCGGCGTGTCGCAAGAGGTATCCCGTGCCGACAAATATCTACATCAAGCGCTTGACAGGTTACAACCAGACGCATTGCGTCAACCGGAAAATCTGTACGTTATCTGGGCAAATGGCTTCCCGATGGGTTCTGTTGCACCGTTTGGCTCGCTTGCCATATTCGAGAACTTTCACGCCGTGTGGTTGATGTGGGCGCAACGTACGCCAACAACGGCTCAAATGCTGGCTCACTACGGCATCAAGGATTTGTACTGGGATATTGCCGCGAACGAGCGCATTTTTGTCTTGTTATCGCTGAATCAACTGATGGGTAAAGATATGCGTTATGCAGCAAAATACGCCCGCTACATGGAAGAACACTTTCACCAACCTGTGCAAATGCGCGGGAATAACGGTTTTTTGCTGACAAACGTCGAAGTACCGAACCCCGATCCGTACACGACATTTTTACGAGTGAAGTTTGATTTTATACCCAAAAGCGCTTCGGACAGTACGGTCACAACCGTTCCGAGCGGTCGGTAATTCTGCAAGTGAAAGATTCATGCCATGACAGCAAGCACCGTCAAAACATGCTTTCCTAATGCTTCGTTGCCTGTAAAACGCATCATTGTTTCGGCACGTGCCGGCTCAATGCCTTTGGTAAAGAGCCGCCATGCGATATCTTGTGGTATGCTCACCGTTGCCGTTGGTTGCCCTTCTCCGTGGAAAAAAAGCTGCCATGCTGGAGGCGTATTGTTCGTACACAGCAAAAACCATACACCGCCTGCTTCGCCCGTAATATCTACCTGTAGCAACGTTCCTTCATCTGCTTGCACCATACGATACGTAAACGGAAGCGCCCGCATGAACGTGTCGAGGACGGGGAAATAGAGTTCGCGGCGCATAATCACATCTGCCGCACCAACTGCCAAGCGTATTTGCTGTTGGTGATGCCAACGTTCCGTGTATTCGCGGGCTGTGTCGAACCAGTTTAGCGATGTTTTTTCGCCTGCCCATGCAACGGAAAAAATGGACGGCGCAAATGGGTCGAGTGACCGCATAAGTTCTGAAACGTCGCGCCCTGTTTGCTCCAATAGCTCTATCAAAACGCGAGGACTGATGCGCTTTGCCGCTTGCACCCACTCTGCATTGAGCTGATTCAAATACGTCACCAAATCACGGCTCGAAGAAATATTGTTCGGCGGGGTGCCAAAAAAGTGATCACGGTAAACAGAGAGTTTACGAAGGTCGCCGTCGAGCAAATGTACTGCTATGTCTTTCACGTTCCACAAGGCGCAGAGCGTCGGTTTGTGCCAATCATCATCGGACAAACCACGCAACAACGCCAGCAACTCAGCGTGAAGTGGCGGGAATAGGTCGGAAACAAAAATTGGTTCAACGGGTTTCATTGTTGTGGATTTTATCATTATGGTGGAACAAGCGCAAAATTTGATTTTTTACGTGGCTCGCGTTTGAAGAACACAAAACCGTATCGTTCTGCGATTTCTGTAAGATTCGGATGCTGTCGCCATTCGTCTGCACCCGTGATTTTGCAAACAAAATACGCAGGTTTGTCAATTTCACCCTCCAACAACCACCGCTCGAAATCATCCGCCGCAATATTCGCCCCCGAAGGGCTTTGCGAGCGTGTTTGGCGGCTGTAAAACAAATGTGCAAAACTCTTGAATCCCAACACTCGCACATAACAATCCTGCCCTTGCAAACCTTCGTAAAACTCGACGGCAGCACGTTGGGTATAACCTTCAATACGAGGCGCAATCATGGCTGTGAAGGTGAATACCGCTAAGGTAGTTGCGACGAGCAATGTAAGCGTCATCTCGAAATAACGCCGTTTTAGAATGAGCCAGCATACAAGCGCCATTGCACAGAAATATCCTACGCCAATTAATACCTCAAAACCGCTCCATTGCACGGGTGCAGCCAAATTTGCTCGCACAAACACATCGCGAATCTTGGGCATCAGCCATTCTTTGTTCATGCCGATAAGCGGCACGGCGGCTATCAGCAACGCCCACAGCGCACCCAAGCCAATCACCAAACCCTTTGCAAGCCGCGTCATGGCTTGATTGCGCCGTACAATGCCCAATAGCGTGTACGCACCCAAAAACGTGATGGGAAAGTATGCCAGCGAGGAATAATGCACAATTTTGGTTTGCACCAATGAAAATACCGTCACAACAACGATAAGCAGGGCTATCATCCAGCGTTTGAAGGCATGTTGTTCAGGGGTATCTTCCGCAGAGCGCTTGAACGCTGAGAATGCAAACGCCGATGCGGGAAAACATCCCACCAATAGCACAAGCGGATGGTAATAAAACGGTTGGCTGTGACCCGCATCACCCGTGGTGAGTAGGCGAATTTGATATTGCACAAACTCGCGGAAAAACCAGATGCCGTGCCGATATATTTCCACGCCGTACCACGCAAGCGAGGTAAGCAGCACAACAACGGTAAACAGTGGTAATTCCATCCACGGAAACGGCGCTTGTTCGCGGCTTACAAAGCGTGTGAACGCCCAAAAACCGCCCCACGTAAGCACTGCAAGCAAATACCCGACGGGACCCTTGGTCAACACGGCAAAACCGATGAACAACCCAGCGAGAAGCAAACGTGGAAGGTGTGAAGCGGGCGGAGCAGTTTGCGATGAATGATGGGAAGAAGTATTCGGCGAATGACCAAGAGCCAATGACCAATGGCGGCTCAGGTGGTAGATGCCAAGGAAAATCCAGAGGTTAAAGAGCGGGTCAATGATGCCGGATTTGAAGTAGAATGCTGGTAAAAACGACCCCGCATAAACACACGCCCACAGCAATCCAAATGCTGCGCCAAACAATCGTTTGCCCAATAAAAACAAGATGGGAAGCGTCGCACAGCCGATGAGTGCGTTCGGGAGCCGTGCGGCAAATTCGTTCACACCAAAAACGTGCATACATGCGCTTTGAAGCCAAAAAAACATCGGCGGTTTTTCCCAAAATGGCTCAAAGTTGATATGAACGCGAAAATAATCGCCGGTGAGGAGCATTTCGCGGGAGATTTCTGCAAAGTTGATTTCATCCCAGTCGAACAGATGCACCGAACCCAGAAACGGCAGAAACAGGAGTGCGGCGGCAAGTGCCAGAATGCAGGGAATGATGAAGGATTGTGTGTTGAGGTCGTGTTTCATTGTGTTTTGGGGCGGCGGATGATTACGATGTCAGGCAAGATTTCGTCAGGATTTTCCCGATATTTTGTTGCCAATGGCTCACACAAGCTCATAATCAGACGAAGATTACGATATGGCGAGTTGAGTTTTTATTGCCCGTTCTACTGCTTTTATATCGCTTTCGGAAATGCTGCCAACAAGATTGAGAAACCGTGTTTTACTGACTGTCGTTATCTGGTCTGCCATTGCTTTATGTGGTACGTCATTGAGTGTAATAGCAGCTTCGCCCGGGTATAATTTCTGCGTTTTACTGGTTATCGGTACAACTTGAACGCGATTGAGTACTGCGTTTGCCGAGTTGTTACTGACAATGATGGCAGGACGTTTTTTCTGAATTTCACCGCCGACCGACGGCTCAAAATTGACCCACCAGATTTCACCGCGTTTCATGGGCAACGTCTCCAATTGTTCCTTCCGCCCATTCGACCGCTTCGCGTTCACGCTCTTCGTCCAATGCCATCGCTCGGTAACCTGCATCAAGGCTTTCGGAAAGAACATGCGGTCGAACAAGTGATTCAATAAAGTGGCTAATATTGCGCTTGCCGACCGTAGCATAAAGCCCTTCGTACACCGATTCTTCTATAGTGATAGTGAGTTTTTTCTGCATGATACATCCTTTAAGAATAATAGTACGGCAGAGTTGTGACTGATTGCCGCCAACTTCTAGCAACGGCAAATGCCGCTCGAAAGTTTTTTGAAGGAAATTCATTCTACGAGCTATGTTCTTCTGCCAATATAGAAAATTCTATGCATTGGGCAATGCCAGAGCATCAGACGTGAGGGCGCTTTTGAACAAAAAAAGCCGACGGAACGCAGTATCCGTCGGCTTACAATCCCCTCTCTCTCCATATCCTCCAGAATTCAAGCTGTATCACATCTCGATGTGTCCCCGTAAGGCGGCAATGCCGACTGAACCACGATCGTGATTATACGCGGGGTTCACAACAAATTGATAATCGGCGGTCAGCGAAAACCATTCAGTAACGCGGGCTTTGTAAAAGGCTTCCAACACGATTTCTGTACCATAATTAAGTTGACCGTCGCCGACGATAAAGCCCACACCGCCGTTTGCTAAATATGTTTGGTGTTCGTGTGAAATGCCATTGAGTGCAACCGCAATGCCTATGTTATCGCTACTTCTGTGCCAAAGCGTTCCATTAATCAGCGTCCCCGCGCTCATCGTTTGGTCAATCTGCGTGAACATCCACGATTCCGTAGCACCGTCATTCCAGCCCGCACGGAAAAATATGCCTATGTTATCGCTCACCTGTTGTTCAATGTTTAGCCCGAAGCCGTATTTAACGCTGCCGTAGCGACGGTATTCTTCTTCGTCCGTTTGCGTGGTCATCGCTTCTAAAAGGGCGCTATATTTACCCATTCTGCCCGCATTACGGTACGCAAGCGCTCGAACTACACCCGTGCGACCGCCAAGGGCGTAATGATATTCCAACTCCACTGCCAAACCGTGCGCTTGGGTGAGGTGATTATCTAAGGCAGCACCATTGGCTTCCACCGGAACCATAGCAGCAAGCACCCGTGCCGCCCACGTGGAATTGCTGTACTCCGCCACAGCGCCCAACGTGTATCCACGAACATCGGCGGGCATATCCCACGCGCCGTTGCTCATCAGCGACCAATTCAAAAACTGACTGCGCGGGTCGTGGCTGTAGGCATTCATGTCAAAAAAGTCACCAACGGAGAATTTACCAGCAAGAAATGTCAATCGTGAAGGATTGTGTGTGTCGGATTCCATGCCAATAGCGAAGGATTGTTTGAGATAATACCGCGCCAGGTACAATGTCGGCGAGGGATTACCTGCCCGCACTGCCTCACCATTTGAGAAACCCGCCAACCCCACGGCACCGCTAATACCAGCGCCGCCAGCAATTTCGGGGTGAATCATCAACTCGCCGCCTTGCCAGAGCCGTGCGCTGGCAAACAGCGTTGCAGAGAGCGTCATAGCCGTTTCGGAGGCGCTTTGCAGGCTTCGTTCGCCTGAATAAGGAACGTTCAACGCGCCGTGACCTTGATAGACAAATGTTTGTTGGAATCCGAACGTGAGCCAACTTGCTTCGGTCGTTTGCGATTCGGTCGTTTTTGTTTCAGCCTTTGCGGAATCAGCCGTTTGAGCAAGAACGTTCTGAGGCAACGCGAGTTGTGGAAAGGCACAGAATGCGAGAATAATGAGTGAACGCATGATTGTTGTCCTTGATTGAAAGTAAGAGATTGATGATATGAATTTCTTTCAAGCCAGCACCGTTGTTCAGTATTATGCTGCCAATCTGCGTTGCGGGGTACGACCACTTTTGCTGTTGCCTGCCGGAGGCAGTGTCTGTTCTTTGATTGCTATTTTGAACGTCGAAGCCAAACGGTGCAAATCCTCCATGCGTCTGCTCAATGTTTCTGCCGAGCGGCTAACTTCCGTAATCATTGCGCTTGTTTGTTCTACCGCTACGGACATTTGCTGAATATTGCCGTTGATTTGTTCGCTGGCGGACGACTGCTCTTCGGTGGCTGCTGCAATGTGGGAAATCATATCGCGGATGCTCGAAGCACCCGTGACGATAGAGTGAATGGCTGTTCCGGCTTCGCTTGCGTACGAAATCCCTTGCTCTGCTTCGGTGTTGTTTTGCTCAATGCCTTTAACGACGATAGTTGTTTGTTGTTGAATTTGCCGAACAGTAAAGGCAATTTGTTTTGTTGCTGTTTGTGTGCGTTCGGCGAGCTTGCGGACTTCGTCTGCCACTACCGCAAAACCACGACCATGGTCGCCGGCGCGAGCCGCTTCAATAGCGGCATTCAGAGCAAGCAGGTTCGTTTGGTCAGCAATTTCGTCAATCACCGACACAATTTCGCCAATTTCTGCGCTGCTTTCGCCGAGCGTATGTACTAATGAAGCCACATTGCGGGAAGCGCCGGCAATATCTTGAATCTTCAGCAAGATTTTTTGCATGACCTCGCCGCTTTTATCCGCATTCGCACCGTTTTGAGCGGTTGCCTCTGCTGTTTGGTTGGCGTTGTA
>JANYIG010000019.1 GCA_025358765.1 Candidatus Kapaibacterium sp.
GTTCTTCAGATTCCCCTTCGCCTGACGCATTGCGTCAGCGGAGACGGCAGGCGAAGGGGTGGCAGCCGGAGACGGCAGCCGTCTGACTCGGGCGAGGTAGTGGGAATAGCACGTGAGACAACACCCCGTCTGGCTTCGCCAGCCACCCCTCTTTGGAAAGAGGGGAATTTTCAGATGCGGCTTTACAAGCCTTGTTTCGAGCCTGATATACTCAGAACTTAGCAGCCCTGCGTAAGAACAGGGAATCGGACAGCCGAATAAAAGACGGTTCTATCGTCCAAAAGGGAGTAAGGGCTACTGGTTGAATGGTAGGCAGCATCTGATGTTGCTAAACGTTGATGTAGTATGTGTAAAATTCTTCGTTGCGTTGCCAGCCAAGGTACTCATAGAGCTTTTGGGCGACAACGTTATCCATAGCGGTTTCTAACGACAAACCCTTTGCACCACTTTCGCTGGCATATAATCGTGCCTTTTCGAGTAATGCCTTCGCAATGCCTTGTTGACGCGCTCCGTCGGCGACGAACAGATCATTTAAAATCCATAAGCGTTTCATGGAAACCGACGAGAACGATGGATACAACTGCGTGAAGCCAATAGCCGTACCTGTTGCAGTGTTGAGCGCAATGAAAATCACCGATTCGCGGTTAATGAGGCGTTTAGCAACAAAATTCCGTGAGCGTTCAAGGTTTGGCTCTTGATTGTAAAACTGACGATAGGCATCGAATAATGGTGCGATCTGGTCTGCGTGGTCAAGTGTTGCTTGAATGATAGCAATGGTGTTGTCCATAGAGAGAGTTGTTCAAATGGGTTAAGAATGAATACGTTAAAAGCGTTAAAAATTATACGGCTTCAGTTGCTTCTTCGGCAAGAACTTCGATTGATACGGCACTCGCGGTCGTTGCTATCGTCGCAGGTATTGTTACTGTGGAAGCATTACGATATTTCGCAATGATGAGTACCGCACCAATGATAATCGCTCCTGCAAGTAGAACCGTTGATGTGAGCGGCTCTCCGCCAATTGCTGCACCCAATATTACTGCCACAAACGGGTTCACATACGTGTACGACGATGCCATTGGGGGTGATACGTTGCGAATAAGCCAGCCGTAGGCGGTGAATGTTACAATAGAACCAAACATAATCAAATATACAAAAGCAAGCAACGATTTCATGCTGATAGCATCAAGATGAATCTGCGACCATTCGCCTTGCAAAGCTCCCAACGTCCCCATAGCAAGGCCGCCAATAATCAGTTGGATAGCAGTAGAAAGAAGCGGATGTACAGGCATTGGTGCATGACGGGCGTAGAGCGAGCCACTAGCCCACGTAAGCGTTCCAAACACACAGAACAGCGAACCCAAGACATAATTGTAGCGTCCGTCTGCTGCTTGCGCTGCATGATTCCATGGTTGCATCAACAACACAATTCCCGCAAAACCTAATAACAACCCCGCTATCACGCCATTGCGTGGACGAGTACCGTTTGGGCGGAGCCAGTCGAAGAGGACTGTCCACATCGGCAGCGTCGTGGCTATAAGCGCGGCAACACCCGTCGGGACAAACTTTACCGCCATCATCGTACCAGCATTACCGCCCATGATAAGCAGTAGTCCAACAACGGTAGCCGAGCCGAATTGTTGCCGATTGGGCAGCACAGCGCCGCTTAGACGTGTCCACACGAACAGGATTGCGCCGGCAATGATAAAACGTATTCCACCCATCGTAAAAATAGGCAGTGTTTCAAGTGCGAAGCGGACGGCGAGGTACGTTGACCCCCAGATAAGACAAACAGACGAGTACGAAAGGATGAACTTCAGGCGGTAGCTCCTATGGGCTTCCGTCGTGGATAATCGGGCAGGTTCCATACATCAACGATGATGATTGTGAGTAAAAAGGTAATGGTGCAAAATACAAAAAATCGTTAGAGCATAACAGACACAGTTATACGTGACTGCGACCAGAACAGTTGCCTATCATTTGCACAAAACCCAAATCCTCTTCCCCACGGAGATGCGGCGGGTAAGGGCTTCAAATCTGGTTCTTTTGGGAGAAGATTGGGATGGGAAGACGGTAATTGTTTGTTTGATGCTTAGGATTGATGATGAAATAAGGTGTTGGAGTGCGAACTTCCGTCCGCACCCCAGTGATGCAATGCGTCTGGTAGCTTGTTTTTTTAGCAATCCTTATGCTCGAAAGAAGGCTGCAACCTGCTCGACAACGTTTGCAATCTGTGGTTCGGTAAGTTCAGGGTAAATCGGCAAGGAGAGCGAGTGCGCTGCAAGGCAGTTTGCAACAGAGAAATCCTCGTCTCGCGCATTTAAGTACGCAAAACATTCCTGACGGTGGAACGGAACAGGGTAATAAATTTCTGACCCGATGCCATTATCTGCCAAATGCTTGCGAAGCGCGTCACGTTTGGGTGTCTGAATAGTATATTGATTGTAGATGTGATGGTTTTTTGCGCCAGAATGTTGAAAGACTGCTTGCGGCAACAAAATCGTATTATCGGCATCAAACCCGCCACACGCTTCAGAAGAACCATTCTCCGTTGCTAATCCCGCTGCAATAAATTTTTTCGTGTAAAGTTCAGCATTAGCGCGGCGTGCGGCGTGCCATGATTCCAAATGCGGGAACTTTACGTTCAACACGGCTCCTTGCAATGCGTCTAAGCGGAAATTTCCGCCCACGAGTTTGTGGTAATAACGTGGTTCCATGCCGTGATTGCGGATATGCTTGAGCTTGATGTAGAGCGCCTCGTCGTTCGTGGTTATCAAACCACCATCGCCAAATGCACCGAGATTTTTTGTTGGATAAAACGAAAAACAGCCCATCGCTCCAATAGAACCGAGCTTCCTGCCATCGCTGTATTGCGAACCAATTGCCTGCGCCGCATCCTCAATCACCGGAATGTTGTGGTTGTCGGCAATAGTCATAATCGCATCCATGTCTGCCGCTTGCCCAAAAAGATGCACGGGCATAATCGCCTTCGTGCGGCTTGTGATGCGGCTTTCTATCAATGCGGGGTTGATATTAAACGTCAGAGGTTCTGAATCAACCAACACAGGCGTTGCGCCAAGCCGTGCTACTGCGCCCGCCGTAGCAAAAAACGAGTATGTTGGCATAATGACTTCATCGCCTGCCCGCACATCAAGTGCCATCAGCGCCATCAGCAGCGCATCGGTTCCGCTTGAAACGCCAAGAGCATATTTGCTATCGCAATACACGGCGAGCGTTTTTTCGAGCTGTTCCACCTCTGGACCCAAGATGCAGACTTGGGATTCTGCCACACGGATGAGGGCGGCATCCAATGTAGGTTTCAGGGCGCGGTATTGTTGTTGAAGGTCTAAAAGTGGGACAGTCATTGTCAGATGAAGAATAGAGGTTTAACGAGACTCGCTTGTATGAATATATTGCTGGAAGACATGATCGGGGTTGTAAATGCTTATGCTCAAGATTTCCGTAACGGGAATCACCATAGTAAAATCTTGCTGGCTAATGTCCAGTAATTGCTCTGTCTGAATTTTTTGATATACTTGCCAGTATCGTGTGGTGATGGTGAGTTGTTTTGTATTCGTGTCGCGGAATCCGCTTTCAGTTGGTACGATGGTGATGTGTTTCACAAGAACAGGATTCGGCGCTTCTGTGATCCAGCCAATATAGACCTTATTGTTTTTAAGCGTCATTAACACTTGCCTTGATTCATCCAACGAGCGTAGGAACAGGAGTTCCATCGGGTCGTTGTTCTGTTTAATAGCTCGGCGAATCGCCTTGCCCTCACTGTAGAATACATTGATTGGAATCCACAAAAGGCAACCTAACAAAAAAGAGCCTATAGCTGCGGGTGCGTAATCGAACGGGAGCGCAACGGTGGAATGATAGATAGTTTTGAGGAATGGAAAGACGAAGTTGAGCAGTTTGCCTATACCAAATGCAGAGATAAGAAAACAAACGCCCGCCAACGAAGCGGCAAAAACAAGGCGCTGACCATCGTAGCGCAGCGCCTTGTACCGAGTCAAATTGCATCTCTGAACAAAAATATATCCACCGAGCAGCGGAAAAAGCAGAAGATTGAAAGGCATTACAGCAGATTGAGTGGATTGCTTGCAATAGGGGAATCACTCGTAGGTCTCTCATCATCAGATGAAGACGATGAGCGAAGTTTCGACATCCGTTCAATTTCTATTTTTGCGTTTTTGCTCTGAAGAAGCTCGGAAACGTTCACGTACAAACCACCATTTGAGGTTGTATGTACGGTGGGGCGTTCGTATTCCTCTTTTTTATTTTTACTAGACTCCATTGTAGTAGTCCTCAATGAGGGGTAAAGGGGATATAATGGATTAGACCGCTAAAGTGCAATAAAAGTGTATCTTGTGCAAGTTTTTTGGCTGATAAATTGCTGTTTGCGACAAGAACACCATCAATTCGCCGCATCGCCCAACGCGAGCGGCAGCGTCCGAAGGCGTTTGCCAGTTGCCGCAAAAATTGCATTACCGACCGCCGCTGCTACGGGCGGAAGCGACATCTCGCCCAATCCCTGCGGCGCTTCGGTGCTTTCCACAAAATGCACGTCTATTTTTGGCGCTTCATTCATACGGAGAAGCGGATAATCATCAAAACTACTTTGCTGCACCGCACCGCCCGCAATCGTAATTTTGCCATACAGCGCCATGCTTAAACCGTCCACAATGCCGCCTTCTATCTGGTTTGCAGCGCCACTTTTGTTCACGACTTGCCCGCAATCCACGACCGCCGTTACTTTATGAATCTTGATTTTGCCGCCGGACTCAATGGAAACCTCCGCCACTTCTGCGATGTACGTGCCAAACGTCACGTGTGCTGCGATACCCAGAAAATGCCCCTTCGGAAGCCATTTGTTGCGCTCGTTCCATCGCGCTTTGTCGGCGACAAGTTTCAGCACATTCGTGAGCCGCCCGACGCTATAATCACCGCCGTGATCGCGGTACGGCATTTCGCGTGGTGCTCCGAGGGTTTCCAAGCGGAATTGCAGCGGGTCTTTGCCAGCAGCTACAGCAAGCTCGTCGGTGAAACTTTGGTCAACAAACGCCGTTGCGTTGTGACCGGGCGCACGCCATGCGCCGCGCGGAACGTTCGATTTGGGCGTTGCGTATTCCATACGGAAATGTGGCGTAAAACCAGACGGGAAGCCGTCGGGAAAAACTTCTGTTGTGTATGCCGGGCGGTCAGGATTGCGGAATGATTCACGCGATGTTGTTGCAGCACGGATGTGCCATGCTTCGACGTTCCCTTTATCATTCAACGCGGCTTTGAGCTTATACATTCCTGCCGGACGGTAAAAATCATGCTGCACATCGTCCTCGCGAGTCCACACAATCTGCACAGGAGCTTGAACCGCCTTTGCCACAAAAATTGCTTCTGCGGCATAATCCGCCATCAAGCGCCGCCCGAAGCCACCACCAATACGCGCCATATTCACCTTAATCGCCGACGGCTGTAAACCCGTCATCCGCGCAGCCAAATCTTGAACAGATTGCGGAACTTGTGTTGGTCCCCAGAGTTCGCATTTGTCCTTCGTCACGTGGGCGGTATAGTTCATTGGCTCCATCGTTACGTGCGCCAGAAATGGCACTTCGTAGGTTGCTTCCAACACTTTTTTGGAACTTGCAAAAACTTCATCCACATTACCTTGCTGCCGCAAAACTTTTGCGGGTTTGGAAGTCAGGTCTTGAAACGCTTTACGGATGCTTTCGGTGCTTTCATTTTTGTCTGAACCGTCGCTCCACGTGATTTCAAGCGCGTTTCTGCCTTTCATTGCCGCCCACGTAGAATCCGCCACCACTGCCACGCCGCCGATAAGCTCCGTCGGATTCTCGCTCGGTTCAATAGTGACCACGTGTTTTACGCCCGGCACAGCCTTTGCGCGAGTGTCGTTCACACTCACAACCTTTGCGCCAAAACGAGGCGCACGGGCTATGGACGCAAATAACATGCCCGGAACGCGAACATCTAAGCCAAAAAGCGGTTTGCCCGTCACAAGGTCTTGGTTGTCAACGCCTGCTTGCCACGTATTCAGGATTTTGTAGTCCTTTGGGTCTTTGAGCGGCGGGTTGTCTGGCGCTTTGAGCTTCGATGCGGCTTCCACAAGTTCGCCATACCCAAGTTTTTTCTTTGTGGGGCGGTGAACCACGAAGCCAAGTTCTGCGTAACAATCTTTTTTCTCGACGGTGATTGTTTTATCAGCATTCCACGTTTGCACTGCCGCTATGATGAGCATTTCTCGTGCCGTCGCGCCCGCCTTGCGGAGCGTGTCGAAGTTCGTAGGAATCGAAGTGCTGCCGCCCGCAAACTGCGCTCCGTACTTCTTGCGATCAATCTCGGATTGTTCGACTTTTACGGTTTTCCAATCTACTTCTAACTCTTCAGCAACAATCATCGGCATCGAAGTTTTTACGCCCTGCCCAATTTCGGGATTTTTCGCTAAAATCGTCACCGTGCCGTCGGTGCTGATTTTTAAGTAGGCGTTTAGGTCAAATGTCTTTTTCGTGTTTTTGTCTTGTGCGGTGAGCGTAAAGCCCAGCATGAGTGCGCCTCCGGCGGCGGCGGTTACGTGAATAAATTCTCTGCGTTTCATTTTTTCGCTCCTTTCTTCGCACCACGAGTTCCGGTTTGCAGTTCTGCTGCGGTGTGAATTGCCTTCCGAATGCGTGTGTATGTCCCGCAACGGCACAGATTCCCGCTCATTGCGGCATCTATGTCATCATCGGTCGGGTTAGATTTTTGTTTTAGCAGTGCGGCGGCAGACATAATTTGTCCCGCCTGACAGTAGCCGCATTGCGGCACGTCTTCTTGTACCCATGCGACTTGCAGAGGGTGATTGCCATCGGCGGACAAACCTTCAATCGTCGTAATCTTGCCTCCTGATACTGCCGAAATAGGAATGGAACAAGAACGCACGGCATTGTCGTTCAAATGCACCGTACACGCGCCGCAGAGGGCTTTTCCGCAGCCAAATTTTGTGCCGACCAAACCAAGCGCATCGCGTAGAACCCAGAGCAGGGGCGTATCAGGGGCGACATCCACCGTCGTGGTCTTGCCGTTGATGTTGAGTGAATACGTGGACATAAACAACTCAGGATGAAAAGTGAAAAAAAAATCTATTCATCGAATGTATCGCTGCACTTCGTTTCGGTGTGTGTCGGTTTGGAAGCGCAGAACAAGGTTTAATAGGTTGTCGGTCAAGCCTTGTAGCGTTTGGACAGTGCGTTCAATCTCGCCTGTGGAAGAAGTTGCTGCCTTGGTTACAGCATTAATACTCTCAACGTTTTCGACGATGTTGCCGCTTGTGGCGGTTTGTTCTTTACTTGATTCTGCCATTGCCGAAATGATTGCCGCCACATTGCTGGTACGGCTAATAATGCGCTCTAATGCTTCGGCGGCTTGTGCCGCAGAGGTTTTTCCGCGATCCATCTCACGGGTGCCTTCGTGCATGGCTTTAACTGCTTCTCGTGTGTCTTGTTGAATAACACGAATTGTTGTGGCAATCTCCTTGGTAGCCTTTTGTGTGCGTTCGGCGAGTTTGCGTACTTCATCGGCAACAACTGCAAAACCCCGCCCTTGTTCGCCTGCACGGGCAGCTTCGATGGCAGCATTGAGTGCAAGAAGGTTTGTTTGATCGGCAATTTCTTCAATGGCTTGCACGATTGCACCAATTTGTTCGCTGGATTTGCCCAATGCTTCAATAGTGGAGGCAGATTTTGCCACAACATCGGCAATCGTAGTAATGCCTTGAATCGTAGAGGTAACAACGGCTCCGCCATTTTGTGCATCAGTGCTTGCTTCGGCGGATTCACGGGTAGCACGGACAGCTTCTTGAGCATTATGTCCGGTAATCGTATCCATGCGCTCTATCAAGCCTGCAATGGCGACTGTTTGTTGCGCTTGATGGCGGATGTCTTCTGCCATAGCATGTGAGACTTCGGCAATATGGCTGCTCGCGCTTGCCGTCTCCTGTACCGCTTCGATGACCTGTATGACGAGTTGGCGAATATTCGTCACCGCTTCGTTGAAGCCGCGTGAAATCATGCCGATCGCATCATTGTTTTTCACCGTAAGATGTGCCGTGAGATCGCCTTGAGCAAAATTTTGCATCACCAGCAAAATATTTTGAACACTTTGCGACAAATATACCTGATGCTCTTCCGATGCGTGACGGGCATCTTTTGCCTCTTGCGCGGCGCGTTCTGCGGCATTAACATTCTGCTGAATTTCGCCTATCGAAGAGCGAATATTCGTAATCATTTTATTAAAAGCATGCGCCAGAACCCCAAGCTCATCCGTAGTGGTTGCCTGAACTTTTACGTTAATATTTCCCCCCGATACCTCGCGTGCTGCTCGTGACAAGGCGCGAAGCGGTTTTACAATTTGCAAGGTGAGCAAGCCAAAAATGATGCCGCCAACGAGTAAAACCACAGTACTAATAGCAATCATCACCCAACGGCTCTGGCGAATGTTTTCTGCCAACGAAGCCGTACTAAAACCTACAGCAAACGTCCCTTGCGATGCGCCATTAGAGACAATCGGTACTATGGCAATCAGCATTTCCGGCAGTTCTATCACTTGAGGGGTACTTTTTCCGATTTCTGCCGCAATTTGCCCACGATACTGCGTCGAGAATGCGTCTCGATATTCGGCAACAGTGTTTTTTTGTACATTCAATACAACACCAAACCGCACATCAGGAAGGCTTTTGAGCGTTTCCAAACTGGTTTTGATTGTCGTTGCGTCCTCAAAGACCAATGCTGGTGCGATGTTAGATGCCATCACAATAGCGACGGTTTGCGCTTTTTCGCTCATCGAAGCCAGCATTTGTTGTTCTTGTCGCGCTGGCACAAAGACTGCAATAAAGACCGATATTGCCAACAGGATTGCTACGACAAGACTAACGAATTTTTGAGTAATGCCAAAATTGGTAAACATAATCGAGGAACGATAAAATGAAAACGAAAGGAAGAATATCGAAATCGGTGTCGAACAATCGTTTTACTGAAAAACTCGTGAAACACGTAGTAAATCTGAGGTTAACTCTTGTTTTTGCAATTTGGTCAGCGCCATATTCACAAATACTTTGGGTTTGCCGCCTTCCGCGCCAATACCGAGAGCAACCTTGCCTGCTTCCACAAGCGCGGGAACACCCGTAACGGTGAAAATTCCGCGCTCTTCACAGATTTTCTGAATAGCGGCGGCTCCGAGCGTAACATAGACGATATCGGTCTCGCCAAGACCTTTTAATGCCTGTTCCAGCTTCATTGTTGTTACAGGAATACCGGTTTCTGTGAATGCTTTTTGTGCGTCATCCTTCACACCCGCCGACGCATCAGTATAGACAATTGTGACTTTCGGCAAAGGTTTACCTTGTAAATTACGGTTGAAGGAAAAAACCTTTTTGAGCAATGCCACATGAATACGTACCGGAATTGGCATATCTTGGGCATAAAGTGGTGTAGCTGTACTCAAAATGCAAAAACATAGTACGAAGAACACAGACAGTAAGCCCTGCGCTGTTCGTGCTATCAATCTTGGTTGTGTACGGTTATGATAAGTGTGCATGAGAAAATCCTTTTCTGAAGAGGTTAATTCCAAGAGAATGTGTAAGCCGCACGAAGTACAAATTCGCGTGATGCCCCCGGAAGTGGCTGATTTCCTGCTGTGTAGGGCTGAATGAAGGTGTAATTTGCCCCAAAAATATCATACATGCCAATGCCCACATCCAAACCCTGCACCGAGGCGATATTGCGCCATTGCAGAAAGGCGTTGACGAGCAGGATTGGCGAGAAGCGTTGGAATGTGGCGTTACCGTTTGCATCGTCGCCCGCGTAGCCAAAACGTTCGCTCAAAAATGTTGCCGACGGGTTTATGGAGATATTATCGTCAAACAGGCGAAAACTGGCGTTCAGCGTGGCTTTATGCTGCGCAAAACCAAGCAGAATGTTCTTCAAACCAGTTACGGTGTACTCCCGCACTTGGTTGTTATCTGCGGCATAGAACGAATAATTGAGGTTCACAAACCCCCAAAAGTCTTTGACCGAATATTCAAGTTCAAAGCCATTCGAGCCAGTGCGTGGGTAGTTAAAATAACTTTCGAGTCCGTTAATTGTGGTAAATACTATCGGGTCGGTAATCGAAACGGTAAAGATATTGGCTGAAAGCAGCATATTATAGCTAAGTTGGTAACCAAGTTGGAGTTCGAGTGCGGTGGTGATTTCGGGGCGTACACCAGCATTGATACGGATGTTTTCGATAGTGGGCGCACGAAAATTCTGCCCAAAGAGCAACTTTACATTAAAGTCGCCAATTATTTTTGTCAAGCCAATCCACGGCACGGCGGCAATCGGCACGGCACTGTATTTATCAACGCGGATTCCGGCGTTTATGTTCACGATGTTGTTTGTCCACAAGCCCTGCACATAACCGCCGATATTATTATAGCTTACGGTATTGCTTGCATGGACGACATTGCCTGTGGCATCGAACTCACGGCTAAAAAGCGCATCGAGAGCCGTGAGGTTGCTTGCAACGGCATTATCCCAAAATGCTTCTGCGCCCACCGTGAGGAACAGGTTTGGCAAAACATCACCCGACAGCGTGAGGCTGCCGAGCGTCCGTGTGGCTGTTTTATCGAAAAATGCCCCAAAAGCAGGATTCGTGGAATCTAACGAAGAGAGGTCGTTAAATTGCCACGGCGTTTGGCGCAGATAACTCACGCGCGGTGTCAGAGTGAGTTTGTCATTGATTTTGATGTCGTAAGCCATGTCCGCGCCGAGTGTTATGAAATTGTTTGGAACTGGTTTTTCGGTAATGATGGAGCCGTAACCAATGCGCGTCATAGAATTGTAGCGATCGTAGAAGGCGCGTACTTTTAAGCCCTGCCACTGGATGCCCAGATTGATATTGAGCGGCAAGAGTGTTTGATTGCCAAGCATGGAAAGTTGTGTACTGTCGGCGGCAAGAAATGTGCGGTCGCTACGATTTGCTTTTCCCACAAATGCTGATGCGCTCACAGAAATATCGCCGAATTTTTTGCCAAAGGCAAGCGTGCCGTTTGCCCGCCCAAAGCCGCCTTGCATCTGCCCAAAATAGCCGCTTGCCATCACTCCATTCATGTCTTCACCCTTGCGTGTGATAATGTTGATGACTGCAAGTTCGGCATAACCGCCGTAGAATGACGAACCGGGACCGCGTATAATCTCAATGCGCTCAATAATGTCGAGCGGGAAATTGTTGCCGAGCGGCGCATTTGCATAAAGGATTTCGTTCATCTGTATCCCATCCACAAGAAAGAGGATTTTTCCCTCGAAGCCCCAGACACCGCGTGTTCCCATGCCGATTGCGCCATTGACATCCTGACCAAACTCAAAGCCCGGCACAAGGCGTAGCACGTCTATGAGGTCACGTGCGCCGGAGCGAATCATTTCGTCACGCTTGATAAGCGTAACGGTTCCCGGAATTTCTTTTTTGGAGAGCGGCTTACGTGAGGCGACTTGCAATACGTCGAGGTCGAGCAATTGGTCGAAAGAAAGGTTTTCGAGGTCTTTCATGCTGAGGTTTTCTACATCTTGGGCACGAGAGACCATCGTACTTCCAACGATGCAGAAGAATGTGAACACAAAAAAAAGGGTTCGACAGAGAGCAATATACAAAACAAGCGGGGATGAAGAAGGATATGTCATAAAAAGTATATCGTATATCGTACAAATGGATATCGGGTAAACCCGAAAAATCACAATTATTGTGAAGAAATTATTGTGAAGATTGAGAGCTGCCTATTCATGGGCAGAGGGTGCAGAGAATCAAGATTGAGCAAGGGTTATTCAAGAAGAGGTTTTTAGCTTTTTGTGTTTGTGCACCCCCTGCGATTAACCTTGAAGAACATATTAACCAAGCCGTCAACAGTTCCTACACAGGACACTATACCGCAAACTATTCTTTTTTTACTTTTTATGCAACCCTTCGCCTTTTCAAGTAGCTGACTTTTCTTTTACTCTATCAAGGGTAAGCACTCATTGCTGAGGGGCTTACTGTTTGATAATCGTCTGGATCGTGCGGTTTACGCCGTCTGTTACGTCAACCATATACGTGCCTGCAGGGAAGCCAGCAACATTCAACTGTTGCGTGAACTGACCACCGTAGGTTTTTGCATTGATTGTCTTAACAACTTGACCCAAAAGATTGGTGATGTTAATCACAACGTCAGCAGCTTGCTCGAAGCGTGCTTCTACTGTGATAACTTCCAATGCTGGGTTCGGATATACACGTACCGGAACTTTGTTGTTGATAACAACACCGGTAGCTCTATTAACAGCATAATCCTGTTTAGCAAACTGACCATCAGGGTTTGTTACAATGAGGTCATACGATGAACTAACGCCTGTACCTGGTATTGTACCTGGAACCGTTGCGATGATAGTCGTCGAGTTCGCCGACTTCACAACAAGGTTATAGGTTGTCTTACCATCTTGTGTAACAAGTGCTACTGTCAAACCAGGGATGAAGTTAAGACCATTAACAATAAGGTCGAAGTCCTTAAAGTCAACGAGTTTAACACCAGATTCCGGAGTAACGGTCGAAATGCTCGGAGCTGCTTGTTTCGGAAGAATCGTAAACGGAACCATTGCCGTCAAGAGGTTCGT
>JANYIG010000026.1 GCA_025358765.1 Candidatus Kapaibacterium sp.
TAGATTACATCAACACAGCCTACAAAAAAACATCTTTATATAGTCGCATCATTTTTCAGAGTTTTCAGATAAAATGTTTATGAACACATCTACTATTTTCGTATAATAGTGGGCAAGGGAGTAAATAAGGGGCTTCCACAATATTCATATTTCATTTAGGGGTATCAAATGACATTCTTTACTGTTAATCAGCGGGATAATTATGTGGGCTACCGCACAATCGTTACGCGAATACTGCTCAACGGAGCTTTCTTTTTGGCTTTTTTTGCTATTCTTATTTGTGTCAGCACAACGCTTAGTCAAGCACAGACACTGAATATTGCGACAAAAACCAGCACCATTCAAATAAAAACAGCTGACATTGACAGCGCGACCGTTCAAACAACCACCCTCACGTTTATCAAAAAAGACAAGACCACCCAGGTTATCGCCATTGCGGACATTCAACGTATGACGTTTACGAACCTTACAGGCGTGGCAGATGCACAACAAACGACAATACTCGGTGCACTTGCCTTTATCAAAGCATATCCGAATCCTACCAATACCACAACCGTTATCGAATATGAACTTTCTCGTCCTGCTGCGGTGGAAGCTCAAATTATGGATGCAACTGGAAAACTCGTAAAAACAGTTGTGACAGAGCTTCTACAAGCAGGCACACATCAAGTACAGTGGGATGCTAAAAACCAAGCGGGAGCGCTCGTGGCAAGCGGCACGTACACATGTATTATCCGCACCGGCAACGAAACACTTGCCCAAAAGCTGATAATCATCCACTAACGTACCAACATATCAATCATACACTCCCATGAAACGACTATTTTCCTTCGTAGGCACGGCTCTTGTGGCGGTGTCTGCGGTGCTGTTCATCGTTACTGCTTTAAACAACGTGTTAAGTTGCACAGTAAACGCACAAACACTGAATATTTACAGTAAAGGTGTTGCCTATCCTCTGAAAGCCGCTAACATCCGTAGTATCAAATTTGACAAAAAAATTACCGTTGCGAGTTCAACGACATCCACGTCAACATCCTTCGAGTTTGCTGCGGTGGACAGTATGACTGTTGCAAGCGCCGTTGTCGTCACACCTGGAACGTTTACGCTGTTGAGTTCTGCCTTCAAAGATAATGGCGAGTTGCCTAAAGAATATACCTGCGATGGCGCATCGCCGCCAATGAATATTTCGCCCCCATTGAACTGGGAAAATGTACCGACAGGGACAAAAAGTCTTGCTGTGACCATGCACACAATCGTTGGTCCAACGCCCGGAATGCCCGGTCTCTTCGACACACACGCCTATATTGTTCTCTACAATATTCCGGCAACCACAACAAGCATTCCGAAAGCCGTGTCGGGCATTGGTCTCTTTGGCATCAATACGGTAAACGGTATGAACAGCTATACGCCGCCATGTTCAGCTGGTCCAGGCACAAAAGCATATATCCTGACTGTGTTTGCGTTGTCGGCAGACCCCGTGTTTACAGTCCCGCAAACGGCAGTGACGAGGGAAGTTTTGCTGGCAGCTATCAGCAAAACGACTCTTGGGCAAGCCATGATAACTGTTAATTACACTCGTTCTCTCAAATGAATCAGCAAAAAAATTCTATGAAAACTACTTTACTCAAAACTACGGTACTCTTTGCTATATTCCTCGTACTGTTGGTGTGCGGTGTACCGTTTATCAACGCCCACGGCGTTGGCAATAGCATAGCATCACACAATCTTCGCGTTTGGACAAATACCGCGACAAAAGCGACCTACAAAGCAACGTTCTTGCTCACAAATAAGGACGACGTGTTTTTAGAAGATGCCGACGGCAAGGTTGTTTTTATCCCCTACACAAGCCTTTCTGTAGTAGATAGGGCAATCGCGGATGAACATCGTGAACGCATTCGTACCTACAACAGAAGCACGGAGTCCCCTTTCAATTCGCAAGTTGCCAACAGACAGGCTGCTTTACAAGCTGTTCCTGAGCCATACTTCTCCCACGAAACCATTCGGAACATCACGCTGGCTCTTTCGGCAGTGTTTGGCGGGTTGTTGTGCGTTGGTATTGTTCTTTTGACAAAACATCGTTATCCACGCCTGAAAGCCGGTATTCTCACTGGTGTTGCCGCACTCAGCCTTATGGCAATTGTGATTGATGCGTTCATTTTACCCACAAGCCTTATCGCACAAACACTGAACGTTTACAGCAAAGGCATTGCGTATCCTACCAAAGCTACCGACCTTCGCAGCCTGAAGTTTGACAAAAAAT
Organism: Candidatus Kapaibacterium sp.; assembly: GCA_025358765.1. GTDB lineage: Bacteria > Bacteroidota > Ignavibacteria > Kapaibacteriales > UBA4661 > JANYIG01. Next base: position 2,261 of record JANYIG010000026.1, read on the forward strand.
TGACTCTTGCTAACCCGACAACTTCTACATCAACATCGTTTGAGTTTAGTGCGGTGGACAGCATGAAAGTTTTGAACACCAGCTCCGACCCAGCATTGATGGATCTCGCATTTACGCCATATAAACCAGCCGTAACGACTACGTGGGATAATACGTATTTGTACGTGGCGTGCAATGGCATTCCTGCTCACAATATGATGATTGGCATAACTTCGTGGATTGCTCAAGTGCCGATTCCACAGCCCTACGTCAGCAGCAATACGTGGTCAATACCGCTCAATCCAGAATATGCCGCAACACCACTCAGTATTCGGTCAAATTTCCAGAAGGGCGCTATTGCCATAGCGGTGAATGGTCTCCCGATTTTTAACGCTCTGAACGCATCGGGATTAGATTCTAAGGTGAAAGGTGAACTCGACCAGTGGGGCGGGCATTGTGGTCGTGCGGACGATTACCATTATCACGTCGCGCCGTTGCAATTTGAAACCGCTGCGGGCAAACAGCCAATGCCGATTGCCTTTGCCTTGGACGGTTATGCGGTCTATGGCTCGAAAGAACCGGACGGAACGACAATGCTCGCACTCGACCAATACCACGGACACGTTGGTAGTAATGGTGTATATCATTATCACGGCACGACGACTTCGCCGTATATGATAGAAGCAATGCGCGGCAAAGTGACGCTCGACCCCAAGACGACCGCACCGGAAAACCAAATCATACCGCAAGCTATGACCAAGCCAATTCGAGACCCTTTTCCTATCAAAGACCTCGACAACGTGACGATTTCTAATCTAACGGCAAACGCTGCTGGCAATGGCTACACGCTTGAATACACCGTTGGCGGCAAAAAGGGGTCTATCGTCTATAGCTGGACTGGCACTGGTTTTACGGGTCTGTACACGTTCAACTTTATTGATGTGGACGGCAAATCTACCGTTCAGACATATCAACGGTAATAAACCTATGTCACATTTCACAACGTTGAACAGGAAATCTTTATGAAACGAATATCATACCTTTTACAGACAGCCGCGGCAATGCTTATCCTTGCGACAACAAGTACAGCAACCGCACAAACACTAAACGTTTACAGCAAAGGCACGGCAACAAACATCAAAGCTGCCGATATTCGCAGTATAAAATTCGACAAAAAATTAACTATTTCCAGCCCTACATCCTCCGCGGCGTGGACGTTTGAATTTAATGCGGTAGATAGCATGACGGTGAGTGCCGCGCAGACGGCATCGTACAAAGGTTCCATTACAAAGGGGCTTGCCGATTCGGTGTGGACAAGCGCTATTGTTACTTCGTGTACGGGAATGTTTACATTAGGGCGCTCCGGCAGAATCAAGGATGCAAGCGGTACGTCATGGATTGTGCCAATGGAAGTGAACGCGGGACGTGCCATTCCTGACTTGTTCACTCCCTGCACAGGCAGCATGAGTACGGCTGATACAAGCAAATTGGAAACAATCGTGATTGACCCCGACGGTGTTGTTATCACGGCGTATCTTCATGCCGATAATTATTTTGAACTCTACGTCAATGGCGTTTTTATCGGACGCGACCCAATTCCTTTTACGCCGTTTAATTCCAATATTGTGCGCTTCAAAGTGAAATATCCCATCACATATGCCATTAAGTGTGCAGATTGGGAAGAGCATTTGGGTGTGGGCATGGAATACGACACGTACAACGTTGGCGATGCAGGTTTTATCGCCTATTTCAGTGACGGCACAAAAACCGATGAAACGTGGAAAAGTCAAGTATTTTACATCGCTCCCTTAGACGATCCGTCATGCGTGGTGGAAACTGCCGATGGTGTTCGTAATTCACTCAATTGCTCCAAAAAACCCGCCTGCTCCTCGAACAAGAATCCAAGCGGTTGTTATGCGCTTCATTACCCAATTCCCGACGGCTGGTCGCTAAAAACCTTTGATGACAGCAAATGGCCATCAGCATCAATTTTCACCGAAGCACAGTTTGGACCCAAAGAGGCGTACACCAACTATCGTTCGCTGTTCCGCGACGCAAAGTTTATCTGGTCGAGCAATTTAGATTTGGATAATTTCGTCATCCTGCGGAAAACCGTTACAAAATAAGATACAAAACGAAAGCTGAAGACCTTGTACGCGTTGATAGCGTGGGAGGTCTTTGGCTTTTTATGGATGCTGACAGTGCGCCTCTCTTGCTTGCACTGCACCGAACAAGTGAATTTATCTCAAGTTTTTAAGGAATTGCCAAAACCATTAAGCACTATGACACGTTTTCTCTTGCGGGTAGCATCGTTGCTCTGTCTCCTCTCAGCAGCCACAGTCCACGGGCAAGCACCCAAACAAAAATCTCCCATTGACTATGTGAATCCTTTTATCGGCACGGGCGGCGAAGGGCATTGTTATCCGGGAGCAACCGTACCGTTTGGCATGGTGCAACCCGGACCCGACACTCGTTTGCCAGAGTTTAACAAAAAAGCATTTCCGTGGTGCGCGGGTTATCAATATGCCGACGATTCTATTATTGGGTTTAGTCAAACGCATTTTAGTGGAACGGGACACTCGGATTTAGGCGATGTCCTCATCATGCCGTTTGCGGGTTCACCGCGTATTGGCACTGCCGATACTGCTAATCGCCCTCGTTTTGGTCTGCCTGCACGGTTTTCCAAACAAGGAGAATCGGCGCAACCCGGATATTATGCGGTTGTGCTGCAAGACAGCAAAATCAACGTAGAAATCACTGCTACAAATCGCGTAGCAATGTACAAATGTACCTATCCGGCATCTGATACAGCAGGCTTGATGCTGGATATGACATCAAGTATTTACAATTATGACGGCAAAGTTGTCTGGAGCAGTGTGCGCGTAGAAAATGATTCCACCATTTCGGGTTATCGCCAAACAAAGGGATGGGCAGCAGACAGGAAAATCTTTTTTGTGATGCGTTTCTCCAAGCCCTTCACGCGGTATCAACTCACGAACGATGAAACCGTAACGTATCGCGGTTTTGGCAAACAAGGTCGTGTTCTGACCAATTACCCCGAACAAGCAGGCAAAAAAGTAAAAGCCTATCTTACATTTCCCACACGAGCAGGTGAGTCGGTGTTTGTCAAGATTGCGTTGTCAGCAGTTGGCACGGATGGCGCAATGAGTAATTTAACGCAAGAACTCCCCCACTGGAATTTCGATGGCGTTCGGGCAGACGCACGGCGGCTGTGGGAACAAGAGTTATCTCAAATCACGGTAGAAGCCTCCGAGCCGATGGTTTCAGTCAAAGAGCAAGAGACTTTTTACACCGCAATCTATCACTCCAAACTTGCACCTGTGACGTATATGGATGTGGACAAGCGGTATCGCGGTGTGGATGGCAATATCCACACGGCAGCCAATTTTACGAATTACACTATCTATTCGCTTTGGGATACCTACCGAGCAGAACATCCGTTGTTTACGATTACGCAACCGACTCGTGTTGGCGACATGATACAATCTATGCTCGCCCACCAAGAGCAGAGTGTTCACAAACTCTTGCCTGTGTGGAGTTTTTATGCGAACGAAACATGGTGTATGATTGGGTATCATGCGGTTTCGGTCATTGCCGATGCGTATTTAAAAGGCATCAAAAATTTCGATACCGAAAAAGCCTTTGCCGCAATAAAACAAAGCGCCACGTGCGAGTATTATGGCGGATTGCGCGAGTACATGAAATTAGGCTATGTGGCGCAAGACGTGGAAAATGAAGGTGCTTCCAAAACGTTGGAATATGCCTACGATGACTGGACAATTGCACGTATGGCGCAAGCGTTAGGGAAAAAGGATGATTACGCAACCTTCCTGAAACGAGCACAAAATTATACGAACGTCTGGGACAAAAACACTGGTTTTATGCGGGCAAAAAAATCTGACGGCACGTGGAATCTACCGTTTGACCCTATCTATGCCCAATACGGCGGCGATTACACCGAAGGCAATGCTTGGCAATATTCGTGGTATGTGCCGCAGGATGTTCAAGGGTTGATACAGCTCATGGGTGGCAACGCACGTTTTATCACGAAGTTGGATTCATTATTCATCCTGAAAGACAGCAGTGAAAAATATAAACACGTCGAAGATATTTCCGGTTTGATTGGGCAGTACGCGCATGGAAACGAGCCGAGCCAGCATATTGCGTATTTGTACAATTATGCGGGCGCTCCGTGGAAAACACAGGAAAAAATCCACCTCATCATGAACAACCTTTTTAGCAACACGCCCGACGGCATTTGCGGTAACGAAGATTGTGGGCAGATGAGTGCGTGGTATATTTTCAGTTCAATGGGTTTTTATCCCGTGTGTCCGGGCAGCTTGGAGTATGTGATTGGTACGCCTCGCCTTGGGAAGGTCGTCATCCGGCTCGATTCTCAAAAAACATTCACCATTATCGCAAAAAATCTATCACACGATAACTTCTATATAAAATCGGCAACTCTGAATGGCAAATCGTTAGAACGAGGCTACATCACGCATCAAGAGATTACAAGCGGTGGCGAACTGATATTTACCATGGCATCGAAACCTAACAAAAACTGGGCGGCGACAAAAGAGGCTGCTCCGTATTCCCTTTCAAAGTGAGGGCATTTCCTTGAATCGCCAATGAACATGCCAGATATAAAAAAACACCATTATGGAGCGTATCCATAATGGTGTCATGATATTCTTCTGCCTCTCGGTTTCTGTCCTCTCGTTCACCCAGCAAATAGCGCTTATTTCTTCTCAGCGAAATTTAATGACGCTGAGTTCATGCAATAGCGCAAACCCGTCGGCTTCGGACCGTCATCAAAAACATGCCCCAAATGTGCGGCACAGCGCGGGCAATGCACTTCTGTACGAACCATGCCGTAAGCCTTGTCTGTGGTCGTCTCCACGTTTTCCGGTTTGATAGGCGCATAAAAGCTGGGCCAGCCGGTTCCCGATTCAAATTTCGTCTCGGAGCTAAAAAGCTCCAATCCACAACTGGAACATGTATAAGTACCGTTGGTGTGGTTGTTCCAGTATTTACCTGTGAACGCCCGTTCCGTTCCGTGTTTGCGGGCTACCTCGAATTGCTCTGGTGTGAGCTGTTTTTGCCATTCTGCGTCGGTTTTTACAATCTTCGTCATTTTTGTTCCTTTCGTTTGTGATTGTTGCTGTTGAGCGTTAGCCGCGGCTTGAGCTTGTCCAGATTCTTTTGCACCAGCACCCGTGCAAGCATAGATGCCAAGCATACCAACGACAAGCAAAAGCACACTATTTTTCATGGTATTTTTCATATCGTACTCTTTCAGAAGTTTGTAGATTTGTGGGGTAAAACGATGAATCGGAAAAATTATTTTTGCCGAACTTATGGGCAAATAATGACTTCTTCACCATTGGTCGCTCTTTATCGCTTGAACCTTACACGCACAATTGCCTGATTACGATGAAATACATCATTAGAAATGGTGGTATTCGCATTATCCTTTCAATAGCACTCCTACTCTGTTGTTCTGGATGTTCGCTGTTCACTACGCGCGAGCCGGAGCCGCCAAGCAGTCAACGTTCATCGTTTGTGCAACCAACCTCCGCTCAAACAGTTGTTGCAAATCTGCAAAACGCCATCCGTGAAAAAAATGCCGAAAACTATGTTCAATGTTTGCTTTCGAGCGATGGCACTTCCACGGCAAGCCGTCAATACGCCTTTGAACCGTCTTCAGAAGCCGCGGCTCGCTTTTCATCATTGTTTATCGGCTGGAATACGTCAAGAGAGCGTCAAGCGTTTATTGCCATGAATGCCCGCATTCCCGGTACGGTCACGCCCACCGTCAGTTTTACCAACGACCGTTTTGAAGTGATTATGCCGGATTCCGCTGTGTACGTTGCCGATTATTATCTCAAACCCAACTACGAGCTTTCCGGCGTTCCAGCGGAGTTCACGGGTAAAATCCGCCTGACGATTAGCGCGTTGCAAAACGGATTTTGGGCGGTGAGCCGTTGGAGCGACCAACAACTCGGAACCGCCCAAAATACGAGCGCTTCGTGGAGTATTCTCAAAGCGCAGTTTGCAAATTGAATCCTTAGTCCAATAATCTCTTGCTCTTGCATTGTAACGAACGATGCCAAGATTCGCAGTTGTATTGCTCAATTATGCGGGGCTTGATTGCTTGAGGTTTAGGCAGCAGCGTTACGATTTTTCTGACTTTCGTAATACACCACTTTTCGCGCACGCATGATGTCGCCAAGCGGACGATGCTCAACAAGAGCGCACCAAGGGTCGAATAATCCTTGTTCTATGCGATGCTGGATTGCTTCACGCTCGGCAGACCAATCGCTGAGGCGTGGGAGCGTAAGGCGGGCAACCGTTATGTATGGTGCTACGCTTTCTTCCCAATTCACCTCACCGTCTTCGATAGGCGTTTGTTTTTCATTCACAAAAAACTGCACTTGTAGGCTGTATGCAAGCGCCGATTTCTCCAAACGTGAGAGTACATCCGCTGCCCAATCGTCCAACGATGCTGCCGGAACACCATTACTTGCGTCCGGCTGGAGCCGCACACGAACTGCATATCTCCCACACGCAATCGGCGCAGACGAAAAGAATGTATGCGCCGCAAAACCGTAAAAAGGTTTGCTCATAGAACCTTGTAACCCTTTTAGCGTACGGAATCCACCAAACAAGCCATGCTTGCGAATGAAATGCTTCAGAAGCCCCGACGGACCTTTTTCGACCGCTGCGACCAAACTTGCAAAATCGTCACTTCCCTTCATACCGAACACTTCACGATTGATAAGCAGAAAATCTTGAGCAGAGGTCTCACTGCCAAGCGCTGAAGCACCTTTCACGCCAAGCACCTTGAAAGAAAAACCACGAATGTCGGGTACTTTGTCCGAGCGAACATCGGAGCCGCCATTGGAAAGACGCACCAATACGTCGTATTCGCCTACTTGAGCAAAAAGTCCTGCCTGAGCATATTCCGGCAGACCGCTCAAAACCTCAAGTTTCGCGGGCAAACCCAAAATTTGCTTTCGGTGCAAACCCCGCCCGTTGCCGTACTTGGCAGATTTTCGGAGTTGCATTTCGGTAAATTGTTGGGCATACCGAGCATAGCGCTCTGCTTCATCGGGTGCAATCTGTTCACACCAATCGGTTGAGGGTTGCTGTGGCATAAAGGTTGATAATGAATGTAAAAAATACCGTCTTATCGCAAGGAGGCTTCTGTTATTCGATAATTTCTACCTTCAAATGGCTTGCGTTGTCTTTTGCGTGATAGACGCGCTGTGTTGCTTTGATGAAGTCTGCCGCATCCGCTTTATAGATGTTCTCGACGTATTTCTGCGGATTGCGGTCAAACGCCGGAAACCACGTGCTTTGCACTTGAACCATAATGCGATGCCCTTTTTTGAACGTGTGCAATACATCCTGCAAACGGAACGAAATATCCGTCACTTGGTTCGGCACAAGCGGTTCGGGTTTCTCGAAACTCTTGCGGAACCGCGACCGCATGATTTCTGAACGCACCATCTGCTGGTAGCCGCCCAGAACAATGCTTTTGTTCGGCATATAGGCATGATTTGGCTCGTAACCCGGATACACATCTATCAGCTTTACCACCCAATCCGCATCCGTTCCCGTTGTTGCCACTTTGAGCGCCGCCGTTATCTCGCCGCCCAACGTCATATCCTCCGTCAGAGTGTCCGTCTGAAACGCCAACACGTCTGGGCGTTCGGCAGCAAAACGCTGGTCTTCCGACATGTATTTGCGCGGTGTAAAACCTGCAAACGTTGGGCGGTCTTCGGTGTACGGTACGGGCTTTGCAGGATCGCTCACATACTCGCTGAAAGATGCAGCCTCCGGCGCGGTTTGCAAGAGTTTACCACCCTCGTGGAAATACATGTTCACTTTCTTCGAGGTTTTTAAAGGCCACTCTGCAAACTGTTGCCATTGCTTGCGTCCGGTATTGAACAGATACGCTTCTGGCAAACCCGTTTTGCCGTCACCCGCGCCTTTCAAGAAATGATAGAAAAATTTTGCTTCGATTTCACGCATAAAAAACGGCGAAATACTGTCGCCAAAGTAAATATTGCTATGCAACGCATGTTCAGCACCACTCGACCAATCACCATGCCCAAACGGTCCCATCACCAGCGTGTTATAGGTTCCCGGGTTGTTCTTCTCCACCGTTTTGTAGATATTTAGCGGTCCGTAGAGGTCTTCCGCATCGAACCAACCACCCACAATCATCACCGCGTGTTTGATGTTTTTTAAGTGCGGGAGAAGATTTCGTTTTTGCCAAAATTCATCGTAATTCGGATGCTCGACGATTTCATTCCAGAAGAAATTATCTTTGTAATAACGCTCTTTCACGTTTTTAAGCGAGCCGATATCGTATTGGAACTGCCAGCTGTCGCGGGTTGCAGGGCGCATAGCAGATGAGCTATACCATTCCTCGCTTGTGGGCTGTGCGTGTTGCACACCAAACACGGGAAACGTAAACATGTAGCCTTGCGTGAACGCGCCGTTGTGATGAAAATCGTCAAAAAAGAAATCCGCTATCGGTGCTTGTGGTGACGATGCCTTCAACGCCGGATGTTGTGCCAAAGCACCCGCAATCGCATAATAACCCGGATACGACGTTCCCCACTGCCCCACGCGACCGTTATTGAATTTCACGTTTTTCAGGAGCCATTCAATCGTGTCATATGTGTCCGAAGCCTCGTCCACATCTGCCTTCGCACCCGATTTTACTTTTTTGTTGGCAATGTGTGGTGTCATGTTCGTCCATGTTCCTTCGCTCATCCAGCGCCCACGAACATCTTGCTCAACATAGATATACTTTTCGCGCAGCATATACGTATTGTTACGGAAGGCGCGGCGAGCGTAGTTATCCGCACCGTACGGTGAGACGCTATAGCACGTACGCTGCATCATCATCGGGTATTTGCTGGTTTCGGCGGCATCCTTCGGCACGTACACAATGGTAAAGAGCTTTGTGCCGTCGCGGACGGGAATTTGATATTCGTATTTTGTGTAATTCTGGCGAATGTAGGCAGAATCGGTGATTTGTGCGGGAGCTTGAACAGCAGATTGAGCAGAAGTTTGAGCTATCAAACTGGTTGCACAAAGCACAAACAGAAGCGCCCATAAGCCACAGTAATAGGCACGTTGGAAAGAGATATTCATTACGAAATTTCCTTTGAAAAATAAAATTTGTAAAAAAATGCTATTTACCGATAATAGAATTTATTCCGAATACTTTTTTATGTCATTCCCGCGAAGGCTAGGACAGGTGTGACAGACCTGTAGATAACTCAGAATACATTTTAATAATACAAACGCTTCCTCAATCCTCCATCAATGCCCGTTTGTCTAAATGATCTTCCATCTGCAAGCGCTCCACGCCCTTTTGAAGCCATTCCGGAGCAGGTTTGCCTTTCAAATGAACATCAAAAAACTCCATCATTCGCACGGAATAATCCTTGCGGTTCGGGAGTTTTGCTAATCCGTGATTTTCGCCTTTGTATTGCACCATCACAACGGGTTTCCCAAGCCGACGCAGTGCAACATAAAATTCTACACCCTGCGTGAAATCTACCGCGCCGTCTGCATCGTTATGCAAAAGCAGCATCGGCGTTGTCACCTTCGTCACGTGGTGCAACGGCGAATTGCGGTAATACGCTTCCCAGTTATCCCACGGCGCAACTAAACGACCTTGCGATGCCTCGAAAATTTGACCATTACTGATACCGTTATTCTTGTAAATAAGGTTGTACATCGAAATCATATCTGTGAGCGGTGCGCCGGCTGCTGCGGCTTTGAACATCGAGGTTTGCGTGGAAAGAAAACAGGTCTGGTAGCCGCCCCACGAGTGACCGTGAATGCCTATCCGCTCTTCGTCAATCACGCCCGTTTTGATAGCGGCTTTCACGGCGGGCAACACACACCATATGGCGGACATACCCGGGTCGTTGAGCTTATACACGATGTCAGGGATGAACACCGCATAACCGTTCGAGGTGTAAACGCCCGGATTCCAGCCCGTGCCGGAGTAACCCGGTGTCGAAAAATTATGGAGTGTTTGCGAGAGTTTTTCGTAATAATACACTACCGTCGGATATTTTTTGCCTTCTTCATAGCCCGCCGGCAAGAACAATGCGCCTTGCAGCGTATCGCCTTTATCGCTGACGTAGTTCACAAGCCGCGTTCCGGGCGACCATGCGTACTTACTGAAATCCGGTGCGTTCGCAGAGGATTGTTTTGCACCCGTAAGCTCCGGCGACGCGCTTACATGAAAATTACGTGGGGTGGTAAAACTTTGGCGAGAGAACGCATACACATTTGCTTTTTTCGCCTTCGAGAGTTCGCCTAATGCTGCATCTTCCCAAAGAACTTGTTTCGTCTGCCCGCCATCAAGCCGAGCAAAACCGCTCTTTTTCGTCCATTCGCCGTAGATGTGGAAATACTGCGGTTGTTTCATATCAATCCCTTTTTCGTCGGGGTCAAGCCTGTAGCGGTTTTCGTAGCGAATTTTGTCGCGTTTGCCGTTTTGCGTCAGGTTTTGCGCCTTTTTTCCATCCACCGAAATCATCCATACGTCCCATCCGTCACTTGCCAAACCCGCTTTACTGTCGCTCGTCCATCCGTAAAAATCGTACGGCGGTTTGCGAACGTTGTGATCGTCTTCCACATCCACAAACGAGGTGGGAGCGCCTTCGGTAAGGTTGCGTTTGGTTTTGGAGGCAATATCATACACGTACCAATGCCCATCAGCCCAGTAGAAAAATTTAGTACCGTCGGGCGAAGGCTGCGGGTTGGCAAAACCGTTCGGAACATAGTGTTTTTCGAGCGCTGCCGACCGATTGCCCGTTTTAAGGTCAACCACAACCACATCCGTAAAACTCTGCCCGTCTTTGCTGGCTTGCAAATCGTACGGAAGTGTGTTCTGCCCAATGCCGTACAGATACTTAGGTGCAGGTGTTATGCTCCGAAGAGCGCTGTCAGCAAGGCGGATATATTTTTTCGCAGCAATGTCGTACATCGCAAGAAAGCTAAAGTTCTTGTCTTGCGGCTCGCTGACTTGCTGACGGGATTGCAATGCGCGGTCTTGCCAATGCCAGATTGCCATGTCAGGTTTTTCCGGTTTATCATCGTCTTTCAGAGCATCTTTTGCGCCATCTTTTGATGCAGATTTTGTGCTGTCGCTGCCCTTTGCCTTTGTAATCGCCTTCGTCAAGTCGTCTATGGTTTTAATCGTCGAATCCGCTTTCAGTTTAGCCAGAAGTTCCGTGTCAGAAGGCTTTTTGGCGCTGCTGTCTTTTTTATCCTCTTTCTTCTCATCTTTTTTTGCAAGCTCTAATTTGTGAATCCCGAACATAAGTCGCGTCAAATCTTCCGTCCAAAACGGTGTACGGTTCGGACTCACAGTCATATCTTTCGGAAAGCTCGTACTATCGGCTTTCGGGTCGTAGGTCGTTACACTCGGAACGCCGTCAAAACCTTTTATGCCCAACACGGCAAAACGGTCATTCTTGAATTTTTCGTCCTTCGTACCTTTCAACAATGCAACGGCATCACCTTTTTCCGTCCAGCCAAGCGATTGATAACGGGCTTTGTCGTTGTCAAGAATCATCGTTACCCCCGTACTCATGTTGCGAACATGAACACCATTGCCCGCTTTTTCCGCAGCGTCAATCGTGAGTGCAAGCCATGTTCCGGCTTTGTTGAACGCCATATCAGCAACATTGCCGATGTTCTGCGTTTTACCGCTTGCAAGCTCGTACAGCAGCATATCCGCGCCTTTTGGAGTATCGGACGCGCCAGAACCACCGGAAGGCGGTGTACCTGCGCCAGAATTAGAAACGAGTAATAACGCCAGATGGCTTGATTTTTCGCCATTGAAGGCAAAGGATTTTACGCGCTCAAACTCAGTTTTTTTGTTGGTAGCAAGCTCAATCAAAAATACCTTGTCTGGAAGCGGTTTTCCGGGTGTTTTTGCAGCAGCTTTTTTCTCTTTGTCCTTCGGGAAAACCTTAAATGCAACGTATTTTGCATCGTCGGAGAAACTCATCTGCGGGAACACAGGCGTAGAGCCGCCGCCGAGCGAGCCGATGGAATACGTATATTTCGTGGTATCGCCCACTTTTTGCACGACGATATCTGCATCACCATCAGGCGGCGCAAGCACCGAGGCGAACCATTTGCCATCGGGCGAAAGTTGTGTGCCACCAAAGCCGGCAATACTTTTGAAACCTGCAACGTCCTTCCACGTCAACGCGGGTTTGGAAGGAGATTCGGTTTTGGTCTGGGAAAACGCCAATACAGGTACAACAAGGAACAACAGAATCCAACGGTGGTTTCTGAGAAAAAGAGGTTTCATGGGAAAAGGCAGGTTAGGATGGGAAAGATAATGATTGATTACAAATACGAAATAGCGATATTACGGCTTTCTGAGCAAAGAAGCAATGGGGCAGATGGAATTGTTGAGAAAAAATTAGGAGGGCGTAGTGCGGCTGTGCCTCAATACGAACGCCTTGCTTGATAGATACCCGAAACAAAAAAAAACCGCACTATTTCAAATAATGCGGAGTTTGTTGTATCGGGTGCATGGATGCAAAATTGCGAGCGAACATCGTTACATTTTGTAGCGATAGAGCGTACCATCTTCAATAGCGTACAAATATCCGTCCATAGCAAACATATCGGTGACTTTTTTCATGAGTCCACGCTCTCCAATTTGTTTTTCATCACCTGTTTTTGGATCGGTTTTATATAACGTGCCGTCTTTTTCAACGCTCCACAACATACCACCAGCGCCAACCAAAGCCACCGTTTTTTCCCAACCATCTTTGTCAACCGTCTCCCAACGGGAAGAACGAGGGTTGGTTTTGTACAATGCGCCTTTTTCCACTGTCCATAGCCAGCCGTCCATACCCTCGAAAAGTGTGGCATGTTTGAACTCGCCTTTGCCGCCAAGTTGCCGCCATTTGCCGTTCTTATCTGTTTCATAGACCGTGCCATCTGTTTCAATGGTGTAAATCATGCCGTTCATACCTACCATTGCTTCGGTATCCCCATAATCGGTGCTTACTTTTTCCCAATGACCGGAACGCGGATTGCTTTTGTATAACACACCACTTTCCACCGTCCAAAGCCAACCGTCCAAAGCTGCAAGGTTATCAGCCTTGCTGAACTCGCCTTTATCGCCCAGTTGCTCGTATTTGCCGTTTTTATCGGTCTTGAAAAGTGTACCGTCCTTTTCGATGCTATAAATAAAACCATCCATTGGCACAGCTTCGACCGTATTTTTCCAGTCGCCTTCGTGACCGATTTTTTCCCAGCGCTGTGCCTGTGCGTTCAAAACAAATGCCACAACCAATATCGGCAGAATAAATAATCCTCTCATTTTCATAAACATCCCTCCAAAAATTGTAATAAAAGAAAAATAGAACCTTGCTAAAATATCAAATTTGGGTAGCGGTTCAAAATGTATGATGAGAAAAAAATGAACACTGCGGGTAAAACGACAAGGGAATAATGTGTCAACTATCAATCACCATCACTTGCCCACACTGTTCGAGTTCTCCTGTTGTCACTAATGGTATCAAGTCCACCCGCAAGCAAAATCTTTGGCTCAAGCAATCGCTGATTTCTCACAGGTTCAAAAATGAAGGCGGCTTTTTTTTCGTGTTTTATCACACAATTCCGTTCAATAAATCTGTATTTTTGCAACGTCATACACTGCCTGCGATTGAGCTTACTCCCTTTTGGACGATAGAACCGTCTTTTATTCGGCTGTCCGATTCCCTGTTCTTACGGGGTCGGGCTGTCGAATACAACGCCGCGTCAATCCGACAGCCCGCTAAGAAGCGGACAGCCGGAAATAAAAAATAGCAT
>JANYIG010000051.1 GCA_025358765.1 Candidatus Kapaibacterium sp.
AAAACCCGCCATTCCTACGATTGGATAAAACCATTCGCCAGAGGATGCCGACACAAGCGCCGCCCCTACAAACGGAACCGTACACGTGAACGACGTTATCGAGAACGTCAAACCCATCAGCAACACCGAGATGATACCGTCGCCTTCATTGCTTTTGTTGTTAAGGTTGTTCAGAAACTCCGTTGGAAGCGGGATTTCAAACGTGCCGAACAGATTGAACGCCAACACGACGAACAGCGTAGCAATACCAACATTCACCCACGGGTTTGCCGCAAAATCGGAGATGCCAGTTGCCCCAAACACTAACGACAGTGCGAATCCCAACGCTGTAAATGTGAGAATAATGCCGAGCGCATATACCAGCGAATCCCGCAATCCACGCGAACGCTTTTTCTCCGCACGTTTGGTGAAAAATGAAACGGTAATCGGAATCATCGGAAACACGCACGGCGTTAGCAGCGCCGACGCGCCAGCACCCATTGCAAACCACAAAAATGACCAGATTCCTTCGCTTCGCTTTTTGGCAATTTCCGTTTGTGATTCCGTCTGTGCTTGTGGTTTTGCGGGCAATGCAGGCTGTGACGATGGTTGTGATGTTGTGGCAGATGCTACGGTTGCAGAGTCGTGCTTTTGAACCTGCACGGTTGCTGTCGGAACCGTTGAATCATGCGGTGGAAACTGGTTTTGCGGGGATGTGCTTGATACGGCTGTAGCTTGTTCGCCGTTGCCCGCAATCACAACCGTTACGCTTACGCTGTCTTCGGTCGGGGGCAAGCAGCGTTGGGCATCGCAGACCATGTAATAGATTTTTACAGCTGTTTTGTATTCACCGGATTTCAGATTTGAAGTGGCTTGCACGGGCAGCGTAAACGTAGCTTCGTGTTCGTAATAATCCACCGTAATTTGGAACGCATCATCAAATTTCTGCTTTGGTTTTGGGGCTTGCACTTTTCCAGCGAGCTTCAGCACCGATGCGGACGCAAGAGTAATTTCTGTTTCTTGGGGACCAAGCCCGTCCTTGTCTTTGCGCGGTTGCAGCCCGTAGGTCTTCCAGCCGTCATCAATAGTGAACGTGAGTTTCAGCAACGCTTTTTCGCCGGGTTTGAGCGTGAGGCGCTGTGGTGCGGCAGAAAATTTGATGTGGGCGGCGTGGGCGGTGGTTCCGGCAAGCAGAACGATCGTCATTGTGAGGACAAAGCGGAGAATAAGGCTAAGTATGCGCGACATAAAAAAGGGAATCGGTAAACAAGAGCGGAATTATTGATTGAAGAAGCCGCATACATGCGGTGTTCTCTCTGAACAGTCGCAGATATACGGCTCTAACTTACACCGCTATCAAATTTTATCCATACAATTTATGAATGCCGGATTGCATTTCTTGAATAAAATTATGTTTCGCACAAAGCTCGTATCCAAGCCACTGGATTTTTTGTGATTACATCTTTTTCTTACATTCTTCACCGCATGTATGACCCTTTTCACCGTGTGCATAAACATGGCTTCCGTCTTTACAGGCAGAAGTGCAAACGTGCTCTTTCATCTTCACGGTTTCTTTTTTTGCTTTTTCTTTTTTCGGCGCTGTCTGAGCATGAGCCGAAACCGTCACACCCATTATGAGTGCTATCGCTACAATTACATGTTTCATTGTTTTGGCAATTATGTGTGAATAAAATTTAGCTAAAAGTACGTTTTTATTTTATCCGGCGGCTTGGATACGAGCTTTACGTGAAGATTCCATGATAATTCTCCTACAACAATGGGACGATTACACTGCTATGGCTTTTTGTGCTGGAAGTGCTGCAAAGCTTGTAATTACTTCGATTGAGAGATGATCGCCTATATGCGAGCCGTAGTGCGCTGTATGAATAACGCCACGCTCGTTTATCAGAAAATCTGCACCAATGCGTGTCATAGAACCGTCTTGTTTCGGTTTAGTGGCACTTTGGCGGAAATCGCTCCCATTTTTTGCCATACCAATCACGGTACTTTTCATAAAGCCACCCATCATCTTACCGAATGATGATTCGACTTTATAAAGTTCGTACAACCTGCGTTCTGGATCGGCAATAATAGTAAACGGAAATCGGCGACGACCAGCGCTGTCTTGCACGTAGCCAAGCAAGTTGTCTTTTGTAGATTCATACACCGCAATCATCGTTAAACCTTGCTCTTGCCAGCGCGGTGCATAACCCATTAATTGCGAAACATGGAAATTACAAACAGGGCAACCCGCCGAGCGGAAAAATGTGAGTAATATTTTTTGACTATTCTGACTATTGCGAAGTATCGAAGAAAGATCAATATTTGCACCGAATACATCTTGCGTACGAAATGCTGGCGCGGTTTGGTTAGCTGTAAGTTTCATGATATGTGAGTAGAATGAGCGTTAAAAAATATAGTTGTAAGATGGAGTATATGCCTTATCGTTTCGCCGCCCAAAGCGAGTGTGAATCACGCAGATGGCGGAAACGCACAAGTTCATAAATGCTGTATGACATGCTTGCCGTCATGCACATCGGACACACGCCGAAGCGGAAAAAGAACGTCACGATTGGTTTCCAAAACGGCACATTGGCGGCTGGTGTATCGTTTGTATCGTGCAGAATAATCGAGCAGGCTGCGCCTCGTTCATCGTTACGTTCAAGAACGAATGGCGCGAGTGACGGCGGCGCAAGATTTGATGGGGCATTCATAATTTTCGGGGTTTAGAGTGTATGAGGTTTGTCTGCGGACTTATTCGTAACATTGCGAAGTTGCTCCATACACTTATATTGCTGGTTTTGTGCGGTGTGTGCATTTTTGTACCCAAGCTCATTCGGCTTTTTATCATAGAAAAATACTGCCCGAATAAGACGTTGGCAATGCTCGGTGATTTTGGCGAGCGCACGGTGGATACGGAGGCTGATTAAATTTTGCTCGCTTTCTCTGTCTGTTTCAAGGCTGTCGGTGAGTGTGGAGCCTGTATCGCTGTCGCGTAATTCTTCGTCAAAATCGCTAAAATTCATCTGTACGTGTTTTTTCGCAGTCCGCAATCGTTTGAGCCAAATATTGCTTGCCACCGCAAAGATGTAGGTTTTGAGCGATGATGTTAGCTCGAAATCGTCGGTCGGGACTTTTTCCAATAACACTATCAACGTTTCTTGGAAAACATCTTGTGCATCGTCCGTTGTGCCATTGTTGCGGCGGACAAAACGTTCAATAACGGGATAATAAAACGTGTAGAGTATGCGGAACGCCGATTGTTCCTGCTTTTTTAAGCCCTCCACCACCAAACGGTCATCTGATACCGTGTTCATATATTTGCTCCTATTGCGTGTGAGTAATTGTCGTGTATCCTTTTATACCACAGATACGTTGTTCATCACCCAGAGAATAAAAAAACAGGAGAAAAATAGCGCTCAAAAGAAATAATACTCAAACCCCACCATTACCGCAACCGCCCGAGAAGTGTGATATTGGTCAACAAGAGGAACACGCAGAGCAAGGTCTATTTTTGCGCGGGATTGGACGATGAGTTGCACAGCGGGCGCTACGTAAAGCTGGTGGAAACGGCGACTTCCTTCACCATGTATTTCCTGACCATCTACGACCGTGATTTGATGCTCCATTCCGTCGAAAACATTGCCCAAAAACTCGCAGTAGAAATTCAGATTTATTTGCTCATAGCTCACGTACCGCGTAGGCAACAGCAAGTGTCCGACAGAGAGCGCATAATTCACAATCCCGCTCGGTAAACGCCCTGCGCCCGCAAATTGCACGGGCTGGAACCAGCTTGCCGTGCCAGACACCGCCGTTTTGTTTATCAGCACCGTACCGATAAGCCCCGCCGTCACACCGTTTTTTATGCCCATCATATACGTTTCGTGGCTCACAGGCTGCGGCGCTATGTCTGCCTCGCCGAAGGCTGCCAAACGCACGTGTTTATGCGGTGCGTCATCGGTGAATAAACGATATTTTCCGTACAGCGTTGCGCTGCGGAATAGCGGTGTTGTGACTGTAAAATCTGATGGAAACTTGTCTGCAAGCCGCGACGAAAAATTGAGCGTTCCGGCAAGCATGAAGTCATTTGTAAGCGTGTACATCCCCTTTGCCGCCATAAAGGCATCGTGATTCTGAAACGCCGTCATTACTCGCAACCGCAAAACATCCTGAGGTCCGTTGCTAGCGGCTTCAGCGTTGGGATACAACTCTTGTGCTCGAACGATAATCGTTGCACACAGGCAAAAACTGAGAGCGGAACACAGCAATATTTTTGATACAAACGTTTTCATAATGTCACGTGATATACTCGTTGTGGTTTCTGCTGTTTGGGCGTGTCTTCTTTGCAGCAATCGCCCGCAATGCCTGTTTTATAGCATTCGTGTTTCACATTTTTCGCCCATTGCTCGTATTCTTCGGTCGGGACAAACTGTTTATCAATCACGGTCATGTCGGTTGCTCCGTTGAGCATTCGTTCTTTTGTGTTGACGAAGTGATACAGAGTACCTTTGTAGTTGAAATGGAAATCTTCGCCAACATTAACGTTTTGAAAATAAAACCTCGTTTTAAGCGAACCAATACTAAAACCCGCGCCTTTAACCGCAGCAGCAAGGCGGTCGAATGACACAGCAGCGCCTTTTTTGAACGTAATATCCATGGTAACTTCATCCAGATTCGGAGCGGCTTCCTCAATAAAGTCCAATTTTTTGAGTGCTTTGTGAACGCTGAGATTGCACAGCGAACACGTCAGCCCGTCAATGCGGACGTTGGCAGAAAGAAACTGAGCCTGTGTGGGCTGTATTGTTGCCGACAGCGTAATCAATATGGCAAACAGAAGAAGGCAAACGGACTTCATGGCAATGTAGAGATAATGTAGAACAATTATTTGATTAAACTACGAAAAATCAGGCAATGAGGTTTGTGGTTTATATGCTGAAAATAAGGGCGTATAGGTAGATGTGATAATGATTGTAGCATTCCCACCACTGACTATATACGCCCTTCGTTATGAGAGTGGACGATTACTCACAGCATGTATCGCAACACGTGTCGCAGCATGTATCACAGCCTGCATCCGTGCAGCCCGTCGTGCAGCATGTTGTTGTGCAACAATCGCAGCATTGTGTTGCTGGCATTGTTTCGGTAGCATTCAGCGAACCTGCGCTCAACGCAGCAAGTGCGAAGGCGGATAGCAAAATTTTACGCATAGTTTTCACCTCCTTTCGGTTTGGATTTTACCCTTGCAAGGTTATTTTTTGCGGTCGTAATGGCAGCACTCCGCCAACTTGCCGTAGGCAGCATCGCTACCCTTGACGTTTTGTGTGTCGTAGCCAGCGGCACCAACTTTTTCCTCAATTTGTTTCATGGAAATTTTACTATCATCGAAGGTTACTTCGAGCATCTTGCTCTTTTTGTCCCACGCCGCAGTTTGAATGCCATCCACACCTTTGAGAGCTTTTTCGATAGTTTTTTTGCACATGCCGCAATTACCCCAAACCTTTACGGACTCTGTTTTTGACGCAGCGTGGAGTGCGGGCGAAAACGCGAACGTGAATATGGCAGCAAGTGCCAGAGCGAGTGTTAGAGAGAGTTTTTTCATGGGAATACCTCGTAAAAAATATGTGAAATGAATACAATGGAATGATAGAATAAGGCAATCCGCTTTGAACAGCACCAACAATGGTGTGCAGAGCATAATTGTTATTGTTTCGTATAGGGAACGTCGCATTGGCGCACGAACGCATAGGGTCACGACCGTCTGCAGATGTTCATGCGAACGAAGAAGAAAGGGGGAGTCTAAATCAGAAATGAACAAAAAAGGACAGGAATGTCCTGTGTGCGTGGTGGTGGTTTGTCAAGCGCAGCAAGCATGGGCGCTTGTTGGGAGAGTATTGGGAGATTGTACCCTGCATACACGAATGCAGCAACCACCAAATGGAGAGACGTAAGAACGTGCTTGTCGGTTTGCAGAAATTCCGTCTGAAGTTTATCAATGTGTAATTCATCATGGCAACATGTTGGCTGCTGCTCAGGGCAATCATCTTTTTGCGGACATTCCTCGCATCGCTCTGCTTTGGTATCTGTCTTTCCATCTACATTGACAAATGACACACTATCAATTTCACTACCACAAAAATGCCAAACGATAGGCAACCCGCTTGTTGCAAGCAGGAGGTTTAGCGCTACACATAAAGATATGCAAGGCGCTACAAAGCGTGACTGTATATGACTTGTGGTTCTCATGATTCGTTGAGACGAATATATAGCATTTTTGTTTCAAAAGCAAACAGCCGCATAGCCGAAACGAGTAGTGTTTCTTGACTATGCGGCTGTTTACCGGGTACGCTATATATCGCTTGTGCGATTTTTCAATGAAATTTGCTGTAGGAGAAGGAGTCGAACCTTCACGAAGTGGTTATTCTCATTGCTGAAAGTTTCCCAAACTCTTCGCCACCGCGACAAGGAGG
>JANYIG010000091.1 GCA_025358765.1 Candidatus Kapaibacterium sp.
CTGAAAACCGCATCAAACCTTACGCGCAAGAACCCCACTCAATCTCCCCTTATAAGGGGAGAAGCAAGACGTAACACGTCTTCGTGGCGGCTTGCAGAGGGGTGATGCGCTTGAGGGTAGTCAAGGTTATCTAAACTTAAATTGGTTTTACTGCAATTGAATTTTCGCAAGCTGCGCCGCCGCTTTGATGAATTTTTTTATGCGCTCTGCCGGGCGTTGCGCCGCGTCGTTGATGTTCCACTCGTAATCTTTGCCACCATCCACAATTGTTTCAAAAAGCGTGGTAAATTCGGTTGTGCTTGGAGGCACATTCAAAAGAAATTGCGCCATGTCGGTGGTGAGTTGCTTCAGGTTGCTCGTGTTGGGGAATGTTTTGGCAAACGCAACGGCATCGAATTGGTAGATGGTCTGCTTATTCGCGCCGTTGCCAATGGTGAGTTTGGCATCCATTACGTCCAATACAAACTGTTGCCGCAACGGAAGCGTAGAAGTGCTGACCCACGTGCGTCCTCCTGCCCAGCCTTTCACGTTGGGCGCGTTATTCACGAGTTGACCAAGTGTGTCGAGCTTGTCCGACAGCGCGTTTGCGGTGCGTGCGGTAAGGGTGGCGTTAAAATCAGGAACATTTTTGAGGTCGAATGAACGAATCATACCTACGATGTAATCGGTTGGGCTTTTTGGAATAGCGCCAATGTTCGATGCGTCAAAAAAATGGGCGCTTTTCAGCAATTGTTCCATCACGGGCTTGATTTCAAAGTTATTTTTTTTGAACGTGTCCGCCATAGCATCCACAACCGTATAATCAGGCACGTCATAGACGAATGCTTTATAGATTTTTTCGCAGATGTATTTTGCCACTTGGTCGCCGCGTTGAGCAAAAATAATATTGATAACATCGTCGGTGTTCCACGCGCCCGTTTGTCCCAGAAAAGTTTTTGCTCCAGAATCCCAGCGCGATGATTCAAATTTGCTTGTGAGTGCACTATAAAACGAACCCTGTGTTCCCGTCGGTATCGTCCAACCGCTTAATGCCCGTGCAGCTTCCGAGACATCGGATTGCGTGTAGTTCGCGTTGCCAGCACGGTCAGTTACGCCCATCGTGAACAACTCTTGTAATTCACGACCATAATTTTCATTGATTTGTACAGTTTTACCGATTTTGTAATTTTTCGCCCCGTCCAAATAGATGAGCATCGCGGGGTCGGTGCTGATTTCGCGGGCAAATGTCTTAAAATTCCCAAGCGCGTGTTTGCGAAGTAGTTTATTTTGCTCCACCATCCACTCGCCAAATTTCACCACATCCGTCTCGCTCACAAAGTGGTTATGCCAAAACAAAACCATCCGCTCTTGGATGGATACGGGCGAGGTCGAGAACACCTGAAGCCACCATTTTGCCGATTCAGCGCGGTGCAAGAACATTGTAGCCTGCCACGTGTCATACTCCGGCGTTCCCAATTTAGAGCCTTGTGGTGGTCGTGTTTGGGGTTCCGTGCCAACCCACGTTTTGATGCGGTCGTACGACGGTGTGAAGGTTGTGAAGAGCTTCACAAGTGTTGTATCTAAGCCATCGGTCACAGCTTGGCGTATTTCGCTGTCTTTTACGCCGATAACGCTTCGGCGCAGCAGGTGAGCAGCTTTTTGGTAATTCCAAGGATTTGTGGCGCTCGGCGCAAACGGCTCTAAGCCTACGCCTGTGATTCTGCCTACACCCGGAGCTTTGTCTTGCACAAGTGGGTTTGCGAGCGGATTTTGGGGTGAGCTTTCGCTCTTCGCGTCAGTGCTTGTTCCCCCCAAGCTAAAAAAACGGCGACGGTTCATGGTGTCCTCCTGTAATAAAAACGGTTTTGAATGAAAATAAACGTGGATGAATGTCTCTGTTTTTCCCCTTCTTACAACAACAGGGTTTTCGACAATTCGTTACATTATCCTTTTTTACGCCCAAAGCGAAACTTTTTTTTGAAAATGCCGTATATTGCGCTTTCCGCTTTCCGGCATACCTTAATTTCCTATTGTTTTAACCTTCTCGGGAGTAAGTATTTATGCGTACTTGTCGCATGTTGATTGTCCTATTCGCCCTGATGATACCGTGTCTGGCTCTTGCCCAACCTCCTGCTGGCATGATGCCTCCAGGTGCGGCTGGTGCAGGCGCAGCTGGTGCTGCGCCTGCTATTAAGCCTTACAAAGAAGTCATTACGGCTCAAGCAAAGAGCGATGACGGTTTGTTTACCGTACACCGCATTGACGAAAAATTGTTCTACGAAATCCCGCAAAAGCTGCTCGGCAAAGAGATGCTGATTGTGACGCGTATCGCCAAAACCCCCGGCATAGGCTATGGCGGCGAGGAATCCAACACCGAAGTCGTGAAGTGGGAACGGAAGTTCAACCGCATTCTGCTTCGCACGATTTCCTATGTGAACGTTGCGGCAGATTCGCTCCCGATTGCCCGCGCAGTCAAGGCTGCAAACTTCGATGAGGTTATCGCTTCGTTCCCGATAGCCGCCTACGGCAAGGATTCCATCAATTCAAACCTCGTGATTGACGTTTCGAGCCTGTTTACCACAGACGTGGGTATTTTGACCATTGGGCAACAAGTGCGAGATATGTACCGCATTGTACAGCCATCATTTGATGCAAACCGTTCGTATATCGAGTACGCAAAAAGTTATCCTGATAATATTGAGGTAGAAAACGTAACAACTTTTATTGCTGGTGCCGCTCCGCAAAACCGTTTTTCGCGTACTGCTTCGTTCACGATGCACCATTCGATGGTGTTGCTGCCTGAGAAGCCAATGATGGCTCGTCTGTCCGACCCGCGCGTAGGCTACTTTGGCATTAAACAAACAGATTACGGTCTTCCCGTGCAACGCTCCGAAGAGCGCTCGTATATTGCTCGCTGGCGCTTGGAACCGAAGGACGCGGAAGCGTTCAAGCGTGGCGAACTCGTGGAACCCAAAAAACCGATTACGTATTACATTGACCCTGCAACACCCACACAATGGCGTAAATACTTGAAACTCGGCGTGGAAGATTGGAATATTGCCTTCGAGCAAGCGGGTTTCAAAAATGCAATTCGTTGCCTTGAACCGCCCACAATGAAGGAAGACCCTGAGTTCAACCCTGAAGACGTTCGGTATTCCGTGATTCGTTACTTCCCGTCGCCGATTCCTAATGCCTACGGACCGCATATCAGTGACCCGCGCAGTGGCGAGATTATTGAATCGGACATCGGTTGGTATCACAATGTGATGAGCCTTATCAACGGCTGGTATTTCTCGCAGGCAGTTTCCGACCCACGTTCGCACACGATGCCGCTTCCCGACAGTCTTATGGGCGAGCTTGTCCGTTTTGTGTCGTCCCACGAAGTTGGACACACGCTTGGTTTTCCACATAATATGAAAGCATCGAACGCCTATCCGGTGGATTCATTGCGCTCGAAAACCTTTACTGCGAAATACGGCACTGCACCTTCGATTATGGATTATGCTCGGTTCAACTACGTGGCACAGCCGGGCGACGGCGCTGCGATGTTCCCGAAGATTGGTCCATATGACAAATTTGCACTGCGCTGGGGTTATCGCCCTATTCTCGGTGCAAAAACGCCTGATGACGAAAAAGACTCGCTGAACGCATGGGCGCTTGCAACCGAGCGCGACAAAATGCTCCGTTTTGGCGCACAACAAGGACAGACGCGCGTGACCGACCCGTTTTCGCAAACCGAAGACTTAGGCGATGATGCAATGCGAGCCACGATGTACGGCGTAAAAAACATCGAACGTGCTGTTGGCTACGTTGCGGCTGCTGCCGTGAAGCCGGGCGAGGATTACGACGTGTTAAAAGAATTGTTCAGCGGTCCGTTCGGACTGATAGCACAGTGGAACCGCGAAATGGGTCACGTGGCAAACTATCCGGGCGGCGTGGACATCACGCTTAAAGTCGGTGGTCAAAAAGGCGAGATTTACACACCATTACCAGAAGCAAAACAGCGCGAGGCAGTAAAATTCCTTGCGGACAATGCGTATCAAGTGCCGAAAATGTTCTTGCGCCCTGACATCACGCGCCTTCTGGAGTCAGATGGAACCGTGAAGCGCTTGATGGACATGCAAGCAGGTTTGATGAGGCTTACGATACAAAACGACAAACTGATGCGCTTGATGGATCACGAAGCACAGTTGGGCGATGCTGCCTACACTGTGGGCAAACTCTATAACGACACGGAAGCGGCGTTGTTCGCCGAACTGAAACAGCCCAAAATCAAGACCGATGCGTATCGTCGCAATCTGCAACGTGCGTTCGTCGAAGAGCTTGGTACCAAACTTGTTTCGCCGCCACCGCCCGTGCTTCCGCCGAATATTCCGCCAGAATTTGCGCGGTTGTTCATAACGCCCGATGTGTCGAAAACAGAGATTCGTGGACTCACGCGTTTGCAGCTTGAAAACCTCCAAGGCAGCGTTAAAACAGCCGTTGGCAAATCTGCTGATGCCCAAACAAAAGCACATTTGAAAGATTTGGTGGTGACGATTGAAAACCTATTGAATCCGAAGAAATAAGCATCTTCGAGACCAATAATGTAATGACAATAAACGATGAGAGTTCCATCCAAATGATGGAACTCTCATTTTTTTTGTGTAGATTTATGCCCCAACATAATCCTATGACCACGTACGCATCATGTACGCATGGCTACATCTACATTTTGAGCATCAGAAGGAATGAACGAACGAATTTGTTTGATAACAGGCGCAACAAATGGCATTGGCAAAGAAACAGCCATAGGGCTTGCCGAAAAGGGGATGCGTGTCGTGATAACCACCCGCGCTCAGGAGCTTGGCGAACGAGTACAACGAGAAATTATCAGCCTCACAGGAAATCCCAAGGTGGACGTAATGGTGTGCGAGTTGTCATCATTTATCTCTGTAATTTCCTTTTGTAATGAATTCAAACGTCGCTACGAAGCGCTTCACGTGCTGTTGAACAACGCGGGCGTGTGGGAATCCAAGCGCCGACTATCGCGTGATGGCGTGGAAATGACGTTTGCGGTGAATCATCTTGCGCCATTTTTACTCACAAATTGCCTGCTCGACCTCCTTACCGCAAGCGCCACAACAGAACGTGCTTCGCGCATCGTCACCGTATCCTCAACAGCGCATAAACGCGCCACAATAGACTTTGATGACATAGAGGGCAAGCGGCAGTTCAACGGCATTCGCGCATATAGTCAATCAAAATTAGCGAATATCCTTTTCACGAAGCATCTCGCAAAACTCCTTCACGAAAGCAGTGCGAACATTACGGCGAATTGTCTGCATCCGGGCGTGGTGAACACCAATCTCTTCAATTTTTCCCCAAAAGCATTTCAATTTTTTGCCCGCCCGTTTATGATGACACCACGTAAAGGAGCGGAAGCCAGCATCTATCTTGCCACTTCATCGGAAGTAGAACACATCAGCGGAGAATATTTTAACAAGAAAAAGCTCACCCATTCGTCCAAAGCATCATACGACGAACACGCTGCTGAACTTCTTTGGGAACGCAGTGTTCAGTACGTCGGACTTTAATGTAATTGAGAATTGGGAATTAAGAATTACCGTCGGTACGTCAGGTTTCCGATTTCTCAATCTCAATTCTTTATCTCCAATTATCCTTCACTCTCATGTCTTTTTCTTTGCGCCTTCTGATGCTGGTGGGCATCGTCTTGTTTATTGATTGGTATTTTTTTCAAGCTGTCTCCACCGTTTTCAAAAACCTGACGGGTACAAAACGCACAGCGCTGAATGTGGCGTATTGGAGCTTAACGGCGTTTTCGGTCACACTTGCCCTTACGCCATTTGTCTATCCATGGGCGCAGTGGTCAAAGTTTGCCAAAGTCTATCTGGTGAGTTTTGTGCTGATTATGGCAATCTCAAAAATAGTTGGATTAGTCTTTCTGTTTTTAGACGATGGTATCCGCGTGGTGCGTTGGATAGCAAGCTATATCATCAAACCATCTTCCAATGCGGTCTCTGGGGTTTCTCTTGAGCCTCTTGAAAACGTCCACAAAATATCACGGTTAGAGTTTTTGAACCAAATCGCGCTGATTGCCGCCGCCGTGCCATTTGTCAGCTTTCTCTATGGTATGGTGCGCGGCGCATATCAATACACGGTGCATCGTGTAGATGTGGCGTTGCCAAACCTACCGGTGGGCTTTCATGGGCTGAAAATCGTGCAAATCTCCGACCTCCACGTCGGCAGTTTTAATTCCCCTGAACCGCTTGAGAAGGCAATTGCCATCGTCAATGCCCAGAAACCAGACGTTATCTTCTTCACGGGCGATTTAGTGAACAACGAAGCCTCAGAAACTAACGGCTTGCTCGACACTCTTCGCAAGATTCAAGCGCCGATGGGCGTGTTCTCCACGATTGGCAACCACGATTACGGCGATTACATTTCTTGGGACAGCCCCGATGCCAAACGCACGAACTTTGAGCGCCTCAAAGCGGTTCACGGCGAACTTGGCTGGCGATTGCTGATGAATGAACACGTAGCATTGGAGAAAAATGGCGACACTATTGCCCTTATCGGCGTAGAAAACTGGAGTGCTTCGATGAGTTTTCCAAAACGCGGTAATCTTTCGCAAGCAATTGCTGGCTCGGAATCCCATCCCGTAAAAATCCTGCTTTCGCACGACCCCACACACTGGGATGCTCAGGTTCGCAAAGATTTTCAGGATGTGGATATTACGTTTTCCGGTCACACGCACGGCGCACAATTTGGCATCGAAATTCCGGGTTTTCGCTGGAGTCCGGTGCAATACGTTTACAAGCAGTGGGCGGGCTTGTATCAATCAGGCAAGCAATATTTATACGTCAACCGTGGCTTAGGGTTTTTGGGGTATCCGGGCAGAGTGGGTATCTCGCCGGAAATCACGGTGATGACGCTGAACAAAGCGTAAAATAGAGTGTATTCCGAATTGTCTCCAGGTCTGTCACACCCGCCCCAGTCTTCGCTGGGATAAACTCCGGCGGGTGTCCCAGAGGTCGCTTGCGGTCTGGATTCCCGCCTTCGCGGGAATGACATAAAAAGTATTCGGAATAAACTCTAATCTATCAATCACGCATGCAAAAACAAAGAGCGCCTTCGGAACAGGCTCCGAAGGCGCTCTTTCATTGAAACGATATTAGTTATCGTATTCCACAGGATTTTCCACGTCAATAATGACCGTGCGGCAATAGAAGCGCCCTTCGGGGAATTCATTTTCATACAGCAATGGCGGTGTTTTGCCCTTACCCGTTACTATTATTTCTTTCACCGAACCTTTGTTGACACCGAGTGCCAACGCTGCCGATTCTGCGCGGCGTTGCGAGATGCGTTGGTTTGCGTCGGCGCTGCCCACCACGTCTGTGTAGCCCGTCACATAGACTTTGGATTTTGGGGTGATACGCTTGTCCGCCTTGATGATGTCCACGATTTTTTGGTTATTCTCTGTAAGTTTATCCGAGCCAAAATCGAACAAGATGAGGCTGTATCTATCTTTTTCGATATCGTTAATACGTTCGCGGCGCTTTTTCTGAATCGTGATTTGTTGCACAGGCAACGAGCCTCGGGCAGATTTCTGGTTTGGTGAACCATCGTACCGCACTTCTAATTGATACGTCATCGGCAAGGTATCAAGCGGAACGGTGTTCTTTTCTTTGTTGATTTTCCAATCCACCACCGATTTCACCTTGCCCGTCGTCGTAATATTTTTCAACACTTTATCCGCCGCACCAGCACGCTGTTTGGTTGCAATCGTCCACTGAACGGGTGTTGCCTCGTTATAGACTTTCGTGTAAAAGCGGATAATTGGCGGCGTTGCTTCGCGGAGTGTGTCGGTAATGGTCAGAGGCTTATTAATATCCCAGCTTGCCACAATTTCCACGCGACGGTTTTCCGCATCGCTTTCGGCGGGGCTTTCCTTCGAGCTGGAGGGTCTTTCCGGCAAATCACGTGCTTGCACGGTGATGCGGCTCGGGTCAATCTTCCAGACGGACGTGAGGTACGTCTGCACTGCCGTTGCGCGGCGATTGGAAAGATCTTGATTACCCTTTTCCACGCCAGCGTTGGAGTTGCACCCCAAAAGCGTCACTTTCGTCTCTGGCTGCTTAGTCAGACGAAAACCAAGGATGTTCAATAATTGGTAATAGACATCCAGTGTTTCCAAACCGTAGAGGCGTTCAGGGCGAAAGGTCTCCGCCTGCGATTCGGAGATGAGCTGATAGCGCGTGGGAATTTTGTCGGAATTGTCGTCGAAAAACACGTAATTCAACAACGGGTGAATGTTGCGGGTCAAGTATTCGTCAATGCGAATTTCAATTACCGAACGTTCTACACCGTTGGCTTCCACGCCCAATGCCTTGATTTCGGGTTTTTGTGGTTGTGTACCGTCTTGAGCAACGGATAGTGTTACACAAGCTCCACATGCCGCATATACAAAGCATAGTGTCGCTACAAACGGGCGCAATCGAACAAACATTTTTTTTATTATTGTCGGTATAATCATGCAAAACTCCTGCAAAAGGTTAATACTATAGCGTATAGATGTTGAATTGTCGGTAGAGGTTTATTGTTTTTTTTGCCAAACACGGAAGGAAGCGCAAAATTACGAAATATCCGTCACACGCGCCATATCATTTGTTTGCAATTCCATCACAATCTAACGTATAATACAGCAAAAACGCCGCTCAATGGGGTTACGAGAACCTCCTTTTCAAGCGGCGTGGAATCAAATGATAGCACCCTTCGTTGTGAATGTAAAACAAATCTTTACCGCACTGGCGTTTGCACCTCCACATGTACGTAGCGGTTGTATGCTCTGCCTTCGGGCAATTCGTTGTCGTGCTGCTTGGTCGGACCGACGGCTTTGGTTTTCACATTCGGCGCACCGAGCGATTTTGCGATGAATTCCGCACGGCGTTGCGCCAGTGCTCTGTTCTTTTCCGCATCGCCCGTTATGTCGGTGTAACCCGTAACCGTCGCACTTGCACCCGGTTTCAGGTTTTTCTTGATGCTTTCAAGGAGTTTTTGTCCCGATTCATCCAACGCGACCGTATTTGTGCCGAAATCAAATCCGATAAGGTCGTAGGTGTCTATCCGCTTATCTGTTTTATTGTCAACTTCTTTTTTCTCGACGGTGATTTGTTTGACAGGAATCGAAACAATCGGCGCATCGCCTGTTTTGTTGTTGATGTCCGTCATTGTCAATTGTACCGATAAGTCTTGTCCCGAACCCGGCATGGTTGCTGGTTCTTGGTTGATATTCCAATCTACGGACGGCGGATAATTGTTCGTGCCATTAAAACTTTTTAGCGTTTGCGCTTCGTTGTCCACAAACTGAGTCACTTCCAATTCCCATTGCTTCAAACCCGCACCGGCATTGATTTCCATGCCCAAGCGAATGGTGGGCGGCGAAGAAATTTTTGTAATCTGGTCGGTTTTAACAGCATCAAAGATTTCCGGCACGTTGGATGACATTTCAACACGGCGATTTTCCGCTTGTCCCGTTGCATCGTTGCCCGCAGGTTTGTCCGGCATGTTTTGCTTTTGAACCACAATGCGCTTGGGCGCTATCTTCCACACATCTTGCAGATAGTCGCTTACGGCTACGGCACGTTGCTCGGAAAGTTTGATGTTGTCTTTTTCCACACCCTGACCGGAGTTGCAACCCGTCAAGAACAACACGGCTGCTGGGCTTTCGTTCATGCGCTGCCCAACGATGTTCAGCACGTTTCGGTACAGCTCAATGTTTGATTTCCCCGCAGCATCGCTAATCTTGAAGCCGTTGCGGTCGGCGGCGCGTATCCGACGGTAGCGCGAGGGCAACACGAAGGAATTTTCGTCGAAATACACGTGGCTCAACAGCGGCTGCACGGTTTGGGCGCGGAACTGTTCAACGGTAATCGTCGGTTTTGGTATCTCTTTGCCAGTTTCATCCACACCCACCACTTTGTTCAATGTCACGCTGATACCGATTTTTTTGAGTTCTTCCATCTTCACGGTAATGGCTCTGTTCAACGAATCCACCTGTGCAATACGTTTTGCGTTTTGTCTGCGTTCATCAGC
The DNA here is from genome assembly GCA_025358765.1 of Candidatus Kapaibacterium sp. GTDB lineage: Bacteria > Bacteroidota > Ignavibacteria > Kapaibacteriales > UBA4661 > JANYIG01. Next base: position 10,075 of record JANYIG010000091.1, read on the forward strand.
CACAATGCTATCCAAACGCTTCACCTTGCGGATAGTTTCTTGGATTTCCGGTGTCATTTCTGGGCGGATTGTGCGGAACGGGGAAATGCGGAGGGAAATGCCAGCGCGGAAGTTTGCCCCGAGGCTCCACTTCCCATCTCCTATAACTGCTTTACTATTGCTAATAATATTGCCAAGAGAGTCTTTAACCTTGGTTACTGAAATATAATGAGCATTGGGATAGAGTGAATCCTTGAGTGCGCGTCTATTTAGCTCCGCCGAACTTAGTTTTGAGTTATTACTAATATCAACGGCAATGTTACCTGGGTCATCTATTCTTCCTAACCCTGTGGAAAGGAAAAACTCTGGCGCGAGCAGCACCGTGCCGCTTGCATTGAGTGGTATCTCATAGCTTATACCCGCAACAAGAGAGGTCAAGACAGATTTCAGGAAAGGGAGAGATCCCGTAGTATCTCTACGAACTGTTTTGTTCTCTGGAATATATACTCTATCGTCAGGTGATAGGATAAATTCAGCATAATGAAAATCCTTTGAAGCAAAAAAACTAAACTGTCCTCCTGCGTAGAGCGTTAAAGCATCAAGAAGACGATAGGTAATCGTAGGTTCAAGAGAAATCATTTTTAATTGAAGATTTAACCTATGCTCTATTGTCCCATCAACAAATGATTGCCCATTACCAGTCAACGTTAAACTTTCACGTTGCCGAAAGGTTGTTGCCAAGAAGGAAGTCTCAGAAGGCAAAAGTGTTTTTTGATCTTCAGCGAAGCCTGGAAGTTTGTAAAACGATTTATCCTCTGGTGTCACCGAATAGCTGGCGCGAAGGCTTACTCCCAAACGATTCCAAAGTGGATACTCAAATAACAATCCTCCCGTCAACATTTTACTGGATTGTGAACCGTAACTGGCTGGCGCACATGTTATACAACCATAAAAGTAACCAAAATCTGCTGTATAATTGACTGAGAAGTTGTATCCGCCAAATATCCCATACCGCAGATAGAGCGGCTTATCCGCATCAGCGGTGAGGTCGTCGAAATTGATGCGGGAAGCGGCGGTTGTATCGGTTTGTGCGGAAGCGTTCTGCGTGAGCAGAGGCAAAACTCCGAGCGTAAACCACAACGCTGTCAGCATGAAAAAACCTCTGCGGTAAACCTGATTGTAAACCAATGTGTGAACCAAAGAGTAGCGTGATGTCATGTTGTGCCTCCGAAAGAAGTAAGTGAGCAGAAAGATACGCATAGTGGGGAGAAGAATCGTTTGCAAGAATTTTTGTCGGTTGTCGTATTGCTTATGGAACGTAACGCTGCGAAAAATATGCCATTTGATTGCCGTCAATAATATTATCTGGCAAAATAATAAAAAACAGCACTACAACAGGTAAGAATCTTGGTAAAAATTGTGATAATCTTAGGACTTACGAAAAAAACGTAAAAGCGTGTCATTCCTGCGAAGGCAGGAATCTATGACCAGCCTACAATCTCGTAGATGCCAACCAGTTTACCCCAGCTTTCGCTGGAGCTGGGGCTGGCAACCATAGTCCGCACTACATCTGGATTCCAGCCGGAGTTTATCCCAGCGAA
>JANYIG010000263.1 GCA_025358765.1 Candidatus Kapaibacterium sp.
ATGCTATTTTTTATTTCCGGCTGTCCGCTTCTTAGCGGGCTGTCGGATTGACGCGGCGTTGTATTCGACAGCCCGACCCCGTAAGAACAGGGAATCGGACAGCCGAATAAAAGACGGTTCTATCGTCCAAAAGGGAGTAAGTCTATCTCAACGGAAACAACAGCAATATTTATCGTCAACACCGTACCGCATTTTATGAGCGGAGTTACCGGACATAGTTTCCCTACCCCATTTGCTGACCCGCCGGGTCGGGGGCTGTCCAGTCCAATGCTCAATGTTGCATGGGCTACAATAAATTTTATTATAGGTGCAGCATTGTTATATTTTGGGAAGGTTAGTCTGCAAAGAAGATTTTTGGTCATAACATTTTTCGTAGGCTTTTTTATGATGGCTTTTTTCTTAGCCTCCCATTTTGGTACTGTGTTTGCTGCGGCTCATTAAGAATGACGAAAAAACAAGTTGTCAAACATTCTTTTGTAGCACAGACAGGAATGTCTGTGCTACGGAAAAGATTGGCTACCGCTTATTTTTACTCAGACCGCAATGCGGATACAGGATTTGCCTGCGCCGCTCTGAGCGTTTGCCAAAGAATAGCCACGAGCGCTGCACCAAACGCAGCTGCACCAGCTACCAGCAACACATCCACGCCAATGGTGATGCGGTACGCGAAGTCTTGCAGCCATCTGTTCATCATAAAATAGCCAAGTGGGCAAGCAAACAGGAACGAAATACCCACAAGTACAAAAAATTCTTTGCTCAAAAGGGCGATAATGCTTGCCATGGAAGCCCCAAGCACTTTGCGGACGGCAATTTCTTTGGTGCGCCGCTCTGCGGTAAACGCTGCAAGCCCGAACAGACCTAAACACGACACTACGACTGCCAATAGCGCGAAATAACGAAAGGTTAATCCCATTTCTTCGTCGGATTGGTGCAGCCGCCGGAAATCCTCGTCTAATGCGTAATAATCGAATGGATGTGTCGGTGCAAAACTCTTCCACACACCGCGTAGATGCTCAAGCACATCTCTGTTTGCATCGGCAGCAATCCGTACTGAAATAAAGTTCATTTTTTCCATTGGCATAATATTGATCACCAAACCCTCAATTTTCTCATGCAACGAAAAGATGTGAAAATCCTTCACCACGCCAATGATAGCGCCGCGCCGCTTCATACCGCCATGCTCCATAGTCACTCCCTTGCCGACGGCTTCTTGAGCGGATTTCCAGCCATACTCGCTTAGAAGTTTTTCGTTGATGATAAATGCTTGTGTAGAATCCGTTCCTAATTGTGCTGAAAAATCACGTCCCGCGAGCAATTCCAGCCCGTAGGCGCGAAGAAAATTGCCATCGGTGAACAAACGATACATTCCGTCAGATTCCGCACGACCCTCAAACGTATATCCCGCTCCATTTCCAGCTTTAGCGGGAACTTGTTCGCTCGCTGCTATGCTCAAAATTCCCGCATTCTGTAATGCAGCTTGTTTGAACGCATCCAAATGTTTTGCAACATCATTGTTTAAAGGCAACACCACAATATGCTCGCGGTCAAAACCGAGTTGTTTTGTGCGAATAAGCTCCATTTGTTTGTAGGCAACGGCAGTACAAATGATAAGCGCAGTTGAGATGGTGAATTGGGTAATCACAAGACCTTTGCGGAGCAACGAGGCGGTACGTGTGGTACCACTTTTTCCCTTCAACGCCGACACAGGCTCAAACGACGACAAAAAGAATGCAGGATATACGCCTGCCAGCACCCCCACACTAAGCATCAGAACAACAATACCAAGCATCATCAAAGGCTCCAGCAATGGGGCGCTTGTGAGTGTTTTGCCCATCATAGCATTAAAAATAGGCAATGATGCTTCTACCAAAAACAAAGCGCAAAGCGTAGCAAACACACTAAACACCAACGCTTCTGTCAAAAATTGCCGCATAAGTTCCGACCGCCGCGCACCTAATACTTTTCTCACACCAACTTCCCGCGAACGTTGTGCAGAGCGAGCTGTCGCCATATTCATAAAATTGATACAGGCAATAAGAAGAATAAAAACACCGATGACGGCAAACGTGTACAATGTGTTTATATCGCCGTTTGGCTCCGGCTCTCCATTCAAATGTGAACGCAAGTGAATATCCGCAATTGGTTGAAGGTGTAAACCATAGGTTATTTTTACTTCCGGGGCTATTTTAAGCAAACTTTTGAGCATTGCAGGGAATTTTGCTTCCGTTTGTGAGGCAGAAGCATTATTATTCAAAAGCACGTAGGTATAACAGGCTTCCAAGAAGCTCTTCATGGGCAAACTACTATCAGACTGGCTTGTAAATGATGCCAAACAGTCAAATTTGAGGTGTGTCCTTTTCATACAATCATCGTTCACAACACCAGTAATTTTCAGGCTCAATAGTTTGCCATTTTTATGCGGGTCAGCCGTGAGCGTTTTGCCAAGCGCATCTTCAGTGTCGAAATATTTCCGGGCAATACTTGAGGTAATAACGGCTGTATTCGGTTCTACAAGCGCCGTATGAGGATTGCCGTAAAGAAATGGGAATGGAAAAACAGCAAACACAGTCGAGTCCGCGAAATAAAAATGCTCTTCGTAAAAACTTTTGTCGGGTTTATTACTATTTGCAAGTAAACATTTTTCACCCCAACCAATTTTATAGAAGCGAGTGGCATAGGCAATCTCAGGAATATGTTGCTGCAAAGCAGGAGCAGCAAACAGGGAGCCATTAGCGTTTTTGGGTATATTTTTATCGCCGCGAACAACCGCCACGCGATAGATTCTATTGGCATTAGGCAGAAATTTGTCGTATAAAAGTTCGTCATGCACAAAAAGCACAATAAGAAGGGTGGCGGCTATGCCAATAGCCAATCCAGCAATCGTGATAACGGAGTAGAGTTTTTGGCGTAAAGCTGCTCGCAGAGTGATTTTAAGGAAATTTTTGAGCATGATTTTTATTGAAAATCAGGTTGGAAAATATTATCATATTTATTCTCTCTTCAACGCCTGCACAGGATTCGCCCGTGCAGCGCAAAACGTTTGCCAGAGTATCGCCACCAATGCCGCCCCAAATGCCGTTACGCCCGCCATCAACAACACATCCACGCCTATCGTGATGCGATAGGCAAAATCTTGAAGCCATTTATTCATAACCACATATCCAAGAGGACAGGCAAAGAGATACGACACGCCCACTAACACAAAAAACTCTTTCCCCAAAAGCCCACTAATGCTTGTTGTGGTGGCACCAAGTACTTTTCGCACGGCGATTTCTTTGGTGCGGATTTCGGCGGCAAACGAAGCCAAACCGAACAGACCTAAACACGCTACTAGTACAGCAAGCCACGTAAAAACACCAACAATAGTTCCCAAGCGCTCATCGGCGGCGTACTGCCGCTCGTATGTTTCATCCAAAAACGCATAATCAAATGGCTGCTCCGGCGCAATGGCTTGCCATGCGACTTTCACAGCGGATAATGCTTCCGGCACAGAATTAGGGCGTAGGCGCACCGCAAAACAGGCAAACATGCCCGGCTCAATGTGGAATAACGTAGGCTCGACCTTACTCTGAAGTGAGGCAAAATGGACATCCTTCACAACACCAACCACAACGCCTTTTTTACCCGCATTTTGCATCGTAACAATCCCTTTGCCGATAGAGGCTTCCGGCGTACCAAAACCAAGCGATTGCACGGCAGTTTCATTGATAATAAATGCCTCGGAAGCATCGTTTGGAAAACTCGGTGAAAACCAGCGCCCTGCAACAAGCTGTAATCCCATTGCGCGGGCATAATCGGCATCGCACATGACCGTAAACATCTCGCGTTTATGCTCGTCGCGCCCTTCCGGCGTTACCGCCCATTTGTCCGAAAGCATATTTTGCGCGGGCACGCCGGAAGCCGCCGAAACAGCGATAACGCCTGAGTGCTGGAGCAATAATGTTTTGAAGGCGTTAATTTTTTTGAAAAGTGCATCATCACGCACGGGCAATATTACAACGTGCTCTTTGCTAAAACCAAGCGACTGCGAGCGCATAAAATCAAGCTGTTCGCGCATAGTGAGTGTGCCAATGACTAATGCAATAGCAAGAGCAAACTGCGTGACAACCAAAATTTTCCGCAACGCCGTTTTCCCGCGCCCCGATGCAGAGCCACCTTTAAAGACTTGCACCGCAGAAAAATTCGACAAATACAATGCTGGATATGCTCCTGCTCCAATACCCACAAACAGCACCACCGCAAGGAATATCGCCGCCTCCGCTGCACCCAATACTGTATGCGATGGCGTAAGAGCAAGTGTTTTGCCGGAAAGAGCATTAAAAGCGGGCAACGCAAGCTCGGCAAAAAAGAGTGCAACAATAGATGCAATCAGGCTTGTCAGCAGTGACTCACTCAAAAATTGCCGTACGAGCTGCCCACGCTCCGCACCTATGACTTTACGTACACCAATTTCTTTGGCGCGGCGCGTGGCGCGAGCTGTGGAAAGGTTGATGAAATTCACACATGCCAACAGCAGGATAAATACGGCAACACCACTGAAAATAGAGACCGTTTTTTTGTCGCCATTCACCTCAAAAAGCGGTATGACATCTGCGTTCAAGTGAATATCCGTCAGTGGTTGAAGGCGAAACTGAACCTCCATAGTATATTTTGCATTTAATCCTCCCAAATGCTGTTTGGAAAATTCCGGCAACTGCGAGGCAAGGTTTGGCAAGGCGTTGGGGCTTTGCAGAAGGACGTAGGTGTAAACAAGGCTGTTTCCCCACATTGCTTCTGGATTGCCAAACATTCGCGTATAGCGCTTTTCTGCGGTTGCGAACGATGCAAGGCAATCAAACTGCAAGTGCGAGTTTGCTGGGACATCCCGAAACACGCCTGTGACCTTGTATTCTTCCTTTGTCCATGCTTGAATCGTAAGGGTTTTGCCAATCGGATTTTCCGTGCCGAAATATTTTTGTGCTAATGATTCGCTTATGGTCACGGTAAACGGCTCTGCAAGAGCATTGGCAGGGTTTCCTTGCAGCAGCGGAAATGAAAACACAGAGAATACATTTGCATCTGCCCACAAAAAACCTTTTTCGTAAAATTTCCGTTCGCCGTATTTCACGAGTGCGCTCGAAGGGTACGGAGCCATAAAGCGCGTGGTTGCTCGCACATCGGCAAATTCTTGCTGCAACGCCGATGCAAGGGCTGGCGGCGTATTTGCCCGTGCGGTGGTTGTGCTGCCCTCAGTTATTTCACGCGTAACGCGGTAGAGGCGGGAGGAATTTGCATGAAAATGATCAAAACTCAGTTCGTTTTGCACAAAAAGTGCAATCAAAATGCAACATGCCAATCCTACGGCAAGACCAACAATGTTGAGCGTCGAGTAGAGTTTATTACGCAAAAGTGAGCGCACGGCGATTTTGAAGTAATTTTTGAGCATAGCGGTATGAACAATGATGGTTGGTACAGGAGCTTTTGCTACATTTGTGCTGACAATTCAAGAGTACGACGAAAAATACGGTCTTGTTCCACGTGTATCAAGCCAAAGTGCCTGAAGGCGGACAACATGAGCCTGAACCCCGTAAAAACGTTCCTGAAGCCGATGGTTGACATTTTGCAGCGGTCATTAAACCGCCTGAGCCGCCATGCAACAACAGTCGTCTCCGGCTTGGGGCGTACGGTGGGTATTGTTTGTTTAGGTGTTCTCGTTCCAAATCTCACGGGCTTGCTCGGCACAATCACCTCAGACACCGCTCTCTACTGGCTTGGATACGAGTATTGTATCGGCATTTCTTTTGTTGTGTGGCAGGGCAATCGTCTTATCTGGCTGCAAGAACGCAAGCTACGCCGTCGCTTCCCGTCGCCCATACTGAAGCCCATACTCCTTGTGCTGGCGAACCTGCTATTTACATTGCCGATAACAGTTTTGCTATGTTTGGGGTGGTTTGCGGTGGCGGAATGGCAGGTGCGGTGGGATGTGGTGAAGGATGTCGTGTTTTGCAATATGATTGCATCGTGCTTTTTGACGTTTTTTTACGAAGCGGTCGTGCTGTCCCGCAAGCGAGAGCGTGACCTTGTGCATATTGAGCAGTTAGAACGCGCCACGATTCAAGCCGAATTGGAAGCGCTCAAACTCCAGCTCGACCCGCATTTTATCTTTAATTCGCTCAACACGTTGTCGCACCTGATTGAAACGCATCCAGCCGAAGCATTGGAATTCAACGATAATTTAGCGGAGGTTTATCGGTATATGCTTGCACACCGCAGTAAAACTCTCGTACCCTTAGGCGATGAACTTGCTCTGCTGCAAAGTTATTACACACTGTTGCGGTTGCGGTTTCGAGGAACAGTGCAGCTTGTGGTACAATCCACTGTACAATCCGATGACTACGCCATTATGCCCGTCGCATTACAATTGCTTCTGGAAAATGCCGTTAAACACAATGAATTTGATGAATATAAGCCGCTTATGGTGGAAGTTTTTATTGATAATGATTTTGTGAGTATGAGGAATGCCCGCCGCCCCAAACGCACGATGAAAGCAAGCATACGCTCCTTCTCAGGTGCAGGACTCAATAACCTTGATGAACGCTCCAAACTCATTACGAAACAACGTATTGCTATTGTTGAGACCAAAGAGCAATTTTTCGTACGAATCCCGATTGTATATCAACCAAAAAATAGATAACGCATTAGAGTGTATTCCGATTATTGTACAGGGCTGGCATGACATTCAAAAGTAATCGGAATAAACTCTATTCTCAAGACCCAATGGCATTAAGTTAAGGAATCTCCCTCATCCCGACCTTCTCCCAAAGGGAGAAGGAGGGAGATTTGAAGCCCTCTACCTCTGGGAGAGGGTTTGGGTGAGGGGCTTAACTTAATGACATTGATTCTAAAACCCAAGCCTCAAGCAATCAAGCACTATGAATATTTTTATTATTGAGGATGAACTTCCGGCACGCGAGAAAATGGCGCGAATGGTGCGTGAATACGATGCCGCTGCGAATATCGTTGGAGAGGTTGGTTCTGTCCGCGAGGCTGTGAAGCTGATTCCTTCGGTGAAAGCAGATGTTATCTTGATGGATATTCAACTTTCGGATGGCGTGGCGTTTGAAATCTTCGAGCAATGTAGCGTTGATGCGCCTGTTATCTTCACCACAACCTTTGATGAATATTTGACCGAAGCCTTTGCTCATAATGGTATTGATTATCTGTTGAAGCCAATTCAACGAGAAAAATTGCATAATGCCTTTGCCAAATACACTCGGTTAAAAACACATTTCGCCCACGAAACCCAACAAACAAGTGTGGAAGCGCTCTTGAAGCAAATAGGTTTTGTCCGCGATAATGCCACGCATACGCTCTACAAAGAACGGATTATCGTCCAAAAAGGTCTTGAATACTTACCTCTAAGCGTGAACGACATAGCATATTGTTACACAGAAAACCGTATTGTTTCTGTCATCACGATGTACAATGAACGCTATTTCACCGACAAACATTTATCGGATTTGGAAGCCGAACTTGACCCCAAACACTTCTTCCGACTCAACCGCAAGTACGTTGTAAATATTCATTCTATTCAAAAATTTAAGCCGGAAGTGAAAGGGAGGGTTATTCTTGAACTCACACCCAAACCCGATGAAGTCGTCCTTGTTAGCCAAGAGCGTTCAGCAGCTTTTCGCGCATGGATGGAGCGGTAAATGATGAATGCGAGCCATCATTCAATGGAATTACGATAAGGATTTTCCACTCATTGTATTTTCGTATAATCGTATTTTCGTATATTAACAACGATACGATTGAGAACAGATACATTTTCTTTCCATTATGCAACGGTTCTGGGTACGACTTTTGCGACGGGTGGTCAAACTATCCGAGCGAACGAAAAGCTACGATGTCAGTGTTACCGCGCTGGTGTTCGGCATTGTATGGCTGTTATACTTCATCCCGTCGAATATCAATTTCCTTGACCCGATTGCCAAGACGTTTTCAGATTTTGAATTGACAGACGTTGTGTTTTCGCGGCTGCGGGATGATGCTCAAACAACGGCAGATACAAGCATCGTTCTTGTGAACATCGGAACGTTGTCGCGCAAGCGTATTGCAGAGCAAATCCAGATTCTAAGCCGTTTTAAGCCAAAAGTGATTGGTATTGACGCAATGTTCCGCGCCCCCAAAGACCCGGAGAGCGATTCTATTCTTGCGGCGGCGCTGGCGGCAAATCCGGCAATCGTGATGGTTTCCCATTTGGTGGGGTTTCAAGCGGATTCCGCAGTTTGGTCGGTACGACAAACTTCGCACTCAATGTTTCAAACACAGGCTGGAACAGGCTTCGACAATGTAATCAGCGAAGAACCCGGCGATGACCGCGAAAGCACCGATGCAAATGCAGAGGCAACCGACGAACAAGACAAAACGCATACCGTTCGTAGTTTTAGTCCGTCGGAGGAATTTCGAGCGGAAAAAACCTCCACAGAATGGGCGTTTGCCGTAAAACTTGCCGGTTGGTACGACGAACCGTCTGTGCGTCGTCTGTTCAAGCGTGGCAGCGATGTGGAAATCATCAACTACATGGGCAATACCGACAAGTTTTTTACGCTCGATGCCGCAGAAGTGCTTGATACATCTGGACAACACGCACGATTGCATTTTCTGGAGGGAAAAATTGTTATCATGGGCTTTTTGGGCGAAACGCTTGGGCGGCGCTCAAACGAAGACATGTTCTTCACGCCACTCAACAAGCGCTATACCGGCAGGGCGTACCCCGACATGTTTGGCGCGGTGGTTCATGCAAACGTTACCTCCATGATTTTGCACGGTCGCTACATCCATGTTGCCCCTGAATGGCTTACCACGCTGTTTGCCATCCTTCTGTGTTATGCAAACGTTGTGGCAATGACAACGTTATACGAACACTATCGGCGGTGGTACGATATTGCCCGCATTGTGATGCAGTTTGTCCAAAGTCTTGGGTTGCTTGTGGCGTTCACGCTGGCGTTCCATTTTTTTAGTGTAAAACTTGATGTCTCGTTGGCAGTCGCGGCAGTAGTGGTTGCGGCTCCGCTTCATGAAATTTATCATAGTGTTATCGAATCTTTTCATTCTTCACCTTCAACTTCGGAAGAATCATGAATCCTTACTCCGCTCTTCGCCACTCCTTGCCATCAGGGAGAATTGTCATAGGAACAATGGTTGCGTTTTTATTATTCGTTGTCATAAGCACTACTGGACAACAGACAATGCTCCATGCACAAGAGTTGACGGTGCTTGCCGCAAAAGGCGCTCCAACAATAAAATCTGTCAACGCTGCTGCAAAGCCGCTTTCAGCTGGCATGAAGCTCAAAGCAAAAGATGTGGTTACTCTTAATGCCTCATCATATCTGGTGTTGACGGCTGAAGGAAAAACATTAGAACTCAAAAGTGAAGGCACATTCACGGTTGCCGACTTAAACAAACGGCTGCAAACCTCGTCGGGCGGCATTGGCTCAAAATTAGCGAGTTACGTGTTCAACGAGATTAAACAATCTACTCCGAATACCGATCAGTACCGCCAAAACATGAGTGCTCCTGCCTCGGTAGATCGTGCAAAAAGCGACAAAAAAGTGGATGCCACTGCCCAAACCGTCGAAATGGCGCAAACAGGCGGTTCCGTAACACAAGCGGAAGATAAAGAAACCAAAACGACGACAGACATTGCCGTCAACTCGGCTTCGGATGCGATCGGTGGGTTGTTTGGTATAAGTGTGCCATCAGCCGCCAAAGACCTTGCCCGAAAAACCGCTCGCGCTGCGCTCAAACCCGTCATTATTACGGCAATTTTTCCGCGTTCCACTTCTGTGACGGATTCCGTCGTTGATTTTTACTGGGGCGGCAGCCAAACAGGGCTTTCCTACACGTTTCGCATCAAAGACGCAACCGACCGTGCCGTCGTAGAGCGCACCGTAAGCGATTCTACGTTGTCGCTGAATCTGACCGATGTGCTTGCCGAGCGCGGACAGTGCTATCGGTGGAGTGTATGCTTAGAAAGTTCACCCGATGTTGCGTCGGAGGAATTTTGTCTTTCGCGTCCATATGCCGAGAACGAAGCCGCGCTCAAAGATACCACTCAGATGTTGCGCCGTGAACTTGGCTCTACGGCGCTTGGAAGTGCGGCGCTTGGGGTATTGTGCCAACGGAACAGCTTACAAGTACAGGCATTTCAAGCATATCGCGCGGCATCACGACTTGCGCCGCAGGTAGAAGAGTTTCAAACAGCGCTTCGTCGCTTGCTTGAACAATGGGGGGTGCCGTATTACCCCGTGTATGACCGCATTCTCCGCAACGATAGTAATGGCTCCAATCCTCGTTAATTTCAGCATTTTTATCATTTTTGTCTGCCAGCCTTCATGAAAAACCTTGCTCAGATTCAGTCTATCCTCCGTGAACATCGCATAGATGCGTGGTTACTCTACGACTTCCGCGGCAGCAACAGCATCGCTTACGAAACACTCGCCCTGCCCGCCGATGCTCATTGCACACGGCGCTGGGTCGTGGTGATTCCTGCCGAAGGCACACCGACTAAAATTGTGAACGCCATCGAAACGCATACGCTCGGCAATGTGGAAGCCAACGAAATCCAGTATGCAAGCCGTTTACAGTGGGAGGAAGCGCTCACGCGGACGTTAAAGCCCCACAACCGTATTGCATTAGAATATTCACCGATGAACGCACTGCCCATTGTGGCGAAAGTGGATGCCGGAACGGTCGAATGGCTTAGAACCTTGGGTGCGGAGCTTGTGTCGTCGGCAGACATTGTGCAGGAATACACGGCAGTATGGTCAGAAGAGCAGTTCGAGGAGAATAAAGTTACGTCGCATTTACTTCGGCAGGCAATGATTCACTCGTTTATGTTTATGCGCGACGCGCTGCAAGCGGGGTTGCCGCTTACGGAGTTTCACGCGCAACAACAGATTTTGGCATTTTTTGCGGAAAACGGTCTGGATTCCTACAGCCCGCCCATCGTTGCAGTGAATGCAAACGCCGCAAACCCGCACTACGCGCCATCGGCAAATGAATATGCAGACATCAAACAAGGCGATGTGATTTTGGTAGATATGTGGGCAAAAACGGCGGGTAAACACGATTCGGTCTATTCGGACATTACGTGGATGTGTTATGCAGGCGAGCAAGTACCAGAGCGCCCTGCAAAACTCTTCAAGGTCATTACCGATGCCCGCGATGCCGTCGTGACGCACCTCCGTGAGAACCTAAAAACGTCACCTGTGCGTGGTTGCGATTTGGACGATGTTTGCCGCAACGTGGTTGATAAGGCGGGCTACGGGCAATATTTCATTCACCGCACGGGACATAGCATTAAAACAGGTACAACCCACGGTCCGGGTGCGAACTTAGACAACTACGAAACGCAGGACACGCGCCGCATCATCCCGATGACCTCGTTCTCGATAGAGCCGGGAATTTACATTGCGGGCGATATAGGATTGCGGACGGAGCTGGACGTTGTGGTGTCGCGGGATTTGGAGCCGCTTATCTGGAGCGATCCGATTCAATACCTGATGACTCCGCTTTTGGCGGACGATTTTGATTTGTCGTGATACCTTCTACGAATCCCATGAACACCGCATCCCACCGCCTAACCGAGCAAACGCAGCACATCAAACAGGCTGCGCTGAATCTTGGATTTTCGTTGGTGGGAATTGCGGAGGCTGTGCCGTTAGAACAAGAAATGGTGCGGTTTGCAGAGTGGCTTGCACGGGGCTATCACGCTTCGATGGGGTACATGGAACGCAATCAGGACAAACGCCACGATGTCCGTGAAATCCTGCCGGGCGCACGTTCGGTCATTGTTGTGGCACAAAACTATTTCAAGGAACAAACATCAGGAAACAAGGAACAGCTTTGCGCCGTGCCGCCCGCTTTCGGTAAAATTTCCCGTTATGCGTGGGGTGACGACTATCACGATGTGATTCCGCCTAAATTGGAAGCGTTGTGTCTTGAAATCAAACGCCATCAGTCGGACGCTGCAACGAAGGTTTATACAGATACCGGAGCGCTTTTGGAGAAGCAATGGGCGGTGCGGGCGGGCATCGGTTGGCAGGGCAAACACAGCAACGTTATCTCCCGTTCGTTTGGCTCATGGTTTTTTTTGGGTGTGGTGATTACGACGGCAGAATTTGTGTACGATTCACCCATGCCGGATTATTGCGGAACCTGCAACGCTTGTATGCAAGCCTGCCCTACGCAAGCCATCGTGGAGCCGTTTGTGGTGGATGCGCGAAAGTGTATTCCTTTTTGGACGATAGAAACTAAGCCGGAGGTGGCGATTCCAACGAAAATTGCCGACAACATGGACGGCTGGCTGTTTGGATGCGACACCTGTCAGGACGTTTGTCCGTGGAATCGTTTTCAACAGCCTACGTCCGAAGAGCGCTTCCAATCTCGCTTTGAGGAAACAAGCGGAGAACAAACAAATGGCAAAAGAAAAAATAGTGAAGTATGGCTGCGTTTGGATGACATTGAGGCGATGACGCAAGAACAATTCTCGACGACTTTTCGCAAAAGCCCCATCAAACGCACGAAGATGGCGGGTTTGAAGCGCAACGCCCAAGCGCTCCGCAGGGAATCAGAAGATTGTTAGCGTTTCAGAATTTTCTGCGTTGATTGAACACCGCCTGCACGCATAGTCAACAGATAAACACCTGCCGGAAACGGCTTTATATCAAACTCTTTGCGCCACGCACCCATCCCCACACGTTCGGCATACTCCAGCACAGATACCCCCAACACGTTCGTAATCGTGAGATAAACCAACGAATGCTGGGACTCAAATATGGTCTCTACGGTCAGCACGTCCTCCGTCGGATTTGGATAACAATGTAACCCCCTACTCTCGTTCTCGCTGGTAATAACGGCAAGTATATTTTTTGCATTTGTGGTCGTTACAATTGAACTGCTCATACTGCCAAGCCGCACCAATGCTTGAACACTTTCTCCGTTTGGATTTGTGATTATCAATGGATACACGCCCGATGCGGTCGACATCAGATATTGCAAAAGAATCGTGATTGTTGTGTCGGTTTGATCTTGAACTTGCACGTACACGCCGTTCAACACTACTGTTGCTGGGTTGCGGAAACCTCTGCCCGTAATCAAAACGCTAAATTGCACTTTCATTACTTGAGGGTCAATAAACGATATCGTGAGTGCGCTAATGTCGGTAATCTGCAAACGAGGCGGTTCTTGAGGAACCCAGCGAATGCCCGCCGACTGTGCGTCGGGATTGATGACTTCAAGCACGGGTGGTTTGGTGGAATCGGCGGCGACAACTGCTTTCAGCGCTTTGTGCAGAGCAATCGGAATAATTGCTACAATGCGGTTTGGCGGGGAAAATGATTTTGTGACCAACACAACGCCGCCCAACCGTACCACGGGCGTTGCAAGAAAATTCACGCCCATAATCGTTAATAACAGCGATTGTGTATCGGTTGTTTCAAATGCGACCGATGTTGTGGTAATTGCCGGAGCAGCGCGGGGTTTGATTTGCAGCGTGGTTTCGGCATATTGCCCGTCGCTGTTGGTCAGGCGGAGAGTCAACATGCCGCCGCGAATGTTCAAGCCCCCCAATATCTGCACGGGAAAACTTGTGGATTGTGCGCCACCAAGCGTTTGCAACGGCGTGTTGTTGGCGCTCACCATTGCCGTTCGGAAAAACCCTGTACCGTTTATCATGACCGTGAATGCTTCGCTGCTGGCAGTAGTGGATGGCACGGAGAGCGACGTAATCACAGGCGCAGGAGCGGATGTGATGGTCAACGTTGTGGAAGCCAATTCCCCATCGGGGTTCATCAACGTGATTGTTTTTACTCCTGCCCGCACAATGCGAGAAACCTTGATATCTACTTGCGTTGGTGTGAGTGCCGAAGCGCCAATAACATCCGATGAGCCATCGAGAGTGAGGAAAATTTTGCGGATCGAAAAATTATATCCCTTCATCGTAAGCAAAATGTCTTCGCCATTTGCTCGGACGGTAGAAGGTTGTAAATCAGTGATAACAGGCGTTCCAGCCGGTGTGTAGGTAAATTGCCCTTTGGAGCCGAATCCGTATTTCGGCGCAACAACAACGACATCACCCGTAGCACCACCGCCCACAACGGCGGTAATCTGCGTGTCGGAATCCACAGTGAAGCTGCGAGCGGGAACCCCGCCAAAGCTGACGAATGTTGCATTCGTGAAATACCGACCCAAAATAGTGACGATTGTTCCAAATTCGCCATTTGTGGGCGAAAATTCATCCACAATGGTGCTGGGTGGCGGTATGAAGCGAAACATTGAGGGCGAGACCGCAGAGCCTTTCGGCGATGCAACGGTAATAAAACCAGAATTTCCTTTACCAACCACTGCGGTGATGAGCGTGTCGCCCGAAACGGAAAACCTTGTTGCCTGAACACCGCCAAAACGTACATCGAATGCGCCCGCAAAGCCGTAACCAACAAGAGAGACAACTGTTCCTTCGGTGCCAGCAACGGGCGTGAAATACTGAATGACTACGGGTGGCGGCAAAGGAGGCGGTGGTGGAGAAATGAAGGTGAAGCCGCTCTTGAAGCCTGTTCCGGCGGGATTGGTCACTGAAACGTTTCCCGAAGCGCTGCTTGTTCCAACCACGGCAATAATTTGTGTAGCGCTGATAATGGAAAAGGAAAGCGCCGGAACCCCGCCAAACGTAACACTTGTGGCGGAACCCAAGTTTGTTCCTGTAATTGTGACCGCGTTTCCAACGGATGCTGTTGATGGGGAAAAACTCGTAATGATTGGCGGCAATACAAACGTAAAGCCACCCAACGAGCCAGTTCCCGCAATGCTTGTCACATCCACGGAACCGGACGTACCTGTTCCGACAACCGCATTTATCTGCGAACTCGAAATAACGCTGAACGACATTGCCGGAACGCCGCCGAATTGTACGCCCGTTACAGACGTAAAATTCGAGCCGAAGATGGAAACGGTGGAGCCGGTGGAGCCACTTGTGGGTGTAAAACTTGTTACTACGGGAGGTTGCAACAGAAAATGAACGCCGCCGCCTAATGTTCCGGCATAACAAGTGCTTCCCACAGCCAAAAACGACCAAATGTCGAAATTTGTAAGCCCCGTTGTGAATGCCGTCCACGAAACACCACCGTCGGACGATTGATAAATGCCACCGCCCGCCCCTAATCCGGCATAGATATTCCCGCCTGCAGCAACAAAACGCCACACCTGCGTACCCGCAGCAGTGGGGAGGCCACCCGCCATCTGCGTCCACGTTGCCCCGTTATCAGTGGAACGATATGCACCCGCTCCAAATGTTCCCAAAAACAACTCTGCGCCTTGTACGGAGACCACCGACGTACCAAACGTGCCAACACCTGTGTTTACCTGCGTCCACGTCGCACCATTATCGGCGGAACGGTGGATGCCCGCGCCATTGGTCGTTGCAAAAATAAATCCGCCGTTGGCGACAATATCAAACATGAACAAATCTGCTAATCCCGTGTTTGATGGTGTCCATGTTGCGCCGTTATCATTGGAGTAAAAGATGCCACCGCCTTGTGTACCAGCAAAGAGGTCACCGCCTTGCGCCAAGAGCGCGAACACCGTCAGGTTCGTCAAGCCCGTGTTGACGGGTGTCCACGTCAAACCGTTATCGCTGGAACGATGCACACCACCGCCAACCGTTCCGGCAAAAATATCGGAGCCTTTGACGGTCAACGCAAAGATGGTCAGGTTCGTCAAACCAGTGTTCACAGCCGTCCACGTCGTGCCGCCGTCCGACGAGCGAAAAATACCGCCACCACCTGTTCCGACAAAAATAAAAGGAGCTTTTTGGGTAAATGAAAAGATATTGAGGTTGGTTATACTGGCATTGACCGGCAGCCACGTTTGGGCATGGAGCATTGGTGCGACGGGGAAAACCGCACAAACATTTGCCAGTATGACATACAAGGCAGAACGAATCAACGTTCGTATAGAAAAAAGTGCCTTCATAGAGGGGGCGTACGTGCTTGAAATCAAGGACGGAGAGGGTGAGTGTGTTGTGCCAACACGATACAGGCAAAAATACACGAATGACAGACGATAACCATAAAAAAACGGGTTGATGATGGGTAGGCATGTCAAACACACCTTCTCAATTTCCCTCTTCTTGTGGAGTGTGCGGCAAAGTGCTACAAAAAAGAAGTTGCAGCACGAACCAACGACGGCGACGGAATTCGCACTACGACTCACAAACATTCAGCATTCCCTACCTCACAACGTGCAATCGCTCCG
>JANYIG010000211.1 GCA_025358765.1 Candidatus Kapaibacterium sp.
CTTTCGCAGACCACAGTGTTGGAAAACGAAGCGGCGATTGCCGAATCCAGCATTATTGAACCGGACATCGGTGAATCAGACAATGCTGTACGGCGCAGCGGTAGCGGCGGCGACCACGTGGCAGCACAGCCCTCGCTCTACGCCGAGCGCTCGGAGATTCGCGTGGAAACGGTGAAGCTCGATCATCTTTTTGACCTTGTGGGCGAGTTAGTCACGATGCAAACCATGACGCTGAACAGCCCCGATATCAAAGATTTGAAACTGCCGCAGTTCCGCAAATCAGCCGCTATGCTCGCCAAAATCACGCGCCAGTTACAATCCGTGTCCATGTCCATGCGGATGACCCCTGTGGAGATATTATTTGCCAAGATGAAGCGCGTCACCCGCGAAGTGGCGGGGCGCTTGGGCAAACACATCGAACTGAACATCAGCGGAGCGGACACAGAGATGGACAAAAACGTGATAGAGCTGATGTTCGACCCACTGATGCACATTCTTCGGAATGCGATTGACCATGGCATCGAATCGCCGTCAGAGCGCGAGCGCGTGGGCAAGCCCGCAACAAGCACGATTCACTTGGGAGCGATGTACGAAGGTAATGAAATCCTCATTTTTGTGCGTGACGACGGCGCAGGGCTGAACCGCGAGAAAATTCTCCAGCGTGCCATTGAGCGCGGCATTGCGCCTGCTAACGCCACGCATTATACGGATGAACAGGTGTGGAAATTTATTTTTGAAGCTGGCTTTTCTACCGCCGATGTGGTGACCGATGTGTCGGGGCGAGGCGTAGGCATGGATGTGGTGCGGCGGAATATCGAAAAGCTGCGCGGCAGCGTTCAGGTAAGCTCCCGCAAAGGCAAGGGCGCTACGGTGACGCTGCGGATTCCGCTTACGTTGGCAAGCATGGACGTGATGACCGTGCGCGTGGGCGGCACACACTATGCCATACCGCTCGGATCCGTGCGGCAGTCCTTCCGACCGCGCATGGCGGAAATCACGACAACGATGGATGGTTTGGAAGTTGTTCGCGTGCGCGAAGTGCTCTACTCCATCATCCGCTTGCACGAGATGTTTCAGCAAACGTCGGACACCAAGAACATTGATGAAGGTATTTTGGTGATCGTTGAGGCAAGCTCGCATAAAGTGTGTTTGTTTGTGGACGAAGTTGTGGGGCAGCAACAAACAGTCGTCAAGCCGCTTTCGCAGTACATCGGCGTGGTGTACGGGCTTAGTGGCTGCATGATTTTGGGCGACGGCAGCATCGGGCTGATTCTGGATGTGGACGAACTGATACGGTTATCGGAGGAAGCGCCTGCCGCTTTGAACACAGCCTCATCCCATACGCTGAACGGAAAGCTCTCCAATGCCGTAGCGGATATGGCGGTATAATGAGAATTCTATAATTCATTTTTCTCTCATCTTCTTTAGAACAACGCCATGGCACAAGGGTTCAACGATATTGACCAAGACTTTGACGCGCTCGAAGACCTGAACACGCTGCAGTACAAATACCTCGTGTTCCGCTTGGACAGCGAAGAGTATGCACTTGAAGCGCGACACGTAAGCGAGATTGTGGGAATGCAGCATATCACGGTGGTGCCGAATCTGGACAGGCATATTCGGGGCGTGATAAACTTGCGGGGCAAAGTGATTCCCGTGTTAGACGTACGGCTGCGGTTTGGGTTGGAAGAGCAGCAGTACAACGACCGCACGTGTGTTGTTATCACGCAGCATGAAGACTACGGCACAACGGGATTGATAGTGGATGCGGTGGTGGAGGTAGCGGATATTCACGAAGAGCAGATAGCGCCGCCGCCGAAGACGATGAAGGGGAATCGGAGCCACTACATACAAGGCATGGCAAAACACGGGGAAAAAGTGCGGATGATTTTGCATTTGTTTGCGGTGTTAGACGATGCTGAGGCGCAATCCTTGCAGGTGGCGTTGGAAGAGCTGGCAGCGTAACGAGGGGTTTAATCATACATAACGACAATTCTACATTTTTATCACTCTTTCTACTTTGGGGTACTTTATGCAATGGATGAGTAATCTGAAAATCAGCACCCGCCTGATAACGGCATTTATGTTGATGGCGGCTGTTATTGCTGTGGTGGGATATATCGGCTTGAACAATGCAGCGGAAATTGGGAAATCCAGCGTTAAAATCTATGAAGTAAACTTGCGACCCATTGCACTGCTGGTGGAGGTGACCGAAGGGTTTCATCGGAGTAGGGTTTATGTCCGGGATGCTTTTTTGACCAATGATCCGAAGGATTTTGATATCATAAAAGAGAAGATGCATGCCATTGCCCTTAAAAGCGACAAAATCAATCAAGAATATATGACGTTGTTTTTCAATGACGAAGAGCGAAAAACGTTTGAAGAGTACAAACAAAATTTGATGGAGTATCGCAAAATTAGGGTAGAAATTGTTGATTTGGTTAAAGCCGGAAAACGAGAGGAAGCGCTTGTGCTGCTGAAAGGAACAGGAGCACAAATTGCTCAAAAAGTGGACGAAGCTATTGCGAAGCTCGTGGAGATTGATTCAACAGCCGCAAAAGCAGCAAATGAACAGAGCCAAGTGCAAATTGCCAATGCCCGTGTGCAGATGTTTGGTTTTATTGCTGCTGGTTTTATCCTGGCGGTAGGGTTTGGTATCCTTATGACCCGCATGATAAGCCGACCGCTGCAAAAGATGGAAGAATCTGCTCGGAGCATTGCGAACGGTGATTTTTCGACGTTGCTCGCTTCTGATGCCAAAGATGAAATTGGGATGTTGACAAATTCTTTGGGGCAAGTGGTTCAAATATTAAACCGTTTTGTGAGCGAGCAAGAGAAAATGGCGAACCAGCATCACAACGGCGGAATCATTAGCTACCGAATGCCTGCCGAGCAGTTCAAGGGTAAATACGCGGAAATGGTAACCGGTATCAACGACCTCGTTCAAGCGCACATTGCCGTCAAGATGCGCGTGGTGGATGTGATTTCCCAATATGCTATCGGGAACTTTGCGGTGGATATGGACAGACTGCCGGGCGAAAAAGCAAAAATCACCCAAAGTATTGATGATGTCAAAGCGAACCTTCAGGCGCTCAACGCCGAAGTGCTGATGCTGGCGGAAGCCGCACAGAAAGGCAACCTCTCCGTGCGTGGCGATGCTTCCAAATTTCAATATACCTTCCGCGAGATAGTGAGCGGGCTGAATAAGACCTTAGACGCGATTGTCGTGCCGTTGACTATGGCGGCGACAACTATCGAGGGAATTAGTAAGGGCAATATTCCAGCTCGAATTACTGATAATTATCATGGAGATTTTAATGCTGTCAAAAATAATTTGAACATGTTTATAGACACGCTCAACGCCTTTGTGGCAGCACAAGAGGAAATGGCGCGTCAGCATCACGAATTTGGCATGATTAGTTATCAAATTCCGACAACACAGTTCTCTGGCAAATACGCGCAGATGGCGGAAGGAATGAACGACTTGGTGCAGGCGCACATTGCCGTAAAGATGCGCGTGGTGGATGTGATTTCGCAATATGCCATCGGGAATTTCACAGTGGATATGGACAGACTGCCCGGCGAAAAAGCAAAAATCACCCAAAGTATTGACGACGTGAAAGCAAGCCTTCAAGCCTTGCACAGTGAGATTACCACGCTAATTCGCGCCGCCCAACAAGGGAACTTGAAGCAACGTGGTGATGCCACAAAATTTCAATATACCTTCCGTGAGATGGTCGAGGGTTTCAACACAACGCTTGATGTGATGCTTGAACCCATGAATGAAGCTGTCGTTGTACTTCAGAAAATGGCGGAAGGAAATTTTGCAACAATAATGCATGGCGAGTACAAGGGTGATAGTTTGACGTTAAAACTTGCTTTGAACGAAACCATTCAGTCGGTGAGCCAAACGTTGGGGCAGATAATGACGGTTGTTCATCAAGTTTCTATCGGCGCTCAACAAGTGGCAACCGCAAGCAACGGCCTGGCACAAGGCGCACAAAATCAAGCGGCAGCATTGGAGCAAAGCAGCACGGCGATGTTGGAAATCAGCGCCCAAACAAAGTCGAATGCAGTGGGAGCCGAACAAGCAAATTTGCTCGCAAAAGAATCGCGGCACACCGCAGAATTAGGCACGGTCGAGATGGAACGGCTGACCACAGCCATGAACGCCATCAGCGATGGCAGCCGGAGTATTTCCAAAATCATTAAGGTGATTGACGAGATTGCGTTCCAGACGAATTTGTTGGCGCTGAACGCCGCAGTGGAAGCAGCGCGGGCGGGTCGGCACGGGATGGGGTTTGCAGTGGTTGCTGAAGAAGTCCGTAACCTTGCAGCTCGCAGCGCGAGTGCGGCAAAAGAAACTGCGGAATTGATAGAAGGTTCGATTGAAAAAGTACAAAATGGGTCGGTGCTTGTGGTAAAAACAGCAGAGATTTTGCACCAGATTTCCGAAAATTCAGTTGCAGTGACGCAGACGATAGCAGAGATTGCGACAGCCTCCAAAGAACAAGCCTTTGGTGTGGATCAGGTGAACATTGGCTTGAACCAAATATCGAACGGAACACAGCAAGGTATGGCGAATACCGAGACGAGTGCCGCCGCCGCAGAAGAATTATCGGCACAGGCGCGTGAACTGCACGCATTAGTGAATCGGTTTCAGCTGCACACGGAATACACAAAAAATTCAACCAACACAACAACTCATTCCGCCGCGCCTTTGCAGCGTGTGGAATCCCAAGAATACGGCGCTCGGAACGGCGGCGGGCGGCGCGATAGTAATGGCACTGCTACCACGAATGGTGCTTCCAAAGGGCAAGGATTTGAAGTGAACAGCCCAGAATTTAGTCGCTATTGATGACATTGAGATAAAATTCTGAAAGCCGCATCAGACCTTAGCCCTCACCCAACCCTCTCTCGCCATGCCTCCGTGGGGGCGAGGGCTTCAAAGACCGTATGAAATCTTGCTTCCTCTCCCTTTGGGAGAGGATTGAGGTGAGGGCAGCAAAAGATGTATCTAAACTTCAAATTGAAGCAACATAAAAGAGGCACACACCATGAAAATTCTGATTTTAGAAGACGATGTTCATTTGCTCAAAGTACTCCATCGAGTGATGGACCAGTATGGCGAAACGTATCCTACGGATAATGGAGCCGATGCCGTGCGAGCGTTTGACGAAGCAATGCAAGAACAAGAGCCGTTTGACCTTGCGTTGCTGGACATCATGTTGCCCGGTATGGATGGATACGAGGTGTTGGAATATATCCGCCGGATTGAGGCAGACCACAAACGTGACGGCTTAGACGGCGCAAAAGTTATTATGGTTACGGCGTTGGATTCGGCAAAAAATATTTTGCAGGCATTTCGGGAGAATTGCGAAGCCTATTTGCCAAAACCTTATTCCGTTGCAGATTTGGAGGCAACATTGGCGACGCTCGGTATTTCCAAACCGCACCGCAGCATAGCCAGCAGTATGGTCAGCAGCATAGTCAGGAGTGAGCTATGAAAAAAAATATTCTCTTAGTGGAAGACAACGAACGCTTGAGGAAAAATCTCTTGTTTGTTCTTAACGAAGAAGGCTACAATGCTATCGGCGCAAAAAGCGGCACCGAGGCATTAGCACTGGTCAAAACTACACCGCCCGATCTGGTGATTTCCGATATTATGATGCCCGATATGGATGGCTATACTCTTTTGGAGCAGCTTCGGGCGGCTGCTTCCACCACGACCATTCCCGTGATTTTCCTAACGGCAAAAGTGAGTTCGGAGGAGGTGCGGAATGGGATGTTGCTCGGCGTGGACGATTACCTGACAAAACCCGTGAATATCAACGATCTCTTGAAGGCTATCACCACGCGGATTGAACGTCAGGAGCAGCAACAACGCAAATGGTCGGAGCGCATCGAACGAACACAACAGCATTTGACAACCATATTGCCGCACGAACTGAGAACACCAGTGAATGGCATTTTGGGCGGGTCAAGTCTTATCCGCTCCGAAATTGACAATCTCTCAAAAGAAGATATCAAAGAGCTTGTCCAGTGTATCGAAGCTTCTGCGGGGCGGCTCGTACGCATTACCGAAAACTTTTTACTGTATTCTGAAATACGATCAATAGTGGAGCATCCGGCATTTACGCCGATTGTCTCTGAACAACCGCTCCTCCAAGCAGACAGCCTTATCGAGGAAATTGTTCTTGATTGTGCCGCACACCTCGACCGCGGGTCTGACATTGAGTTTTCGCTCGACAATGCTTCATTTGCTGTAGCACAACGGCATATCGAAAAAGTCGTATCCGAGGTGTGCCGTAATGCGCTGACTTTTTCGCCGCCCGGCTCGAAAGTGCGCGTCCATTCACGGTTGCCGGAGCCTCAGACGATGGAACTCGGTACGTTCCAAACAGCAGCAAGCAGGCATTCGGCAGAAGGTCACAACGCAGCGTGGTACATTCTTGACATTACGGATGAAGGGCGAGGTCTGACCGAAGAGCAGATTCGCGCTTTGATGGAGCCGTTTTCCGCCTTTCTTCAGTTCGACCGCAAACGGTACGAGCAGCAAGGCACAGGGCTTGGGCTTGCCCTCACCCGTAGCATTGTGGAGCTATACGGCGGGTATTTTCACATTGCATCTACCGCCGATGGCGATAGGACACAAACGACGGTCAGCGTTGGTTTTCCATTGTGGAAGTCTTAATTTTTTGCATATTCACTCTCCTCATTAAGGTAGTATTATGAACGCAACTGATGTTCAAACGGCTGATGTATTTGTTGTTGATGACAATGATCTCGTTCGCAGAGGCATTGTGCGAATGTTGGAAAACGACGGCTTAGTCGTCAAAGAATTTAATAACCCACGCACATTCATTGCCGAAATTTTCGCTGTCAAACTGCTGCCGCGCTTAGTCGTCAGCGACTACAACATGGACGATATGACGGGCGTGGAGATTATCCGCACTCTGAAAAGTTCTCCATCGCACAAACGAATTCCCGTATTGATTGTGAGCGCACAAACGAAAGTAGATGTTCAAGAACAAGCCAAGCAAGCGGGCGCAATGGAGTGGATTAAAAAATCAGCGATTGGCAACGAGCTTATGCCTGCCGTCCGCAAACATTTACTGCGGCGTTGAACGCTGCTTACTACTGTCCTTTTGCGGGTTTGACGATTCCGAATCATGCTGTGTCGCTATAAAAAATACACACGTCATTCGCTCCCCGCCCATACCATCATTGCGGAGATACGCTATGCGTGAACAACCTATCCATTGCATTATGGCTCCGAGTGAGCCTGAAGAAACGCTTGAACAGCTTACGACTGCTCTCCGCGGGGGAATGATGCACTTACAGGAGCATTTGCGGAACCACTCGCCGACGAGCCGATCGTTTTTGCTCTGTCGGCACAGCAGTGTCCAAGACTTTATTCATGACATTGGCAGCCTGAGCGCCAAAAGCGCTCAGGCAAGTGCGCTCCTTATCGTTGACCACGAGGATATAAACGTTTTTGAGTCTATCCGCGTGGGGTTCAAGCAGTACCCCACCATGCCTCTTGTTGCCGTTCTCAATCCTCAACATTTGTTTCCTGATGCTCATCAAGCTGAAATTCAGCAGATGATTGCTGAACTGATGAATGCTGGTTGTACGGACATTGTGTTTAAGGACAGAATAGCCATGCTGCCAATAGCGTTGGAACGAGCGTGGATGCTTGCAGAACTCAAGACAGAGCGGCACTCTGTCCGAAAGACTGCTTTGAATCAAACGTCCAATGAACATACACTCACAGACGAGGGCGTACAGATTGTTACGGACTCAGCAGCGCTCGAACGAAGCATCAAAATGAAGACAATTTCTGCTCGGAAAGTGCAGAGGCACGAATTCAGAGAGCGGTTCCAAAAGGTCATGGCGCACGAGCTGCGGACACCGCTTGCAGGCGCAAAAGTCTCCGCCGACATCATTGAACGGTATGTGGATACTCTTTCCCGTGAGGAATTCATTGAGCATTCGCGGGAAATTAGCGCTTCTGTTGCAGAAATTGAAACACTGTGGGATAATTTATTGTTGTCCAGCAAAGTCGAAGCAGCGATGTTGGTAAGCCATCCGGAGAATGTAAGTCTCACGGAATGTGCGAAACAAGAAATTGCCGCAGCTCCAATGCCACTTTGTGAGAAACATACAATTACCCTTACGTCGTCCAACCCTGATATTATCACACCGTTAGACCGATATTTGTTCCACCAGATAATAGGCAATCTGCTTTCCAATGCGCTGAAATATTCGCCGCTGCCTGCCCATCCTATCAAAGTCTCTGTGGATACAGCTCATCTGCCGGAGCAGCTTGTTGGCGCACTCAGACCGTCTCCGGAGCAGGGCTTACAGCAAGGCTCAACAAAAGAGTACGCACGACTCACCGTGAGTGATGCTGGTGTGGGGATTGCGGAGCATGATATGAGCATGATTTTTCAGCCATTTTTTCGGGGAAGCAATATTCAAAACATTGCTGGTTCGGGATTAGGGCTGTATATTGTGAAGCAATGTGTGGCGCTTCATCGTGGAACCATTGAGCTGTCGAGCGTCTTGGGCGAAGGGACAACAATAACGGTGTATTTGCCGTTGGCAAAGGCTTGACATGGGTGGAAAAAGAAGATGGATACCTTCACTACAACCTTCCAAAGGTTATGACCAATACCGTTCTCATTATTGACGACGACCAACGTTTTGCCAAACAACTAGCATTTGCCTTAGCCAAAGAAGGGTATGCAGTCGAAAAAGCCTATTCTGGTAGCGAAGCAAAAGAGCGATTGCAGCACTCGTCGTATCACTGTGTCATCAGCGATGTGCAACTGCCGGACAGCACGGGGATTGCGCTGATTGAGCAGATCAAATCGCTCGACCCCTTGTGCGAAGTGGTCGTGCTGACGGCGTTTGGCAGTATTGAGGACGGCGTGGCGGCAATGAAAGCCGGAGCGATGGACTATTCGGTGAAAACGAGCGCTCTTGAGCATATTCTGCTGTTGGTGCAGCGTGCCTGCGAGAAATCGCAACTTGCCTATCAGGTGCAGGAATTGAGCGCCCAGATAACCAACCGTGATGCGTTCGCTTCGATTATCGGCAGCGCCCAAACCTTACAAGCAGTCGTAGCCATGGCGCGAACGATTGCGCCCACCAGCATCAACGTCCTGCTGTTGGGGGAAACCGGGACGGGCAAAGAAATGTTCGCTCATGCAATCCATCTGGCAAGTTTACAAACAAATGGCGATTTTGTTGCTGTGAATTGTAGCGCCATTCCCTCGGAACTGTTGGAGTCTGAGCTGTTCGGGCATACCAAAGGCGCATTTACAGGCGCAAGCCACGACAAAATCGGTTTGCTGACACGAGCAGACGGCGGAACGTTATTTTTAGATGAGATTGGCGATATGCCCTCGCTCTTGCAAACAAAAATCCTCCGCACGTTGGAAGCCCGTGAATTTACGCCAATCGGCGGCACAAAAGCAGTTTCCTTCGATGCCCGCCTGATTGCCGCAACCAACGCCCAGATTTATCAAAAAATTGCCGATGGTAGTTTTCGCAGCGACTTGTATTACCGTCTGGAGGGATTTGTCCTCACGCTGCCGCCTCTGCGCGAGCGCATTGGTGACGTTGAAGTACTCGCCCAATATTTTCTCACGATTTTTACCGCGAAATATAAAAAAAGAGTTCGCTCCATGACGGAGGATTTCCGCGCCAAATTGCTTCGGTATCCGTGGTACGGCAATGTACGGGAACTACGGAACGCTATGGAGCGAGCGGTGCTGCTCTGCCCTCACGAGACGCTCATGGCGGATTTGCTCACCATGCCCAGTACGGCACACCCGCTTACAGCACACCTGCTTACAGCGCACCCGCCGCCGCGCCCGACAGAATACGTGAGAACAACCGATAACACTGCAACCATTGTGAACACTGTGACAGTAAACAACGAGCCGCTTTTGAACGAGCGCAACCGCATTCTTCATGCGTTGCAGCTCTCGAACGGCGAGCGAAAGAAGACGGCGGAGCTGTTGGGCATAAGCGTTGCCACGTTGTACCGCAAACTCCATAAATACAATGTTCCAAAATATCAATCACGGTAACATTCTGCGTTCATCACCACGGTGATGGTACGAAAGAAGTTGATGAGAGAAGAAAATTTTCTCCCGTCCATCAGGTGTGAAGCGCGACAACGTCCGTTTTTTTCGTATCTTTGGGCAGGTCTCACATATCACTTAACGATTCCAATCATTCCAAATAACGCCCCGAATAACGACTATGAGCAACCGTATTGAAACTCTTGAAAAACTCCGTGCTGAAGCAATGCTTGGCGGCGGCATAGAACGCATCGCCCAACAACACAAACGCGGCAAACTCACTGCCCGCGAACGGCTTGAAGTTTTGCTCGACGAAGGTTCGTTTCAAGAAATGGACATGTTTGCGCGACATCGTTCATACAACTTCGATATGCAAAAACAGCGTCCGCTTGGCGACGGCGTTGTGACTGGTACGGGTACGATTGACGGACGGATCGTGTGTGTATTCTCGCAAGATTTTACGGTATTTGGCGGTTCATTGTCGGAAGTATATGCCGAAAAAATCTGCAAAGTCATGGATTTAGCAATGAAAATCGGTGTTCCGGTGATTGGCTTGAACGACTCCGGCGGCGCACGGATTCAAGAAGGTGTGGTTTCGCTCGGCGGTTATGCAGATATTTTTCTTCGCAATACGTTAGCAAGTGGCGTTATTCCTCAGATTTCCGTCGTTTTGGGTCCTTGCGCGGGCGGTGCAGTCTATTCGCCGGCGATTACGGATTTTATCTTTATGGTGAAAGGTACGTCGTATATGTTCGTGACCGGTCCGAACGTCGTCAAAACGGTGACACACGAAGAAGTGACATTCGAGGAATTGGGCGGTGCGGACACACACGCTTCAAAGTCAGGCGTAGCGCACTTTGCGGCGGAGAATGAGGTGGAATGCCTGATGCACGTTCGGAAACTGATGAGCTATATTCCCTCGAACAACCGCGATGACTTGCACCGCGTTCCCACCACCGACACTCCCGACCGCCTTTGTCTGAAGCTCGACACCATCATCCCCGCCACGCCGAATAAACCTTACGACATCAAAGATGTTATCCGCGAAGTGGTTGACGAGGGTGATTTTTTCGAGGTTCACGCAGATTTTGCGACGAATATTGTCGTTGGTTATGCAACACTCGACGGGCGACCGATTGGTATTGTGGCGAATCAACCTGCTTCGATGGCGGGTGTGTTGGACATAGACAGCAGCACGAAGGGCGCACGGTTTGTGCGGTTTTGCGATGCATTCAACATACCGCTTGTGGTGTTCGAGGATGTTCCGGGTTTTTTGCCCGGCACGGAGCAGGAATGGCGCGGCATCATCCGGCACGGAGCAAAGTTGCTCTATGCCTTCTGCGAGGCGACCGTACCCAAAGTGACGGTTATCACCCGCAAGGCATATGGCGGCGCATATGATGTGATGAACTCCAAACACGTTCGTGGGGATTTTAATGTTGCGTGGCCCACCGCCGAAATCGCCGTGATGGGCGCAAAAGGCGCGGTAGAAATCCTCTACAACAAGGAAATACGCTGTGCTGACGACAAAATGATGGCAATTGCAAAACACGAAGCCGAATACAACGAAAAATTCTGCAACCCCTACGAAGCTGCCGAGCGTGGATATATTGACGACGTGATATTGCCGCATGACACACGCAAACGCCTCGTTCACGCGCTGAAATTGCTCGAAACAAAAGTGGATACGAATCCTAAGAAAAAACACGGGAATATTCCGTTGTAGAAGGCAAATGACATTAGGTTGTTACGTTGAATGCCTCAAAAGAATGGCTTAAAACCTTGCTTCCTAATGGTGTTTATACAAAACAATTTGCACTCTCCCGGCGTTATGGTCACAAAAATTATGAAAATTCAACTTGTCTGATAATCACCATTCGGTGCCGTCCATCTATCATAGAGCGAAAGAGCATCTGCGTTATGAAGGGTAATACCATCAGTCATGTATGTATTCTTCATCACATATTCCTCCGGTACTGCCCACCAACTTCGTACAACGCCCGCGACATCTGCCCCAGCGAACACACCTTTGCCGCTTCCATCAATGCCTCGAAAATATTGCCGTTCTGGATGGCGGTTATTTGCAGGTTTTTCAACGCTGCGATGCTGCGGGCGGCATGGCGAGCTTGATATGCCCTGAGCGCGGCAATTTGGAACTCTTTTTCGTCTTCCGTCGAGCGAATCACTTCTTTGGGCGCGGTGTAGGCGGTTTTGCCCTTTGGCAAGTACGTGTTTACGCCGATGATGGGCAATTCGCCCGTGTGTTTTTGCATTTCGTAGTGCATAGATTCTTCCTGAATCTTGTTACGCTGGTACATTGTTTCCATCGCGCCCAACACGCCGCCGCGCTCCGAAATTCTTCTGAACTCCGCCATCACCGCCTCTTCCACAAGATCGGTCAGTTCTTCGATAATAAACGCGCCTTGCAACGGGTTTTCATTTTTCGCCAACCCAAGTTCACGGTTGATAATGAGCTGAATTGCCACCGCGCGGCGCACAGACTCCTCTGTAGGCGTGGTAATTGCTTCATCGTAGGCATTCGTGTGGAGTGAATTGCAGTTATCATAAATCGCGTAAAGCGCTTGCAGCGTCGTGCGGATGTCATTGAAGTCAATTTCTTGGGCGTGTAAGCTGCGTCCGCTCGTTTGAATGTGGTATTTCAGCATCTGCGAACGTTCGTTTGCACCATATTTATTTTTCATCGCTTTTGCCCAAATCCGCCGCGCCACACGCCCTATCACGGAATATTCGGGGTCAATGCCGTTCGAGAAAAAGAAGGATAGATTCGGCGCAAAATCATCAATGTGCATCCCGCGCGAAAGGTAATATTCCACAAACGTAAAACCATTCGAGAGCGTGAACGCAAGCTGCGACAACGGGTTTGCGCCCGCCTCGGCAATGTGATACCCTGAAATTGAAACGGAATAAAAATTCCGCACGTCGTTTTCAATAAAATACTGCTGAATATCGCCCATCATCCTAAGCGCAAATTCCGTCGAAAAAATACACGTGTTTTGCGCTTGGTCTTCCTTCAAAATATCTGCTTGCACCGTTCCACGCACTTGATTGAGCGTTTCTGCCTTAATTTTTCGATAAACTTCGTGTGGCAGCACATCTTCGCCGCTCATACCGAGCAACATCAAACCTAAACCTGTATTACCTTGCGGGAGTTCACCTTGATAACAAGGAGCTTCAGCCCTTTGTTCACTGAGTATCTGGGCAATCTTCGCCTGAACGTCGGTTTCTAAGCCGTGTTCATGGATATATTTTTCGCATTGCTGGTCAATAGCCGCGTTCATAAAAAACGCCAAAATCATTGGTGCTGGACCGTTTATCGTCATTGAGACAGACGTGGTGGGCTTTGCAAGGTCGAAGCCGGAATAGAGTTTTTTTGCGTCGTCTAACGTTGCGACGGAAACGCCGGAATTGCCGACTTTACCGTAGATGTCAGGGCGATGGTCGGGGTCTTCACCGTAAAGCGTCACGCTGTCAAACGCGGTGGAAAGCCGTGCTGCGGGCAATCCGGCGCTCAGGTAATGAAAACGCTTGTTCGTGCGCTCCGGTCCGCCTTCGCCTGCAAACATCCGCGTGGGGTCTTCGCCCTGCCGCTTAAACGGGTAAATACCAGCGGTGTAGGGAAATTCACCCGGAAAATTCTCCTTCATCGCCCATTCCACCACAGCCCCCCAATCCTCGAACTGGGGCACGGCAATCTTCGGAATGCGTTGGTGCGACAACGATTCGGTGAAGTTTTCTACCTTTACTTCTTTACCACGCACGAAGTACGAAAAATGCTCGCTTCGGTAGCTTTGTTTTCGTGTTTCCCAGCCGTCAAGCGTGGAGCGGGTTTGGTGATGCAGTTTTTCCTGAAGTTCGGCTGCACGGCGTTCCAATTCTTGCACCGCAGTGAATACGTGTTTGTCCGTTTCAACGCTTGTGGTAAGTTTTTTCTTGGAAACAGCGGTTTTGCGGGGTTTTGGAGTTGTGGACATGGCAGGAAGTTTTTTGAATTGAGGATTTTGTTGTTTGTGTTTACAAGAGGATAGAACAAAAAAATACTCTACGACGTTGAGCGGCTAATTTCTTGTCGCTGCACTTCGACGTATTTTGTGCCATCCCACTCGAAATGAATGCGGGATTTTGCGGTACGTGTTGTCCGCGAACCCGCGTCAACATCGCCTTTGCGAACTTGCGTTTTTGTGATGACCAACGAGTAGAGTTCTTTGTTCCACTTCCACTGCGTGGCAATTGCTGCGGTGTCGGTGATTTGTACTTCGTAGATGCCTTGTGCGTTTGGACTTTCGCCAGTTTTGTTGAGCGTAGAAAACTCGAAGATTTGTTCTAATCCGCCATTGTTTGTTGCACTTGTTCCGCTTGTTCCGCCTTGCGCCCGCAAACGGTACAAATACAACATCCGTGTGCTTTCTTGATTCAACTCATCGGTTGAAGCCATACACTCAAACGAAATTGCGTAGTCTCCATCGTGAGTGATTTGGTACGTCGTTGCTGAAACATTCTCTATCGTAAAATCCTCATCTTCCGGCATTAGCGACGCATAACCCAGCACTGGGTTTGCTGCTGTCGTATCTTTGAACACAAATACATCTACCGTTTCTTCTTCCTCGCCCACAGTATTGATATTCAGCACTTTCGCCACGGCAAGGTACGTATTCGATTTGCTCTTCACACTAACAACGGTAAACTCCGTAATTGTAAGCGTGTCATAAACATCGGGACGGAATTTTGTGGCATACAACGACCGTACCACATCTTCAACAGAGGAATTACCGACAATTTTCTCCGGCAATGCTTTGGAAAGCCGCATCAGCACAATTGCTTCGTTCACACGCACCGCTTTGTTCAGTCTTGGCGTGGCAGCTTGCCCTAATGCCGAACTGTCAGCTGCATTCTGGGCTATCGGCATTGAGGATCGGCTCGTGTCGGCGCTTTTGGAGGAGTCTGTACGAAAAAATTGACAACCATTCAATATCAGTATCAGTGCAAGGATGGACGGAAGAGCAGCGCCAAACACCGCTCCTGTGGCGGATTGTCTCTGGTGTTTCATATTAGTAAATAGGAACGTAAAACATGCCCACAAATTTACGCATTTCTCTCTATAAATCTTCTATAAAGTCATTACCCTTTCACCGAAATATCGTGACAATATCGTCAGTGTCCGAGCTTTTGTGCGTTTTGTCAACGCTATTGTGGCATAAATTGTTGTATAATAGGTGTATTTTTCATATATTTATTTAGACTGAATCCAAATTATATGTAAAAACATTTTTTGTAACAACAATTACCTTCTACAATGCAAGTACAAGAAACCGCTCCGTCTGTAGCCTCTGCCGAAAAACCGCGTATCCTTGTTGAAATCAAGCGCCAAACACAGCCACATCACGATAGTATCGAAGAAAATCCCTTCGGTAAGGCGCTCATGGACGGTACGATGCCACGCGAGCAATATGTCACTTTTTTACAGAAATTCTATGGCTTCCATCTTGCTTTGGAGGCGGTCTTGGGGGAATTCACTGAATGGGCGCGATATGAGCTTGATTTTGATAAGCGTCGGAAAGTTGAATCACTCCGTAAGGATTTACGAGTTCTTGGCATGAGCGATGCGGAAATTGACTCGCTGCCTATATGCAAGGATTTACCGACGGTGCAGATGTTCGCGCAGGCTCTTGGCGCAATGTATGTGATGGAAGGTTCCACGCTTGGCGGGCAGATTCAAGGACGGCAAGTCAAAAAGTTATTCGATTATTCTCCAGAGACAGGCGCAGCATACTTTTCAAGCTACGGAGCGATGGTGGGCATGATGTGGAAGGAATTTTGTGGTGTTCTTGTGGCAGCTTCCACCGATGAGCAAATTGAACAAACGATGATTGAAGCAGCTTCGGAGACGTTTAATGCGCTTGAACGCTGGCTTCGTGCATGAGAATTGCACTTTTTTATGCGGCAAAACACATCCATAGAGGCACCGCAGACAAATCTGGCTCCTTCTCCGCTTGCGTACCATTTTTATTATTCCCTTTTGGGTGATAGAATGCTATTTTTTATTTCCGGCTGTCCGCTTCTTAGCGGGCTGTCGGATTGACGCGGCGTTGTATTCGACAGCCCGACCCCGTAAGAACAGGGAATCGGACAGCCGAATAAAAGACGGT
>JANYIG010000231.1 GCA_025358765.1 Candidatus Kapaibacterium sp.
TGTGTCGCGGTGTTTTTTGAGGTCGGTGAGAAATTCCGCTTGTCGTTCTAATTTCAGTGCAATCCAATCTTTGATGTATCCCACACACTCCGCGCTAATACTTGCCTCCAACTGACGTTTGCGGATTTTGGTGGTCGAGCCAAGTTTACTGTGCCAAAACCGCCCTGCGGGCTGCCCATCGGCTTGCACCACGACGATATCCACGTTATGCGTGAGCGCGAGCAAGACGGCTTCGGTACTGAGTGCCGTACCGCGCTCCAGCACAATCGTGCGGATTTTCTTGGGAGAAAACTGCTGCTTTTTCACGTCGCCGTCAGATTTGATGCGAACTTCAAACATCGTTTCGTGAACGTGGAGATATGCGCCGAAGGTAGAGATGTAGAGGTGCATAGAGGATAAGAACAATATTAGATTTTTGCCGCCGCTGCGCGAATACGGGATTTCACACCTACCCACGAAACCGAAAGGAGCGATACAGGGTCGGGCTCGTTTTCGGCATCATCGAAGTAGGTGAGGCTTTTGCGAAGATGCAACGTATCCGTGCCGAATTTTGTCTCAAAAAAACTGATAAGCTCCTGCAAAGAGAAATCTTGCAGTAAATCAAAACACAAGAAATCGGTTTTTACGCCCTCAAGCATGAGATTGAGCGTGTTGCGGGCAATACCGACGTGCTGCACGGCGCGTGGTGCGAGTGATGCGCGAAGCTGTTCCAAAAGAGCGGGTGCATCAAAGGGCATTTGGGTAAATAAATCAAGGTCAATCGAGACACGATGTCCTTTGTACAATGCAAGAGCTGTTCCGCCGACAAGGGCAAAATCGTAGAGTTCCGGCAATCGGAGAAGTTCATTCAGAAGTTCCAACGTTGGCGGAGCGACGGCTCTTGTGTGGAGAGTTGATAGCATCGAAATTCCTCCTTTGGGACATCAAAAATAAAGCTGCAATAGGACAAGGTTTTTTTATCTAAGGAGCGAGCTTGCAGCAGAATATCTCTGACGGTCTCGCGTCCGTAGAATCGCAAGCACTCTTGCCAATCCGTCCAGTGCCCACGCTGCGCTATGCGCTCAATAATAAAGCGTTTGTGTACTTCGAGGTCGAGCGTGGCGGGGTTTACGTCCCAGAAGATTTCGGGGGAGAAGGGCATGGAATCTGCTGTTTGATGAATAAGGATTGAAACTTAGCACAATAAAATGTAAATTACAAAAGAACATAGTTTTCATGCGGCTTCCAAGAGAATAAGGATTGAAACTTTGGAAATGAAGCCAACAGGCGGCATCTTGAGCGATTAATGGAGAATTTTGAGGGTGATCACCGTCAAGAAGTTGCGTAAGTTCCATGATAAAAGGGGTTGAAATTAGCTATTGCAGTGCAAATCGACATCAATGTAATTCCATTAAAAACAAGGATTTAGCAGAAAAATTTGCATCTTGATATTTCTTTGAGTAAGTTGGAATTGTAAGCAATTTTTATAGCTATTGCAAAGCAAAAACAAAAAAAGATGAACCAACTTGCCCTGCTTCAACACGCTCGTTTTTCTGCAACAACATCGGCGGAGTTTGACGCGCTTATCGAAAAGCCAAAACTCCCTGATGCTAAGAAAACAGGGATTGTTGTCGGTATCGTGTTCGATATTGACGAGAAGATCATTTATTTGAATGCTAACTCTCTGGATACGTACATTACTGCACAAGACTTAGGACGAAGCGAATACAAGTATTTCTACTTCAAAACGGGTCTTTGGGGTAGTCGTGGGAAGCCGTTTGTCGTTTGTGCGCCTTTCGACAAGGTAGAGACGATGATGGCAAAAAGTCTGCTCGGCGTGGAAGGCGATGCGACTAGCCAAATTATTGCCTCCATTACGCAAAAAACGCAAGCGACCTTTCACGAAACTGCGTTCTACAAAGCATTGGAGCAGATTGCGACATTACGCGATGCAGCAGGAATGCTAACATCAGAAGCACTCAAAAAAACACTCAAACTTGCTTCGAACGATGTGATTGTACTAGCTTTTGCAGAAATTGTGTCATCTTCATCAGGTTACGCCGAGCCAAAAAAACTCAGCGAATTAGAGGGTTTTCAAGATTGTGTACGCGCAATGTTTCAGCCCAAAACAACGTCCGAATCGTCTGCGGAAGAGAGTCTCTGCTACATTACTGGAGAAATGCGCTCCGATGTGAAATTGCCCAAATTTAACGACCGAAAAAGCCTGAATTATGTGTTTGTGAACACAACGAAAAACTACGCATCCAACTTCGACGACAAAAATTATCCGAAAAACTATCAGGCTTCCGAAAAGATAGTGCAGCAAATGGAAATTGCTTCTTCGTGGCATTTGGAGCATCTCAGAACCCGTATTGCCGGTGTGCCGCACGTAATTTTGCCACAGTTTCCGTCTTATACTAACCCTGGCTTAGAGTATTTGCAAAAGAACATTGACCGTTCAAAAGAATTACTGTTTTCCCAAAGAAATAACACGACAGATTTTGAACAACTAACATTGGATGTTCAAGATGTTGCTTTAGACCAAGAAGAAGACAGAGAATTATATTGGCTACATTTTATTGGTTATCAATCAGACGGGCAATCATTCAAAATTCTCAATCACGTTCAAGATGTCCCGAATTTCAGGGTGCAACTTCTTATCGCAACGTGCAGGAATGTAAGCAAGTGGCTAAATATTGTGAGTTCTCCGGCAGCACATTTTAACCTGTACGCGCTTTACAGACTGATTCCCGTTAATACCGACGCACCGCAAAATGAGGCCTTAGAAATCCTGAGTGCCATTTTGGAGGGGCGTCCGCTTAGTCCGCAGTATTTTTACGAACGGTGCTGCAAACTCCTCTCTATTCATCGGTCGCCGTTGCAGTATGCAGCGTATCCGAATGTAGAGCAGTTCAGCACCGCATTTGATTTTGCCGCTCATCATACCGTGATGGGCTATGCAGCGATAATGCAATTCCTCACTACATTACATCTTATTCCCGAAGGATTTGCTATGGATACCACTGCTGTCGAGGCACTTGAGCCAAAAAGAAACAACCAAGACCTCACACCGAAAGAACGCGGCGAAGAGTTTGAGAAGCGCATGAATGCTTCTCTGGAAGGGTTGGTGCAGGACAAACATCGTGCATTTTTCTATGTCGGGCGAATGCTTGATGTTGTTGCTTCTGCACAATACGCACAAGGACACACCAACAAGCCCATTCTGAACAAAATGAATTTTACAGGAATGAACCTCGCACAAATTCGCACGTTGATTGGTGAACTATGGGAAAAAGCACAGCAATATAGCCGCATTAAAGACAGTGCAGAAAGAATGAGAATAGTAACTGACAAAGCAAAATCTGCCCTCGTCTGCTTAGAATCAACTCCTTTTACACCCCAAGAAGCCGTGATGTATATTATGATGGGCTATTCCTTCGGTGCAAGCGGGCGTAAAAAGTCTGCCGACTCTGCTTCCAACTCATCCGATTCTGCCAAATAACAAACTCTGCAACCAAATATTTTTCATTTCTTTTTCAAGGAATCTTGTATGCCAACCATTGACCAAAGCTCTGATTTCCTCTTCATTTTTGAAGCTATTCAGTGCAATCCTAACGGCGACCCCGACCAAGAAAACAAGCCGCGTATGGACTATTCAACCCAGACGAACCTTGTTACCGATGTGCGCCTGAAACGCACGTTGCGAGATTATTTGCGTCTGCAAGGCAAGTTCGTCTTTGTGGATATGGAGAGCGATGTAAAAGTTTCAGTCGGAAATCGCCTAAAATCCTTTATTGATAAAGTCCTGAAAGAACCAAAAACTATCGAAACGATATTTGAGGGGAATGACAAACTCAAGGACGAATTTACAAAACTTCTGAAAGAAGCGAAGGATGGAGATAGTATTTTCGTTGCTTTGCAAAACGGAAGCAAAAAACCAGGAAAAGGAAAAGCAAAGCAATCAAATGAAGATTCAGGAGAAGAATCTTCGGAAGAAGAAACAGGCGGTTCGGCATTGAATCGTTTTATTCTCACACAACTTGTTCGCAATGATTTTGTTGATGTGCGTATGTTTGGTTCTGCTTTTGCCGTAAAAGGCTTTACCAGAGCGTTCACGGGCGCAATTCAAATAAACTGGGGCTATTCGCTCAACAAAGTAGAAATCATGGATTCTTCGACCTTGGTAGCAATTATGAGCGACGGGAACAGCACCTTCGGCAAGGATTGGCGCGTGCATTACAGCCTTCCTGCCTTTCACGGTACGATCAACAAATACGCTGCAAAAACTACAGGATTGACCGCAGAAGACGTAGCACTCTTCCGCACGGGCTTGTGGGAATGTCTGCCGGCAATGCCAACACGCACAAAACTCAACCAATATCCAAAACTCTACGTAGAACTTGTGTACAACGATACCTACAACAACGGACGCTTTGGTGATTTGCGGAATCATATTTCCATTACAGAACAAGCAACGGTGCGAAATTTCAGCCATATCACCGTTGATGCAAGCAAACTCACGAAACTTATTCAAGAAAATCTTGGCGAGGGTAAACCTTTGCAGCGTGTTATTGTCAATGCTTCGGAAGATATGAAGCCGTATATCACTGATATACTTGCTTTGGCGCAACCTCATTCAGCACAATAACCCCAAAGGTGCGTATTATGGACATTCTCGCGTTCGACCTTTGCGGAAAATTTGCTCATTTTCGCAAATATTACTCTAACTCGACAGCACTCAGTTTTAGCTTGCCGCCTCGCACAACGCTTATGGGCTTGTGTGCAGGACTGCTTGGCAAGCCCCGTGATTCCTACTACGAAGAATTTTCTTCGGAACGTCTGCATATCGGTATTAGCATTCGGAGTTTGCAGAAAAAGACCTTTCACCGCATGAATCACTTGAAGGTTGAAAGCCCACTATCGGATTTAGCGGGAGCCAAAGGACATACCCAAACGCCGTTTGAAGTAATTTCGCCGCTTGATGTGCGCTCGGAGCATCTTCGCTATCGTGTTTTTTTAGCCGCCGGAAAGGAGGAGAGCGGAGCATTTGAGCAGATAAAAGCAGCACTGACCGCACCTGTGGAAACGCGGCGATATGCGCCTTCGCTTGGAACGGCGCAGTTTACGGGCTGGTTAGAAAACGTGCGGGTGTTTTCTGCCTCCGACGTGGAAGAAAGAACACCGGCGCGTGATGAAATCGTTGAATTTCATTCCGCTTTGCCGTCGGATAACATCATCAAGATAGATTTTGAGCGGTTGTATGAGCGGCAGTCCGTGATGATTGAAGAAGAAATGCTTCCTGCGGATTTTGTCGCCAACAATAACCGTGAGCTTCGCAAACTGCTTCGCATGATGTACACAACAGGCGGTGTAACGCTTCGTGCCTGTGTGAGCCGACCATATTTCGCACTACAAACCGCCCAAGACTCGGTAGAATGTATTCAATTTTTGGAGTGAAGTGATATGCACACAAAACAGGATATTCTCGAAACCTTACGCCGATTGAAAGGCGAGTTGCAGGAACAATACGGCGTAGAATCCCTTGCACTTGTCGGGTCGTTTGTCCGCAACGAAGCACGGGAAGGCAGTGATATTGATGTTTTTATCACACTCAAAAAACCGACGTTCAATAGTCTTATGGGCGTTCAGGAAACTCTCGAAGCGCATTTTGAGACGGGAATTGATGTGATTTGTGATGGTAAGCATCTTCGAGATAGTTTTCGACAAACAGTGGTTCGAGAGGCACTTTATGTATGACAATGTTTCAGAAACCTTGCACGAGCGTTTAACCTTGATTCTTGAGGCAATCGGACTTATTGAAGAACGCATGAAATCTATCTCCGAAGCTGATGATTTCATTGCAACGCCAACCGGCATTATGATTATGGATTCAGTTGCTTTACGCTTGCAGACAATCGGGGAAAATGTAAAAAAGATTGAGCGTTTGCAGCCAGAATTATTGGAAAAATTTCCTCAGGTGAATTGGAATCGTATCATCCGCTTTCGTGATATGATTTCGCACCATTACGAGAACGCACACTATGAAGTCATGTATGATATTTGCAATCAACATCTTGAGCCACTTCGACAAACAGTGTTATTGATGATGGAGAACATCAAATGACTACATTTTACTCCCACAGTACAAAAGACAAGAATGGCAAACGCTTCGGAACTAAGCATTTGCAGAACCATACTAAAGGCGTTAAAGACAAAGCAATTCAATCATTTCATGCACAAGGAGAATACCTGAATTTTTCAATCGGTGCAGAGAAACTTAAGCATTACATCGAGGAAACATGCCGCTTCCACGACCTTGGCAAATACACGGAGTTTTTTCAACAATATTTACTTGGCGACGAAGAAGCGGCGAAAGAACTTGGCACTCTCAAGAATCATGCACACATTGGGGCATTTGCGCTGCTGAATTATTTACAGCAACACTCTGCTTCTAAATCTGCTTTTTTGGCTTTTTACGCCGTGTTGCGTCATCATGGCAATCTTGAAAATTTCAACGAATT
The DNA here is from genome assembly GCA_025358765.1 of Candidatus Kapaibacterium sp. GTDB lineage: Bacteria > Bacteroidota > Ignavibacteria > Kapaibacteriales > UBA4661 > JANYIG01. The sequence goes on from JANYIG010000231.1 coordinate 6,501, forward strand.
GCACATACATACTCAAATGAAAGAAGACAATTTCATCGCTGAGTTTAATAAAAAGCAATGTAAGTCGCTGCTTTTATCTGCATCTCAAATAACCGACGAAATCAGCTTTGCAGAGATTTCCACACTTCTTTTCTTACCCCAAAGCAAACCATTTCGACTACAAGCGAAAGATTTTAGCGTAAAATGCCCATCCATTGAACATTATTTCCTTCTCAATTATCTGTTTTCGCTGCTCATCGAATCCGATAAACTCGACGCTTCCGATACCAAACAGTACGAACTACGCGAACTACCGGAGAAAGTTGTAGATAGATTGTTGGAAGAGCGAGAAAAAGCTGCCCCGCCGACACCAGATAACCCGCAAAACGATCTCCGTACAAGCCTCCGAAAAGGTGTGATTGAACGTTTGCGAAAACTTTCCGATGACGACCTTCGCACACAACGGCTATACACGCTCACCGCTCCCACAGGCATTGGTAAAACACTGACAGCGTTAGATTTTGCGCTCCAACTCCGCGAGCGATTATTCGCGTTGGAAGGAAGACATTCACAAATTATCTACGCCCTGCCGTTTATTAACATCATTGAACAAGGCTTAAACGAGTACCAACAAGCACTTGGGGATGATGTCCGTGTTTTGGCACATTACCAATATGCAGACATTTTTTCTGTACCGATTAACAATGTACAAAATGCCTCGGATGAACAGCACTATAACCGCCAAGCTATGACGCTTGATACGTGGCAAGCCGATGTCGTGATTACATCCTTCGTACAGCTTTTGGAAACGCTTATCGGTTGGCGCAATAAGATTCTTAAAAAATTTCATCACTTAGCAGGATCAATTATTATTTTGGATGAGGTTCAGGCGCTGCGAGGCGAGTATTATCCGCTTGTTGGAGCAGCGTTGTATTATTGTGCAGAATTTCTTAATGCTCGTATTCTTCTTATGACAGCAACCAAGCCGCTTGTATTCACACTTGCCGAACAACACATCGTTCACAAGGATACGACAAGCCGTTTAACCTCATGTTCGGCACTAGAACTTGCCGGAACAGAACAAGAAGTGGAATCGCTCTTTCAACAATTTGAACGCACCTGTATCATACCAATTCTTGAATCACCCCTTGAAACATCATCAGATTTTACCACACTATTCAGGGAGAAATGGTCAAGCGATATATCGTGTTTGATTGTGTGCAATACGGTAA
>JANYIG010000267.1 GCA_025358765.1 Candidatus Kapaibacterium sp.
AAAGCAGATGGAGCAGGGCAACCAACAACAAGCCAAAAAGCAGCAAGAGCAGGCGCAAAAAAATCTGCAACAGTTTGCTAAACAAATGCAAAACCTGAAAAAAGAGATGCAGCGCAACGTGCAGCAAGAAGCTATTCGCTCTATGCAAAAGTCGCTTCAGAATATGCTTTCCCTCTCGAAACGTCAGGAACAACTCAAGCAGCAAACGCAGAATATGGATTTTAACTCGAACCAGCACCGCGAGATGGCGCAGGAGCAGTCGAATCTTGCCCAAGACATGCGAAATGTCATCAGTCAGATGGTCGAGCTTTCGCAAAAATCTTTCTCTGTTACGCCGGAAATGGGCAAAGAACTTGGTGATGCTATGCAACAAATGGAAAACGCTACCGGTCAGCTTGAAGAGCGCAACTCCGGACAGGCATCGCAGAACCAAGGGCAGGCAATGGGTTCTATGAACCGCGCTGCTCAAGGGATGCAAGGCGCATTGTCGCAAATGCAAGGCGGTCAGGGTCCGGGCGGACAGGGACAAGGTGAGCAGGGCGATGGTCAGGGACAAGGCGGCGGACAGAGTTTCATGGAACGCTTGCAGCAGATGGCTGCCCAGCAACAGGCGGTAAATCAAGGAATGCAACAGATGCAACAGCAACAAGGCGGCGAAAAACTTGGTCAGGCAAATGGTGAGCAAGTCGGACGGCTTGCCGCGCAGCAAGAGGCGATTCGTAAATCGTTGGAAGAATTGAACAAGCAACAGAAAACAGGCGGCAAGCGGGCTATGGGCGATTTAGACCGTTTGGCAAAGGATATGCAGGAAATTGTTTCGGATATGAAAAATGGTGCGGTGTCTGAAGAAACCATGCGCCGTCAGGAGCGGATTTTATCGCGTTTGTTGGATGCCACACGTTCCACCCGCGAACGCGATTATGAAAAACAGCGCGACTCGCGTGCCGGCGAAAATGTGTCGCGCCAAAGCCCGGCAGACGTGGATATGAAAACTCAAGAAGGTAGAAATCGTGCGCTTCAGGAGCTTTTAAAATCTGTGCAGCAGGGCTATACGAAGGATTATGAAACCTTGATTCGCAAGTATTTCGAGGCGCTACAAAAAACATCGCCGTCGAATTAGGAAACACGGGAAAAATCTATGAGGACAGACACGTTCTTTTACACGTTGTTCAAACAAGTGCCGGAAGCATTTTTCGCGCTTATCGGCGAGGACGTGCGAAAGGCAGAACGGTACACCTTTACCCAACATCCCAATCGAAAGGATTGAAGCCATGATGGATATTTTTGATTTTGAAGAAAAAGTCCGCCAATCGCGGGCATATAAAGATATTGAGAAGCGCGGCGAACAACGTGGCGAACAACGTGGCGAACAACGCGGGCGTGAAATTGGACACGAAATAGGGCAACACGAAGAAAAACGCGAAATTGCTCTTGCGATGCTTAAGGATAATCTGCCGTTGGAGCAGATAGCGAAATACACACAGCTTTCGGAGGCTGAACTTCATGAACTTGCAAAAATCACTCATTAATCGTATGCGATACGTTGTTCGCACTATAACAGCTTGGTGCTTCTTTTGGGGTATAATTTCAGGCATGACCGCTCTGTCACCGTTGTCCGCGCAGGCTCAGACGGGCATGACCTTCGAGCAAATGCAGGAAAAGTTGCAACCATTTTTCGCGGATGAACTCATCGAAGACCTCAAAGAACAGCTTCCTAAAGGCACACAATATCGTATTTGGGGCTGGGATGTGGGCGATTTCTCCGGCGACGGTTTCCCGGACGTGGCGCTGTCTGTACGGCAGGCAAATGACAAAGGCAGAAATGTTCAGGTCTATTTATTTGTTGATATTGATGGTTATTTGACGCGTGTGGGCAAGTTCCAATATACGTTCATTGAACTTCCGCTTGAAGTGGGCGTATTCATTAAAGAGAATGGCTGCTTTGTGTTGCAAAAATATCAGGATTTTGAGTGGTCTATCACCGGCTATAGGCTTGATAATGGCTCGCTGATTGTGCTTGACCAATTCAAAACCGAGCGCATCAAAAATATGACCCACGAGACGTATCGCAATTATCAAGCGCTCACTGCTTACGAAAAATATCGCGATACAAAATTGAATGACGAACTTTTTTACGCTGATTTCCTCTCGATTCCGTCATACCCGCGTGGGAATTACGTGTTCAAAGGCTTTTCCGCCGATGCCGTGAGCAACTCCGTAAAATTCGCCACCAAAGGCGCATTCTACTGGGGCGGTAAGGATGATCTTTCATTCAATGTGCGGTCGGTTCACAACGAGCAATATTTGTACTTTCTTGTGCGTGTGACCGATGACATCGTGGTTGCAAGCGGCAAAGACAGTCTTCCGCATGATAAAGTCGAGGTTTGGTTGGATATGTCGAATGTGGGAAATCGTTTTTTGCGGAAAAAGGGAAAAGTCGAGAGCTTCCGAACAAAGGCAGAATCAAGTATTTTTGCGTTTACGATTCATCCGGGCAACTTCACCGATCGTAAGCCGAGCGTCACGACAAGCGCAGTAGATAATCTCACGGATGCTCAAAAACAAGCCGTCACGCAAGTTAAGGTGGCATCAACGCTGTGGGACAAAGGTTATATCGTGAAGATTCGTATTCCGTTTCAGTTACTTGGTTTTACGGGTGTTCCGGTAGAGGACGGAAAGCCAACTGAATATGGCTGTACGGTTGCCGTCCATGATATTGATAATGAATTTCGTCCCGACGAAGAAACTGTGCTTGCCACCTCGAAGTTCGAGAATTCAAATCCGGCTTCCTACGGTTCCTTGATGCTTATTCCGCTTGGATTGGTCTATGGCGAGGCGCGAAATATTTATGTGGAGTCCGTGACGGACAGGCTACGGGAGATTGGGTTTTAAGACGAGTGATGTCAGCCAGCCAAAAATTATTTTGATGCGTAGGTTTCGTAATATGCGTCGGCGGGTAGATTTGGTGCTTGCGAGGCAGCAACAGCAATTCTGTCCGCCCGTTCGTTTTCGGGATGACCGGCGTGTCCGCGCAACCAGTTAAATTCTACCGTATGCTCGTCGCATAGTGCCAGAAGCCGTTCCCAGAGGTCAGGGTTTTCTGCACGGTCTTTTTTATTTCGCATCCAGCCTTGCGAGCGCCATTTTTTTGCCCAGCCTTGTTTAATGGCGTTGCACACATACGAGGAATCCGTCCAAACCGCCACGGCACACGGACGTGTGAGTGCCTCCAAACCCGCTATTACCGCAAGAATCTCCATGCGATTGTTCGTTGTTCGCCGAAAGCCGCTCGAAAGTTCTTTCCGGTGATTTCCACTTATCAATATTGTGCCGTAACCGCCCGGTCCGGGATTGCCACTACATGCGCCGTCGGTGTAGATAATGACTGAATTTGCCATAAAGTTTGCGTTTGTTCAAAATTATATTTAGCCATGTAAACGACGCTCAGATGGTGATTGTAACGAGCGAGATGAGCGCGATGAATGTGACAAGCTGCCGTTATATGCTTGAATAGTGAATCTGCCCACGAGTTCCTGCAAATTTGCCATTACCGACTGCAAATCTTCAGCGATGTCCGTTAGTTGTTTGATGTTTTGTCCTGATTCTAACGTCACATCAACAATCGTCGAGATGTCACTGCGAATATTTTTACTAAGCGTTATTTCTTCGCTACTGCTTTGCTGCACCTGCTGAATTGCGACCGCTACTTGCTGCACGATGTTCATAATTTCCTCGAACATATAGGTAACGCCCTTCATCATCGTCATACCGCGCCCAACAATACTTCGTGCGGCTTGCATTGCCGCGTCTGCTTCGTGTGCCTCGCGTTGCACGTGGACAATAGTTGAACCGATGTCCTTCGTGGCTTCAGCAGTGCGCTCGGCGAGTTTGCGGACTTCATCGGCAACGACGGCAAAGCCGCGCCCTTGCTCGCCCGCACGAGCGGCTTCGATGGAAGCATTGAGTGCTAACAGGTTTGTTTGGTCAGCAATTTCACGAATAGTATTGGCAACTTCGCTCACATTGTCAATTTGCTGACGCAGCGCAGCAATACGTTCTTCTACAGCAACCGTTGCCTCTACAATAGAGCCGATGCCGCGCGTACTTTGCTCCACGTGTTCCACGCCGCTGCGTGCATGATCGGTAGCAAACTGTGATTGAAGTGTCGCTTCATCCACTTTTTTGACGTTACGGTCTATAATGGCACTAATAGCATCAATTGCCTGCACAGCAGCATTCGTGCGGCGTGTCTGTTCTTGTGCGCCAGCGCTGAGGTGAGCCGTTTTTTCAGCAATGACTGCCCCCGATGACGCTGTTTCTTGCACAGCTTCTATTACGCGCTGCACCATGTCCTGAATGCCTGTCAGCGCTTGATTGAAGCCACGATAGAGTTTGCCGATTTCGTCTGTGTGATCCGCGTCAAGCCGCACGGTCAAATCGCCGTTAGAGAATCTGCCAATGCCTTCAAGCATCGTTTCAACACTGGTTGCAAGATATTCTTTTTCGTGTTCGGAAGCAGCAACTGCCACTTGAACCTTTTGTTCAACACTGGCTTTTTCAGTTTGCAGTGCGTTCGTAGCCTCACGGATATTCTGTACCATTGTTGTGAAGGACTCCGCAAGGCTACCAACTTCGTCATTCGATGTTGCGGCAATCGTCACCGTAAAATCTCCCGCCGCCACTTGCCGAGCGGCTTCTTCCAACCGTACTATCGGTTTAGCAATGCTGCGTGCGGTGACAATCGCCAAGCCAATGCCGATGCCAAACGCGAGAAGTGTTGCGATAAAGGATAGTGTTTGATACGACAGAGTGGCGCGTTCCTTTTCCGCCACGATACTCTCAATTTCTACGTTTACTTTGTCAAATTGCCCTTGCAATTGTGCGTCCACCGCATCAATTTTTTTGTATAAATCCACCAAATGCAAAAATTTCTCCTCAAAATCCCGTGCAAGCGTTGTCAACTGATTTTTGATGGGTTCGGGAAGTTTGCTTTCTTGTGCATGATTGATGAGTTCTTTGATATTGTCTTTTATGTAACCAGCATATTTACCTGAGTTTTTCTCGGCATGACGCAGGAGGAAATTTTTTTCGCTACGGCGCAGTTGAAGCATACTTACTTGGAGTTCAACTTTTTTGAGCGAGTCAGTAATACTTTCAATCCCGTGAACGCTGTTGCGGAATGCGCCTTCTACGCCCATATCCTCGTTCAGACCACGTTCTTTCATAGTGACAACAAGCGTTTGAAACATCGTATTATATTGGTCGCATTCTTGTTTGGTGCGCTGTTCCGTCACCGTCAAGCCGCTTAGCGCAAGGATTGAGTCAACAGCATGGGTGGAACGAGAGAATTGTTCAACATCTTCAAGTTTGCGAGTAACAAGAAACAAACGTTCAAAACGATGAGCATTGAGCAGTGCAACATTCATCAAGCGGGCATCGTCGCGCTCGTTGAAAGCAACAGTTTGTAGGCGGTCGAAGATTTTTGCCACGATGCTCAGACCAACAACCGTAAGTGCCAAGCCAAGAATTTTAGCAAAGAGTGTGAAGCGCGTACGCCTCAGACCACCCTGCTTCTTTTGTGCAGATGGTATCATGGAATCCCTCTCCCTTCAAAATACTGGTTCGCAAAACACAAACTCCCTTTTGACAGACGAAATGTACACAAACTTATGATACCATAAAAGACCCATAAAAGACCCAGCGCAAAAGAAACTTCGCACAGCTTCTGACGATATTTTCGCAACAACGCGAGAATGCGTAGTTTTGTAGCGATTTTGAAATGAACAATTCTCTTTTGCCTTATCTTTTATTTCTTATAACCATGATTGAACGCTACACACGCCCGCAGATGGGTGCTATCTGGAGCGACCAGAACAAATACGGCATTTGGCTTGAAATCGAAATTCTTGCGTGTGAAGCACAAGAACAGCTTGGCGTTATTCCCGCCGGAACGTCTGCCCACATCCGCTCTACGGCGAAGTTCGAGGTGGCGCGTGTGCTGGAAATTGAGGAAACAACAAAACACGACGTGATTGCATTCCTCACAAACGTTGCCGAATACGTCGGCGAGCCGTCGCGCTTCATTCATCTTGGCATGACTTCCAGCGATGTGTTAGACACGTGTTTGTCCGTCCAGCTCAAGCAAGCCGGTGAACTCTTGCTTGCAAGCCTTGTGCGGCTCCGCGATATACTCGCCAAACGTGCCAAAGAACACAAATATACAATTATGGTGGGGCGCACACACGGCATCCACGCTGAACCGACAACGTTTGGCTTAAAAATGTTGCTTTGGTACGAAGAATCAAAACGCAACATCACTCGGTTAGAGCGCTCTATTGAAGCGGTGTCGGCGGGAATGATTAGCGGCGCGGTCGGCACGTACGAGCATATTTCGCCAAAGGTGGAAGAATATGTTTCCGAAAAATTAGGGTTGAAGCCTGAGTCTGTTTCCACACAAGTGATTCAGCGCGACCGCCACGCGGAATTTTTGGCAACGCTTGCCATCGTTGGCGCATCGCTCGAAAAAATTGCGACGGAAATCCGCCATTTGCAGCGCACGGAAGTACTCGAAGCGGAGGAGTTTTTCTCGAAAGGGCAAAAGGGTAGTTCTGCAATGCCACACAAACGCAATCCGATTGTGAGCGAGCGTGTATGCGGCTTGGCGCGGCTGTTGCGTGGGAATGCCATGGCAGCGCTCGAAAACGTGGCGCTGTGGCACGAACGCGACATCTCGCACAGCAGTGTGGAGCGCGTGATTTGCCCCGATTCCACTATCGCGCTTGATTACATGCTGCATCTGATGACGAATTTGCTCGACAACCTGCTCGTTTACCCCGACAATATGCAAAAAAATCTCGACCTCACCTGCGGTCTCACATTCTCGCAAACCGTGTTGCTCGAACTCGCCCAGCGTGGCGTTTCGCGTGAGGACAGCTACGCAATGGTGCAACGCAGCGCCATGAAAACATGGGAAAATATCAATGCCGTAGGTAGCGAGCGCAAAACACTTCTGGAGCGCTTAAAAGAGGATGCGGACGTGATGAAGCACTTCAAGGTGGGTGAGTTGGACGAAATTTGTGACGTACGGAAATCACTCAAAAACGTGGATGCCATTTTTGAGCGCTGCGGCGTGTAGGTTCGGTGTGTGAACGTTTATGCCAGAATAAAAGAAAAGCGGTAGAAGTTTTGCTTCCACCGCTTTTTTTCTTCTTCGTCACGCCTCATCACTCAACAATCACCGCCGGAACGCTCTGCTCTTGAATCATCTTGTTAAACTTTGGTAATTCAACGCCCATAAGCGGCTTCAGACGGTTCATCTGTGCTTCCAAACGGATGCAAAGCTCCTTGAAAAGGTCGTACGCTTGTTGTGTGGGTCTGGTATCTGCCGATGAAACGTAACTTCCGAGCGATGCAAACTTATTGTCAAGGCGTGGTGGGAAGTTCAGCACATCTTGACTGCTTTTCAGTTTAGGTTGAATCAATTCGTTTTCAACCGATGCAAGGCTATCCAAAAACGGCTTGGCTGCATCTTTAGCGGCTTTTGCGTTCGGATGCGGCTTCGCGGGATCGCTCCCCGACAGGCGTTCAAGTGTTGAATTTACTTGCTTGCGAACCTCACGGATTTGGTTAACCGCTTTGTTCGTTTCTGTGAGTTTTGTATTGATGTCTTGATGCAGCGCGAATTGCGCTTGTAAATCAGCAAGCGGCGTTTCCACACGCGGGTCTTTCAAAATCTCAAACGACTGTGTGCCGACAACTTTTCCGGCAATGCTCAAACGTACTTGATATTTGCCCGGAACCACCTTTGGACCAGCCAACGAGCCGCCCCACAACAGCGCTCCTTGCACTTCGACTGCGTCGGGATATTGCATATTCCACACAAAACGGTTCATACCTTCGTTAGTCGTTACCACATCGGGGCGCTTGGTTTCGGGGTTTTCGTAAAATTCTTGCGATTCTTTTACTGGCTTGCCTTTGCGGTCTTGTTTGTTTGAATACCCAATCACGAGCGCACCTTTTTCATCTACGAACTCTAATTTCACCGTGTCTTTAGCGTCTTTTGCAGTAGCTTCTTTCAGGTTGTAATACACCAACACGCCGTTTGACGGATTTTCGCCGACGGTCGCCGCCCCACGACCACCGCCAGAACCACCATCCACGCGATAGGAATGACGCGGCGCAAAGAGGAAATCACCTGCTTTGTGGTCAGCTGCAACCGCGCCGTCTTTGATTTGATGAAGCGGCGTTACGTCGTCCAATACCCAGAAAGCCCGCCCGTGCGTGGCTGCAATCAAATCCTTCTCGCGTTTGTGGATAACCAAATCGTGAATGGGTGTGAGCGGAAGGTTGAGTTGAAGCGGCTGCCAGCTTGAGCCGTCGTTGAACGACACATACAACCCTGTTTCCGTGCCAGCATAGAGCAATCCGCGTTTGTTCGGGTCTTCGCGGACAACGCGGAGAAATGCGCCTTCGGGGATGCCATTTGTGATTTTTGTCCACGTTTTGCCGTAGTCATTCGTTTTGAAAGCGTAGGGTTTTTGATCGTCAAATTTATAACGATTCACCGCCACGTACGCCACACCTTTTTCAAACGGCGATGGCTCAATCATGCTAATCATCGCTTCTGGCAAATCTTTCGGCGTAATGTTCGCCCAATTTTTACCACCATCGCGGCTGACGTGAATCAGCCCGCAATCGCTCCCAGCCCAGAGTACATCTTTCTCAACGGGTGATTCGGCAAAGGTAAAAATGTCATTATAGACTTCTACGCCCGTGTTATCCTTCGTAATCGGACCGCCAGAGGGTACTTGTTTGTTTTTGTCGTTGCGCGTAAGGTCGGGGCTGATGCGTTCCCACGACATTCCTTCATTCGTAGTTTTCCAGACGTGTTGCGACGTTGCATACATCGTGGTTGCGTCGTGTGGCGAAAACACAATTGGATATGTCCACTGGAAACGCTCTTTGCGGTTAATGGAACCTTCACCAATGACCTCTTCCGGCGCGGGTGATATGTCTTGCATCTGATCCAGTTTTGTGTCATATTTCGCTAACTGCCCTCCGTAGTTGCCGCTAAAAATCAGGTGCGGTTTTATTGGATGAGCCGTGATATAGCCTGATTCGCCGGGTGCACATACAAACCAATCTTTCGCCGTAATACCAAACCCACCGACGCTACGGCTTTTGATGCAGACACCGGAATTATCTTGTTGGTCGCCGTAAATGCGGTACGGGAACTGGTTATCCACCGTTACGTGATAAAATTGTGCTGTTGGTAAATCAAGTTCCGACCACGTTCTGCCGCCGTTATAGCTCACTTCCGCGCCGCCGTCATCTGCTAAAATCATACGGTCGGAGTTTTTTGGATCTTGCCAGAGATCGTGTGTATCGCCGTGTCCGACGGAAATAGTCTTGAACGTTTTGCCGCCATCCACGGATTTCAGAAAATTCACGTTGTTGATAAAAACGGTTTCAGGATTTTTCGTGTCGGCGTGGACGTGCGAGTAATACCAGGCTCTCTGGCGTAAATTACGGTCGTCGGTTGTGCGCGTCCATGTTTTTCCGGCATCGTCCGAGCGAAACAGCCCACCATTCTCGCTTTCTACGACTGCCCAGATGAGGCTCGAGTTCACGGGCGAAACAGTCACGCCAATTTTACCAATCACGCCCTTTGGCAAACCCGGATTGCGGGTGATGTCCGTCCACGTATCGCCGCCATCGGTGGATTTCCACAAACCACTGCCTTCGCCGCCGCTCGACATGCTCCATGCGTTGCGGTATGCTTCCCACATTGCAGCATAGAGTATGCGCGGGTTGTTTGGATCCATCGCAATGGTCGTTGTTCCTGTTTTGTCATTTTTGAAGAGAATCTGTTTCCACGTCGTGCCGCCGTCCATTGAGCGATACACGCCGCGTTCTTTGTTTTGCCCAAAAACATGTCCCATTGCTGCAACATAGACCACATCAGGGTTCTGTGGGTGAATCACAACGCGCCCTATAGCCTGTGTTTCTTTCAAGCCAACATTTTTCCACGTTTCGCCCCCATCGGTGGATTTATACACACCATCGCCCATCGCAATATCACCGCGAATATCCGTTTCGCCCATGCCGCAGTAAATCACGTTCGGGTCGCTCGGAGCCACTGCCAATGCGCCAACAGAACTTGTTTTAAAGAATTTATCGGACACACAGCGCCAATTCGTGCCGCCGTCGGTGGATTTCCATACTCCGCCGCCCGTTGCCCCAAAATAGTAGGTGTATGGCTGGTCAGCATGTCCCGCAGCAGCCAGCGAGCGCCCGCCACGGTAAGGACCAATATTACGCCACTTCATTTCAGAAAAAAGTTTGTCGCTCACTTTATCTCCTACTGCGCCGGAAGGTGCATCGGATTTAGTTTTTTGGGCATTGACATTGCCAAATGCTACCACAATCAGCAATAGAGCGGCTATGACGGTACGCTTCAGAGTAACAACAGTATTCATACAACGATTTGGGAAATAGATGAAGAGAAATAGTTCGGAAGGATTGTCGGTTGTGAGGCATATGCAAATTTTAGCGAAGTTCTTTAAGCTCATAGAGAAAATCCGGCAGTACATCTTCGCCAGAAATGCTGTTATCAAAACCTTCGACGACGCTCAAATCGCCGTCGGTACGGTAAATATAGACTTTTTCAGTTTTTGGGTTGATAAGCCACGCCAAACGGCAACCATTATCCATCCACTCGCGCATCTTGGCTTGGAGTTCTTTCAGACTGTCACTTTCGGACATCACCTCGACCAAAAAATCGGGACAAAGCGGCGGGAATCTTGTTTGCTCCAGCTTGGAGAGCGCTTCCCACCGTGCATTCGTTACCCAAGCCACGTCGGGCGCACGCATAGCACCATTTGGCAGTGTGAAACCCGTCGAAGAATCGAAGACTATACCTTGTTTGTGACGTTTGTTCCATCGAACAAGTTCGCCAAGTATATCGCTGTTGCGGTAGCCGGAACCGCCGCCTGTAGGGTGCATGAGCATGAGTTCGCCTTTCTGGTTTCGTTCAATGCGAATATTCTTATTCGAGCTACACAGTCGGAAAAGTTGTTCATCGGTCAAACCACCGACCCGAGAAACATCTAAGATGAGGGTATCCATGCGATTCTCCGTGGAATTGAGATAACGAGTAAAAAAAGGAAATTCTCGTCGTGTTGCGGAAGACGGAAAATAGCATTCTTAGCGGTAATCACCAAATTTGTAGCAAAAAGTAGGTAAAGGGCAAAAAAATGGACGACATCACGAGAATGCCGTCCATAATTCATCAATTAACCATCACTCCGAGCTACCGTGCCGAAATTGGCGTTTCGACCACAATCGTCACCGTGCGACAATAGAAGCGCCCTTCGGGGACGTTGTTATCGTAGAGCAACACGTTTTTGCCAATGCCTTTTACTTCGGCTTCATCCTGCCCGAGCGCCCTTGCAGTAACTTCTGCACGAGATTTGGAGAGTTTTTGTGCGTAATCCGCCGGATTTGTGTAATCCGTATAACCTGCAATCCTCACCGTCGAAAGCGGTGAAATTTGTTGTTTGATATACTCAATAATCCGTTTGTGTGCTTCGGTAATCGTTGCTTTGTCGAAATCGAACAAAATCAAACTGTAACGGTCAATCACCTTGTCGTTGAGCCTTTCGCGGCGTTTGCGCTGGATTGTGATTTGCTCCACAGGCGCTTTGCCGACGGTTGTTTGGAGCGTACGTCCAGCATTGTCTGTCACCGACAGCGTGTATTCAAGCGGTGTGGAAGCGCGTGGCACATTTGTTTGTAACGACGCAATTTCCCAATCAAGTTGCGCCGGTGGATCGCCGCCATTGCCCAAAAACTCTTTGAGCGTTTGGTTGTTCTGTCCCGCTTTCATGCTCCACGATGCCACACCGTTCGTAGCCTTGACCACAGGGCGGAAGCGGATCACGGGCGGCGAAACGGTGCGAATGGTGTCCGCCGTCCGCACAGGTTCAAGGATTTCCCACGTATCAGAAAATAGCTCCACGCGGCGGTTTTCTTGGTTCACCTCGTTTTGATAATTTTTTGTTGAGGCAACAGTCGGAACCACTGACAGATTGCGGGCTTCGAGCTTTAAGCGTGTGCTTTCTATGCCCCAAATTTTTGTCAAATAGCTGCGTACAGCCTCAGCACGGCGATACGACACGTCCAAATCGCCTTTCTCGGAGGTCATAAAGTCATTGCAACCTGTAATGGTGAGCGTTGCGCCTTTGTATTTTTGCATCCGATTGCCAACGATATTCAGCAAGTGGCGGTACGTCGTGATAATATCGAGGTTGTGAAGTTTGTCCACGTGGAAGTTTTTTGTTTCCTTTGGCGACAAGCGTTCGTAGCGGTCGGGAATTGTTGCGCTGCCTTCGTCAAAAAATACGTAGGGCAACAGCGGACGAAGGTTGTCCGACAAAAACTCCTCAATGCGAAATTTTAACTCTGGCAATTCGCGTCCGTCTGCTTCCACTGCCGTAGCCGTGACGGATGCTGTGAGCGTGTCTGTCTTGCCTGACGGCGGCGTAACGACGGTTGGCGGCGGCGGTTCATGGAACGTTTCGCGCGGTTCTTTCGGAGGTGTTGGTGGTTCGATGGGGTCAGGTTTTGGGTCGTTAGGTTTTTTCGCTGGGGCAAATTTCAGTGCAATCCCAAAGCGCAATTGATTCACGCGCCACGTAAGCCCGTTCACCACTGGTGTCAGACCAAACGAATAAAAAATCTCCGGCGCAAGGAATACCGTACCGTTGCGGTTGAGCGGCAGTTCATAGCTCACACCGCCAAGCACCGAAGCCGTGAGGGTGCTGCCATCGGGCAGCGTTCCGCTAAATTCATTCCGCGTGCGGCGTTGGGTCTCAACAAATACGCCTTTATCGGTTGGGTCGGTGATTTCTTCTTTTTGTTCGTACTCACGTTGAAAAACATAGCCAATCCGTCCACCAAGGCTTACAATCAAGCCGCCTGTGCCGCCCTCGAACGAATCAAAGGGCTTGAAGTGCAATAGAGGCTCGAATCCGAGATTAGCGAGTTTTGCAGCAAGGCTGTGGCGGAATGTTGCTTGTACTGGTTCACCGCCGATGTTGACTAATGAACTGTCATTGCGCTGGTCAAAGAAGAGCAATCCGTTTTGCGAATTGTACCCCAAACGCAGTGACACCGCTAATTTACTGGCAAAAGGAATTTCGTATAATAACCCAGCCGTGAAGCCGGATCCATTGCCTCCCGTAAAACCTCCACAACAGTTCGGGATGTTTGGTAATTTCCTGAAATCCGCCGTGTGGAAATTGAGGTTGTATGCGCCGTACACGCCAAAACGATGCCGTAACTCCGTGTCTGGTGCAACGGTGGGAATAGTCTGCGAAATATTTTCCTGTGCGGTGGCAGTAATAGCCGCCATTGTAAGTATTGCGAGAGCGAGAACACTGAGTCTGTTCATCATTTTGTATAAAGAATCCCTCATCCCCCGTTTTCTCTCAAAGGGAGAAGGAGCCAGAGTACGCCCTTTGGGAGAGGTTTGGGGTGAGGAGCTTAACGTAAATCGTGTTGCAGCTATCATTTTACCACCTCCATACGCTTGGTCAGTCGTGCTGTTGGCGTTTGAAGTACGTAGAAATAGATACCAGACGAAAGCTGCGAAACATCAATTTCGGCATCGTAACCGCCCACTGGTAGCTCTGCGTCTATCGCCCGCAAAACCTCCTTGCCCATGATATTAAATATCGTGAGTGACGTTTTTCCCGGCTCAAGAATACTAAAAGAAATCGTGGTTTTGTCGGCACTTGGGTTCGGGGCATTCTGTGCCAGCGATAATGTCGCATTGCCGTCGTCAAACAAGCGTGTACCACCTTCGTAGCAAAGCCCTATCAGATTAAATTGCCCCGGGATGGTGTCCAATTTTACGATGCCACCCACCGCTACGAGACTGTCAAGGTGCAGCACCGTTCCCGTCGTGCTGCCAAGCGTCGTGCGGAATTTGAGCCGCGCCAATACAGTGTCTTTACCGCTTACGTCGGTCGTCTTCACAGGCAATCGTAGCGAAATTGTTCGTTCTCTGCCTTGAATACGTCCTTTTGCTGCTGTAAACGGCGCGTTCTCAAGCGGATAGATCAGTGAATAATTGTAGCGAAGATTGACGGTAAACTCCGTCGCTTTGGATTCTTGTAGGTAGCGCCCGTTGCGGAGGTAAATTGGAATGATGACATCGGTTCCGGGCGAGGCAGAATCTCTGCCTGCTTCAAGCGTAGCGAGTGCGTCCAGCACGCTTGCCGCCATACGGAAATTTGCACTTTTATCACACAAGGTGTTAACGTTTGTTCGCAGCGTCGTATCAGCGCTGTAAAGTTGTATGAACTGCCCACCACCCGCCTTTGAATTAGGCGCTCCCAAGAAGGTTACCTGTACAGTGGACGTGCCGCCAACTGGCGTTTCAGGCGGCATAATAGCATCAATACGGAATCTACGATCGTCACCATTGCCAAACGTGAAAGGCGTTGTTCCCCACAGTATTTTCAAATTTCCTGTGTTGCGGATGGTGAATGTGGCTGTTGACGGCGTATTCGGCGGTAGATTGTTGAAAACAACGGATGAAACCGAAAGGTCAAAACCAAGCGAGTCTTTGCGTGCCTGCAAGGTAACGGTCGTTGTGCCGTTGATGGCGTTCGAGCCGATACTCATAATTGCTTGAATATCACCCGTGCGACCAGCCGGCGGCACGAAATTGAGCCGAAATTCTGTGGAATCACCGCGCCGTATCACCAACGGCGTAACAGCACTAATGTTTGGACTGACCACTGTGAATCCCGCATTGGGAGCGATTGTTGGCGGACTCGTTAGACGTAAATCCTGACCGCCCGTGTTTGTGACTTTGATTGTTGTCGCTAAATTAGGCTCACATGTTAATATTCCAAACGCCGCGAACCCTCGGTCAGTGGCGATGCGTGGGCGGAGCATAGATGCTGTGATATTGACTGCATCTTGTTTACCACAAATATCAACGAATGTTCCGCGTCCCGAAACGTCGTCCTGCGTAGTGCGGAAGCGAATCGTTACTAACGAGGTTTTGCCAACAGGCGTAGTTTGTGGGGTCACATCCATAAAAAATGGATTGGCAATAGCAAAAACGTTGTTTGGTGGTGCACCCCACGTCAAATCTACCGTTCCGGTGTTTGTCAGTGTAAGCGTGTCGCTGTAATCGGTGTTGGGTAAAAGATTGGTCAACGATATATCGTGGCGAGACAATGTAAAGCCAACAATGTCTTTAAATGCCTCCAATATAATCGTGTAGCGCCCACCATCTTGCGTTACATTCTGACCGTCGGAAACGATCGTCAACTGGGCTGTTTTACGCCCCGTTGTTCCGGCGCGTGGACGGAAAAGTAGGCGGATTCTTGTGTCGGTGGTATTTGCTCCGATTTGAAACGGATATGTTGTTGGCTGCAAAATAAAATCAGCCGCATCAGTGCCGCTAATCATCACGTTACTAATTATCAGCGGCGCACCGCTTGTTTTTGTGCGATTTGTGATAGGAACAGCGATGGAAGCCGTATCTGCACACGTAAGTTTTGGCACAATCAATGGATTTACTATTTCAATGCCTGGTTTGGGCTGCTGTACTGTTTCGCGGAACACGACGGGGTAGATGCGCCCACAAGAATCTGTCAGATTGAGCGTATTTGAAAATGCTCCGGGTAGAGTAGTGTTTGTAAAGCGCACGGTTACTTGTGCTTGCTGTCCGGCAGGCGTGGGATTCGGCGTAATATTGTCCACAGTAAAATTTCCCACCACAATCGGTAACGACCATGAACGTGGCACTGTGCCATTGTTGGTAAACGAAAATTGTTGTTGTTGTGCAACGTCACCTTGGTCAACCGTAGGAAACTGCACAAGGGCTGTCGGCACGAGCAAGCTGGCAGAATCTTTCACTGCCGTGAGTGTAAGAGTGGTACTGCCCGTTGGGGTATTTGACGCATTCGAAAAAAAACGAAGCGCTACATTTTGTGTTCCGAGTGTACGAGGGTTGTAGCGAATGGTCACAGGCGTGGAGCTATAATAGGGTACTGTAAGCGGTGATGCCGATGAAATATTCGGCGGGCTAATAATCTGGAAATCACCAGCCGGCGTAATCGTCGCCCCCGTCACAGTCAAATCTAACTGTCCCGAATTAAAAAGTTGAACTGTTATGTCTTTGGGCGCAGCTTCGCACAGAAAATTGCCATATTGCGAAGTAGATATCGGCACACTAGTTTGGGATTGTACAGTGATATTCTGAGGATTGGGGCGTACCGGAACGGTCACAGCAAACGGCGTGTTGATATTGCATGTACGGTTGATAAACGGTTGATCAAAAAATGCAATCGTCCCCGGCGGACCGCCATCAAAGGCAATCGTGATTGTAGATACCCCTCCAACAGGTGTTGGGTTGGGCGACAAATTTGTAATGCTAACACCATTAACTTTTTTGCTTGGTAATGTCCAATCCAGAGGGATTGTGCCTGTATTTACAATGAAGGGAATCGTTGCGGTCGTAGCAGTAAAAGGCTGCATGCTTGGGAAAGTGTAATTAGCTGCTAACAACGAAAAATTAAGAAGCTGCTTTTCGGCTTCTATTGGCAACTGCTTTATTTGTATTCCACTTGACGAGCGAGCTTTATAGTTAAACGTGGCATTTTTAAAGCCGAGTGAGGTCGGAACAAAAACAAGACTGAATGTCAAAGGGACGGCTGCGGGCAAAATTAATGTGCGAGAGGCAGCGCTTATATCTTCCACTCTAAACTCATTCGCATTCGGACCAGAAATCCAGATAGAATCTACTGTGCCGGGAACTGATTTAGTAGGATTAAATGGATCGTAAATATTTATAGTATATATCCCAGAACTTGATGTATTACAGACAACCCTGCCAAACTTGATAATATCTATTGGCGTAAAATCGGTCGTCGTGCCTTGTTTTTCTGAACCTGTGGCAGATAACGAATGTGCTTCTACGGTATTTGTCGTACTTTTTTTGATTTGGTTCTTCTGCGTAGAAGAAACCTCATTGGTCGTTTTTTGTTCCAGCAAGACGGAAACAAACGACTTTGCGTTCGGAGAAATTTTCTCTTGAGCCTGTAGGCAAGGTGCTGTACTACTGATGGATAGAAGCAGCATCAAAAGAAGGCCTAATCTCCTCCAAAATAATAAACGTCTCATTGGTGTCGTAACGATTCGTTGAGTGGTAGCAGTACGGTTGCTCATAGCAGTCGTATAATGAGAAAAAATATCATACTTATGTAAACAAATCCCACTTCAAAAACCGCGCCATAAAATTAAGCTCTTTTGGGATATGTAATAAAAAAAGCCGACGCAAAGATTGCATCGGCTTTTTTCGACTGAAAGAGTGAGAGACTTTAAGTCGAGAAGAATTATTTCTTCTCTTCTTTTTTCTCTTCCATTTTCTTCTCTTTCTTTTCTTTTTTTGCAGCTTTTTTGTCTTTCATTTCGCCTTTTTTTTCTTCTTTTTTAGCTTCTTGAGCCAAAACTGGGGAAATAGCCGCGAAAGCGAACACTGCAAGGAATGCAAGACCAAATTTACGCATGGAAAACTCCTATAAATATGATTAGAAAAAAATTAAACCTACATCACTGAGAGTGATTGTCAGTTTTGATGATACAAAAGTAGTAAAGGTTTAATGAATTTTTGGTGAACATCGAAAAAAAATATTCCGACCTTACAATGCGCCTTATCATTTATGCTATGTCTCACATCGGGCGCATCCTGTCTCACTTTCTCCACAACTTCTGTACAATCGAGCACAAAACCGTTTGCATAGAATGGATGAAATCTGTATTTATGCCTGAAAATTCGTACTTCTTTAATTTTGTGGGCCAAATTACGCTATGGATTACTTTGATGCCTCAGAAGAACTTTACCATACGGTTCAGGAGTTCATACGTGTTCACGATGGCGAACATCCGAACCGCGTCTATGTGTCACCCATGCTCTACGATTGGCTTGTGCAAATGCAACGGGAGGAACGTTTGCTCAAAGGGCTGAACACAGAGGGCGTACAGTTGACGACTTTCCAAATGGATTTCGGTCCGCTTCCGCTTGTGGTTGACGAACTTCTTTCCGACTACGAAATCATTCCTGAATAATCATTCTCTCCGATCCCGTGCAACAACAATTCTCCGACGACGCACCCCTTCTGATTTGCATTGAAAGCTCTGGTACAACCTGTGGTATTGCTCTGGCACGTGCTCATACTATCATTGCTGAACTTGCTTTTTTTGAGCGGCATGTTCACGATAGACTCATGGCGCAGTCCTGTGGCTTCCTCTGCGATGCGCTGGGCGTTCGTGTTGATGAACTTCAAGCGGTAGCTGTTTCGGCTGGTCCCGGCTCCTTTACGGGCTTGCGGATTGGTGCTGCATTAGCAAAAGCGCTCTGCTTTCCCGATGATTTTTCTCAGGCACCTTCAAACACCGCACCGCGCCTTATTGCTGTGCCAACTCTTCAAGCTGTTGCATACACAGCCTGTGATGCAGCACGACTTGTTGCTGCGAATCACATCACTGCCGTGATTCCGTCGCATAAAAATCTTGTCTATGCTCAATCGTTCGATACCAATGGGAACCCGCTTGACAGCGTACGATTGATAGAGTTTGAGAAAGTTCTTGAGCATAGTTCGGAGGGCGGGTTCTACTGTGGTTCTGCGTTTGCAGGGCGTGAGCCTGAGTTTCGGACATTGCCGCATTTAACGACACTCAAGCCGGATTGTATTGCTCGTTTGGGGTGGCGGCAATACGAACGTGGCGAATTTGCTGATGCTATGACGTTCGCGCCCCTTTATGGACAAGAGTTCGTGCCGAAGGTGTGATGATGGATTTCTCCGATTATTTTTTCTCCAAAAAACCTGCCACACCGCGTTTAAAATCATCCGTCGTGCGAGCAACAGCATTCATCGAACAAGCGTACTGAAGCGCCGATTCGAGTGACATATTCGGCAGATTGCCCAAAATTTCTTTTGTGAGTGCTATTGCCGACGAGCTGTTTGCCGCAAGCATTTGTGCGGTTTGTTGCACAGCAACATCTAAATCAGCATCGTTCACAACCTGCGTTACAAGTCCAAGCCTGAATGCTTCATCCGCATTGATATTTTCCGCAGAAAGCAGGAGTCGTCGTGCCTGCGTACCACCAATTTTGTTCACGAGATAGACGGAAACAATCGCAGGGATAAAGCCAATTTTTACCTCTGAATAGCCAAACAATGACTTTTCGCGGGCAGCAATCACAAAATCACATACGCTTGCTAATCCACATCCACCAGCAATCGCCGCGCCGTGTACACGAGCAATGACGGCTTTCGGACAGGTATAGACAGTATGGAGCATTTCTTGAAACGCTCGTGAATCCGTCATGTTTTCTAACACGGAAAACTGCGAAATGTCCTGTAAATATGCCAAATCCATACCCGCGCAAAATACTTTCCCTGCTCCAGCAAGCACAATGACACGCACGGCAGGGTCGCCACCAGCAGCCAGAAACGCCTCGCGGAGTTCGCGGATGAGAGTTGGATTAAAGGAGTTACGTTTTTCGGGACGGTTAAGCGTGATAGTAGCTATGAAGTTCTGAACGTCGTAGGAAAGCGCTGTGTACGGCATGGGAGTTTGTACAATGAAAAAAATAAGACGGCGATAGAATCAGTTGGGTTACTAATCAAAAATGTAGCGAGAGCCTTGTTGTGCATAACCCGCAAAATCATCCACGTTGTGCTGTTGCCAGTTGTCGGAGTAATGAATAAGGTACATTTTGCGTTTGATGTCGTCGGGAAGTGTTTGTAAGTCGGAAAGTGGCGTGTGTACTGCGCCGGAGAAGAATTGAACGTCGTGGAACATTATTTCGGAACGATCGGCGTACGAATAAATCAAGTCGAGATCAAGTCGCGTATCGGCAGAAATAAATACACGATTATTCACGTACAAACCGTAAGAAATGAAGGAATTTTGCCATGATGTTGCTTGTTCAGGAACGTGTTTGGTGCGAAAGATTTCAATGTGGATATCGCCAACGGTAACTTCAAGCGTTTCGCGGGATTGCCCTTGTTTCCAAGCAGGACGAATCGGGTTGAAATAATCATGAAAGCTCAGTTTTCTGCCTTCTGCATCCTGTTCGTTCCATTCCAAGCCACCTCGGAGCGTCATATCCCACAGAACGCGCTCATATTCGTCGTTGACAATCATGCGAAGTTTGGGTTTTCCCATAATACGGCGGGCGATGTAGCGGTTTGCTAACGCGAGCGATTCGATGCCGCCAACATGGTCGGCATGGCTATGGGTGGGCAGAATAACTTCGATATTCGACATTTCCAAGCCCGCCGTCTCGTAAAGAGATTGTGGTCCGGTCATGCCGAAGTCAACAAGGACGTGCGTATCGCCCTGAATCAGGAGAAGGTTTGTCTGGAAGAGCGTTTTCGAGAACGCCGAGCCTACGCCAAGGAAAAATATTTCTAACTTGCCATCATTTTTCAGACTCAATTTTCCGTTGGCAGGAAGAATGTGCATACGACGTACCTCGTGATTATGTTGGTTACATATGGCGTAAAATCGCAAATTATCGTACGCGAACCAACAACTTTGCGAAAAAAAATGCTAAAAATCTTGATTGTATCGTGTAATTTCGTTGTGTTGCGGTTTTATATGATTTTGCGTTTGTCTCGTTTGAAAAAGTCTATCATAACGTAACTCTGTCAATTTTCTACTTCGCTCACACTATGGATGAACAACTAATAACACTTCTGGAGCAGACGGCAACTCTTTTGGAGTTGAATAACGAGAATCCGTTTAAGGTCAGTGCTTTTGCTAATGCTGCGCGAGCCTTGGAGAAATCGGCACTAAGCGCAGTTGACATTGTAGCTGCTGTTGAAAATGGTTCTCTGTCAAGTGTTCAGGGTATTGGGAAAGGTTTACAGGAAACCATAGCCGAATACGTTCAAACAGGCAGTATTACACTCTACGAAGACCTAAAAACGCAGGTTCCCGATGGTGTGCTTGCCATGACCACGCTGCGTGGCTTGGGTGCAAAAAAAGTCCGCACACTCTGGCGTGAACTTGGGTTGACCTCTATCGAAGAACTCTCTACTGCTTGCCTGAACGACCGCATTGCAACGCTGAAGGGCTTTGGCGCAAAAACTCAGGCAAATATTTTGGAAAGCATCGCTCAATGGAAAACCGCGCAGATATTTTTTCACTTGCACATAGCACTCCGCGATGCCGATGAACTTCTTGGACAACTTCGTGCGCTGCCTGCCGTCAAGCAAGCAGAACTCTCTGGTGCTGCGCGGCGGTTTGCGGAGGTTCTTACGGAACTTATATTCGTCGTGCAATTACACTCACTTTTTTCAGATGATTTTCAAGAGCAAATCCTATCGTTGGGATTTACCCGCAACGGTGCGGCACACGGCTATTATTACGGTGCATCGTCACACGGAATCCCAGTGCGGCTTATGCTTGCGACGGCAGAAGAATTTGCATGGGCATTGGTTCAAACAACAGGCTCGCCAGAATACGTCGAGCGTTTGAATGCAGTTTGTGCTGAAAAGAACGTTTCTCTTACTATTGCCGATGAACAATCGCTCTACAGCGCTATTGGACTGCCATTCGTCATTCCTGAACTTCGTGAGCCGGAGCATTGCGAACGGCTGTTTTCGCAGAACCAAGAGCTTTTAACCGCCGAATATATCACAACTTCACAGATGCGCGGCGTACTGCACGTACACTCGACGTGGAGCGATGGCAAAAACAGTATCGAAGAAATGGCGCTTGCGGCGAAAGAACTTGGGCATGACTATATTGCCATCTGCGACCATAGTAAATCCGCTATCTACGCCAATGGATTAACGGAAGAGCGCGTGAAACGCCAGCACGAAGAAATTGACCTACTCAATACAAAAAATCTCGGCATTCGCATTCTTAAGGGTATCGAGTCAGACATTCTTGCTGATGGCTCGTTGGATTATGCTGATGCTGTGTTGGATACGTTCGATGTCATCGTCGCGTCCGTACATTCGGGCTTCACCATGAGTGCCGAAGCCATGACGGGACGAGTGATTCGCGCTCTTCAGCACCCGCACACAACGATTCTTGGTCATCCAACGGGGCGTTTACTTCTTGCCCGCAAAGAGTATGCCATACATCTGGAGGAAGTGATGGATATTGCTGCTGAATATAATAAAATTATTGAAATCAATGCTAATCCGCACCGTTTAGATTTGACATGGCGCAATGCCATCCTTGCTAAACAGCGTGGCATCAGGCTCGCTATCAATACCGATGCCCATAATGCCCGTGATATTAGTTTTGTCCATCTTGGCGTTAGCATTGCCCGCAAAGCTGCTTTACAAGCGGCGGATGTTATCAATACGCTGTCTCTCGAAGATTTTCTTATATTTGCCAAACAGCATTAACAGCAAGCTGTTAGAGACATAAACTTAGAGACATAAACTCAATCTGTGACCGCGATTGCAGCAGTTACGTTCCCATTTCTCCCATCGAATGCGGTATGATATTTGCTGATATGTCGGTTTATCAAATTTAATTATCAACAACGCTATGAAGCTGCTCCCGACATCGTGCGTACCGAAGCAGATATTCGCCTGTCTGCTGCACATTGTTGTGTGTTGTAGTGTCGTTTCGGTGTTGTTTGCCTCGAACCTTTGCGCCCAAACAACGATTCAATTTGAGCATCTATCGCTTGAGCAGGGGTTGCCTCAAAGCAGCATCAATTGTGCGCTACAAGACCGCAAGGGGTTTTTATGGTTTGGTACGCAGGATGGGTTTTGTCGTTATGATGGTTATTCTTTTCTTGTGCATCGCCATAATCCCAAAGATTCTTCGACAATTTCCTCCAATGATATTACCGCAATGTGCGAGGATAAGCAAGGCTATATTTGGATTGGGACGAGAGATGGCGGGCTAAATCGCTACAATCCTAAAACCGGCGCATTTACCTGCTTTCGGCATGATGCGTTGAATCCGCGCTCTCTACCGTCAAATTATATTTCTACCGTGTATGAAGACGGGCAAGGAACGCTATGGGTGGGAACACAGGTAGCGGGATTGGGTGTACTCGACCGCACAACGGGCGCAGTGACAACATTTCATCATCAGCCGGGCAATTCCTCAAGCCTGTCCAACGATTCTGTGCGTTGCGTACTTGAAGATAGCAATGGAACGCTGTGGGTGGGAACAAGGAATGGCTTAAACACTTTCGACCGTTCACGCAGCGTGTTTACGGCAATATTCAACCAACCCGGCAACCCTCAGAGTTTGAGCTATAATAATGTAGGATGTTTATACGAAGACAGACAAGGAACGTTGTGGGTGGGAACGGTGAAGGGTTTGAATGCGCTTGAGCGTCACAATAGGCAAAATAGGGCTTTTACGGTCTATCTTCCAAACCCCACGAACCCGCAAGCCTTACCAGCAAATAATGGGATTTGGACGGTAATGGAGGACAGGCATGGGATAGTATGGATTGGTACCGATGGCGGTGGTGTGTGTAGTTTCGATCGGATTCGGGGTACATTTGTATCATTTCGAGCAGAACAGGGCAATCAAACTGCACTCACCAATAATAGCGTTTTGACGGTCTTGGAAGATCGGCAAGGTATTCTTTGGGTGGGTACCGATGGTGGTGGTGTGTGCAAATACGACCCGCGCCGAAGCCTATTCACCATACATTCGGCAGCAATGACATCCTCAAAGCCACGGTCGGAGGCATTGATAGATAATATCATTAATAGCCTTTATGAAGATCGGCAAGGCATTCTTTGGATAGGAACAGATGCGGGTTTACACTATCTCAATCGCCCTGATGGCAAATTTGTTGTTTTTCAGCACGATGCCAAGAATCCTCAAAGCCTGCCACATGATTACGTTGTGGCACTCCACGAAGACCGAACAGGGCTGCTTTGGGTGGGAACGCGAGGAGGTGGTTTGAGCCTCTTCGACCGCGTTCGGAAAACATTTCGTACCTTCAAAAATGACCCGACAACTTCTCGCAGCATCAGTGATAATCAAATCAATACTATCTACGAAGATCACCAAGGGATGCTTTGGATTGGCACGAACAAAGGCTTGAACCGCTTTGAGCGCACGACCGAAACCTTTACAACGTTTCATAACGATCCACACAATCCACAAACACTATCAAATGATGCGGTGTTGGCACTGTACGAAGACCGCTGGGGCATATTATGGGTGGGAACAGGCGGCGGCGGCTTAAATAAATTTGACCGTACCTCCGAAACATTTCGCTCCTTTCGCAATAACTCGAATAACCCCAAAAGCCTGAGTAGTGATTTTGTGTATTCTCTCTGCGAAGATACAGGCGGAAACCTTTGGGCTGGCACGAATACAGGGTTGAATAAATTTGACCGAAGCACGGGTACGTTCACCGTGTTGTACGAAGCCAATGGTCTGCCGAATGATCTCATTTATGGGATATTGCCCGACAAACGAGGGAATTTCTGGATAAGTACCAACAAAGGCATTTGCAAGATGAATCCGCGTCAGATGACGTTTCATTCGTACGATGTCCGCGACGGCTTGCAGAGCAATGAATTTAACCAATATGCCTATCATCAGGGTCGCAGCGGACGGATGTATTTTGGGGGCGTAAACGGCTTCAATGAGTTTTTCCCCGACAGCATTCGGGATAATCCATACACTCCGCCGGTAGTGATTACGAGCTTCAAAAAGTTTAATAAAGCGGTTGCGCTCGACACGGTGCTTTCCGAAATGCACAGCATAACGATGGATTACACGGACAATTTTTTCTCGTTTGAATTTGCCGCGCTGAACTACTCAATTTCCGAGAAAAATCGGTATATGTACATGATGGAAGGGTTCGACAAGGATTGGATAGATGCGGAAACGAAGCGCGAAGCGACGTACACGAACTTGGACGGTAAAACCTATACGTTTCGTGTGAAAGCCAGTAACAACGACGGCGTTTGGAACGAGGTAGGTACAGCAATCACGGTGGTCATTCGACCACCATGGTGGAAGACGTGGTGGTTTCGTTTAGTAGCAATTGTGACGGGTGTGACGGGTGGGCTTGCTTGGTACCGCCTACGGGTCTATCAAATTCAGGTTCGTAACCAAGTTCTTGCTCACCAAGTTGAACAACGTACCGCAGAGTTGAAAGAGAGCAACGAAGAGATTCAGCGACAAAATCGTCAATTGCTTGACCTGAACAAAGAAAAGAACGAAATCATGGGCATTGTAGCGCATGATCTCAAAAACCCGCTTTCGAATATTCGTATGCTGGCAAAACTCTTGAATCAAGAGTCAAAAGTTCTTCCGCCAGCAGAAATCAGTGAATTTTCGAGTGACATCCAAAACATAGCCGAACGAATGTTTGACCTCATTACTAACCTGCTCAATGTGAACGCTATTGAGCAAGGTGGTGTCAAACTCCATCCTTCAACGTTCGATATTCAAGCACTTGTGCAGTCCATTGTTCATGATTACAAAACGAGTGCCGATGAAAAAAACATCCGCCTTGGGCTGGACAATATTCTCAACGCAAATGGTGAGGGTATTCCCGTCTATGCCGACCGCAGCGCAACTGTGCAGGTAATAGACAATATCATCTCCAATGCGGTTAAATATTCGCCATTAGACAAAGAGATTTTTGTTCGTATTATGCCCAACAAAACGACAAAACACATCCGTGTGGAAATACAAGACCAGGGACCGGGTTTGAGCGAGGACGATAAGAAGCTCTTGTTCGGCAAGTTCGCACGGTTATCGGCGCAGCCTACGGGCGGTGAAGATTCTACTGGCTTAGGGCTTTCCATCGTCAAAAAACTCGTCGAGGCAATGCACGGTCAGGTATGGTGTGAAAGCGAATTAGGAGATGGCGCAACATTTATTGTCGAACTTCCTGTGCAAAAACCGATGTAACTGTCCGCCAGTATAACCTGCGGCGAAGTCATGCTGCCATATTACCGCACCGTTATCTCTCCTCAAAACACTCCCTATTATTTTTACATAGAATTTTACTGAAAGGGGCTTTCATCTGTCATTAAAATCTCTTATCTTACCGAATTATAGCATACACAATTCTGCGTACAAAATCTCAGCCACCGTAGATAAAAAAACCTTCATGCCTCAAGGCTCTGTTGCACCGTTTGTATCCGTGTGCCGTATTCTGCCACTGTCTTCGGATTCTTCAATCTGGCTGTGTTGCTGTATCTGGCTTATCGCCTGCGTTTTCTGTACGGGCATCATATTTGCCGATACCTCATTACGTCCAGCTCAGGCTCCAACCATTCGCTTTGAAACGCTGTCGTTGGAACACGGTCTCTCCCAAGGAACAATTCCGTGTATTTTGCAGGATAAAAAAGGTTTTCTCTGGTTTGCCACCCAAGACGGCTTGAATCGGTACGATGGTTATGGATTCACAGTCTTCAAGCATGATGCGCTTAATGCGAATTCCATTGCCGACTCGGATATTTCTTCGTTGTATGAAGATAGTTATGGGAATATATGGGTGGGTACAGTCGGCGGCGGATTGAATAAATATGACCCTAAACGCGGCATTTTTACCGCATTTCGCCACGACCCATCAAATCCTAATAGTCTTTCGAGTAATAGTGTTACATGTATTGTTGGTGATACAAACGGAATGTTATGGGTGGGAACAGAAAACGCTGGTCTGAATAGGTTTGACCCGAACAACGGCACAGTCACCCGCTTTGCACACTATCCAAACAACCCCAACAGCCTATCGAACAATGTAATTACAGCCGTATATGAGGACAAACAACGCACACTCTGGGTTGGAACGATGGATGGCTTAAATAAATATGACCGTGAGCGCAATCTTTTTTCAGTCATTCGTTCTGAGCATTCTTCCCATTCTTCCTTGCCGACACTTGCCCACAACAGTATTACCGCTATCACACAAGATAATATGGGTGCATTGTGGGTGGGTACTACCGATGGGTTGAATCGCCTCACTTTCAGTGATACCGCACGGACACAGCTTGTGTGGAGCATTTTCCGCACGATAGCGGGCAACCCCCATAGTTTAGGATATAATCACATTTTAAGCGTTTACCAAGACCCTCTTGGGCGGCTTTGGGTGGGTACACGCGGTGGCGGCTTACATTGGTACAATTCGCAGACGCAAGACTTTACGGTTTTTCGGAATGAAGCCGGCAATCCATACAGTTTGGCAAACAATATTGTGCGCTCGGTGTATCAGGATCGTCAGGGGATTTTGTGGGTGGGAACTTCTGGGAATGGTATTTGCAAATATGATGCGGCGCGTTACGCTTTTACTACTATCCGCAACAATCCCAAAAACATCAATAGTTTAGCAAATAACATCGTCTGGTCGCTTTGCGAAGACCGCTCTGGCGTTTTGTGGATAGGCACATTCGAGGATGGCGTGAATCGTTACGATCGCTCGACTGAAACCTTTTCAGTGTTTCGTCATAATCCCAAAAACAACCATAGTTTGTCAAACAATGGTGTCAACTGCATTTTGGAAGACCGTCGCGGAACGTTGTGGATGGGAACAAACGATGGGCTGAACATATTTGACCGCAAACGGAATGTATTCACCGTCTTTCGCAAGGATACAGCAAATCCACATAGCCTTGCTCATTCCTTCGTTCGATGCCTCTATGAAGACCGCTCTGGTGTTTTGTGGATAGGCACAAAAGGCGGGCTACAGCGCGTGGATAGCTACGATGCCGATAAAGGTTTATTTGTCGGCACAACCTTTTGCACTATCCCCAATGACCCGCAAAGCCTTTCCCATGATAATGTCTCGACACTGTATGAAGACCATCGGGGCGTTTTTTGGGTCGGAACGCTTGGCGGTGGCTTGAGTACATTCGACCGTGTCCATAATGCGTTTACGGTCTTTCGCCACGATCCCGCCAACCCCAAATCGCTGACGAATAATGCTATTTTCGCCATCTATGAAGACCGACAAGGAGTATTATGGATAGGTACAAATGGTGGTGGTTTGAATAAATTTAATCGTGAGCGAGGTGATTTTACTGCATTTCAGGAGAAGGATGGGCTGCCAAACGGCGTTATCTACGGCATTTTGGAAGATGGAAATGGCAATCTTTGGATGAGTACGAACAGAGGTCTGGTGCAGTTTAACGCGAGTACGAACAAGTTTCGTACTTTTACGGCGCGGGAAGGTTTGCAAAGCGATGAATTTAACAGAAACGCATATTTGAAAGCACACGACGGACGCATGTATTTTGGCGGCAATGAGGGTTTGAACGGGTTTTATCCCACCAGCATCCGCACCAACCCATACACCCCGCCTGTTGTATTGACCGATTTTAAAAAATTTAATCGCTCTGCAACGCTTGACAGTTCTATTGCCGAGATGCACACGATTGAACTTTCTTACAAAGAGAATTTTGTTTCGTTTGAGTTTGCAGCGCTTAACTACACACTTCCAGAAAAAAACCGCTACCAATACAAACTCGAAAACTTTGATGCAGCGTGGATTGACGCTGGAACCAAGCGTGAAGCCACTTACACAAATTTGGATGGCGGTACGTACATCTTCCGTGTACGCGGCAGCAATAATGATGATGTTTGGAACAATGCCGGAGCAATGATACGTGTTATCGTGCATCCGCCGTGGTGGGAGACGCTTTGGTTTAGGCTTGGAGGTGTTGTTGTACTCATTGTGGGTATTGTTGCAGGTTTTCGCATTCGTACACGGCAGATTCGTCAGCAGAAGGTCGCGCTCGAACGCAAGGTACAAAAACGCACAGTGGAGCTTCGTGAAAGCAACCTTGAAGTGCATCGGCAATTAGAGATATTGGATTCGCAGGCACGGGAAATTGAAATGACAAATTCCGAACTCCAATTCGTGAACACGTCACTCGCTCACTCGAATCTCGAACTTTCCGAACTCAATAAGGAAAAGAACGAAATCATGGGGATTGTGGCGCACGACCTCAAAAATCCGCTTTCCAATATCAAGATGCTTGCAAAACTGATGCGGCACGAGGCAGTCACACTATCATCGGCAGAGGTTGAGGAATTTGCAACGGATATCCAAAACTCGTCTGAACGAATGTTCGACCTGATTTTGAACTTGCTAAACGTCAATGCGATAGAGCAAGGCGGAATCCAGCTCCATCCAGCTCCATTCGATATGCGGGTTGTCGTACAGTCTATTGCTCATAACTACAAACAGAGTGCTGAGGCTAAATTTATCCAACTACGCATCAACACTGCCTCAGAATTAGGAGCCGATCCCGTTCAGGTATTTGCTGATCGCAACGCAACAGTGCAGATTGTTGACAATCTCATTTCCAATGCTGTAAAATACTCACCCCTTCACAAAGCCGTTACTGTTTGTATTAAGCCAAATTTGGTGTGTAAGCGTGTCCGCATTGAGATTCAAGACGAAGGTCCCGGATTGAGCGAAGACGATAAAAAAATGCTCTTTGGCAAGTTTGCGCGGCTTTCTGCACAGCCAACGGGAGGCGAAAGTTCAACGGGTTTGGGTCTGTCTATCGTCAAAAAATTAGCCGAAGTGATGAATGGTAATGTCTGGTGCGAAAGTGAGCTTGGTAGAGGTGCAACATTTGTTGTTGAGCTTCCGATAGCAGAATAACAGGAGTAATAGAGCCTGAAAAAACAGCCCACATTGAGAGGGTAATATTACATAGGCATTATGGCAACAAAAATCTATACGAAAACGGGTGACGACGGCACAACGGGCTTGTTTGGGGGCGTACGTGTTCCCAAATATGACCTTCGCATTGAGGCATATGGTACGGTGGATGAACTAAGCTCCGTGTTGGGCGTGGTATTGGCAAACGATGTGCCAGATAGATTGCGTAATGAATTAGAAGCCTTACATGCTTTGTTATTCACGGTTGGTGCGGATTTGGCAACACCGCTACAGCCACCGCCGCAATATGCTATTCCTCGCATTGGAGCTACTCATATTGAACATTTGGAGCGTTTAATTGATGCAAACGAAGCAGAATTAGAGCCACTTAAAAATTTTATTTTGCCGGGCGGCTCGTCCACCGCCGCATATCTACACGTAGCGCGAACGGTCTGCCGCCGTGCCGAACGGCGTACTGTCGAACTTGCCCAGCACGAGGACGTTGGTGATTATCTGACAACGTTCTTGAATCGGTTATCGGATTATTTCTTTGTGACGGCACGATTAGCAAACAAGTTTGCAGATATCGGTGATGTAGCATGGAAAAACCCAATGACATGAACGATATGGGGTAACAAATAACAACAAACAGGCAGTAATCAAGATTCTTGCTCCAAAGATGATTACAAAGAGATTACGTCCAATGCGTCTCTCGATTACGTAGAAAGCTGAATGACCGCAACAATGTTCGTTTAAGCGTTTTGCCCGCAATGCTCCAGTACGCTTGTTTGTAATCTTCCAGCGCAACCACGAGCAGTAGCTTCGTCCCTGTCTCCGTGCTAATTGCTCCGTGATGGCTTCCTGCCTCGGCGTGGTGGAAATCACCGGCATTAAGGATATGTCCCTGCACATTTGCCGTTCCTTCAAGGACGTAGCATTGCTCTGAGCCGGTGTGGTTATGCGACGGATACACGGCTCCCGGAGCCATTTTCATGAGCATCATCGCATAATTACGGTCTGTATCCTTCGCAAGGTTTTTTACCCACACACCCTCGTACTCGTGCGGCAACCAACCGCTTTCATCATCGTTGTTATACAGATAGGTAAATTGGGGCAATGGTGCTGGCTTTGAGAGTGTTTGTTGTTCTCGAATCTGCGCCATAATGGATATTTTTACGTATGATGGTGGAGAAGTGAGAACCACCGATGCTGGCAAATGTTGTGCTGCCCATACCATTTCGGGCATTGAAGCATCATGGTCGTTAGGATGTGCTGTTTCCATGGTCGTATTGTATTTGCTTTTGAAGAATATCGTGTAATTTTTGTAGCCCCTGCCGCATCCGAGTTTTAACCGTCCCAAGCGGGGTTTGAAGTTGTTCGGCGATTTCTGATTGCGTGTAACCCTGAAAATACGCCATTTCTAATGCCTCGCGTTGTCCCGTAGAAAGCTGCGCCAGTGCTGTACGGACAATACCAGCACGTTCCAATACTACTGTCGCATCCAACGGCGTGAGTGCTCCATCGGGGTGTTCCAAAACACCATCTAATGAGGTATCTGCTTGACGCTGCTCACGAAAGCTCTTCGATCGAAGTTTATCTATTGCCCGATTGCGCGTGAGTGCTACTAACCATGAATAGGCAGTGCCGCGTGTGGGGTCGAAACTACCCGCATTGTTCCAGATTTGAATAAACACCTCTTGAAGCAAATCTTGGGCATCTGGTGGGTGCTTGAGCATTGCCAAAATTACACTATAAAGCAGCCGCGCATAGCGCTCGTACAGCACTTCTAATGCTGCTTCATCCCGCCGAGCTATACGTTGCAACAGTTCGCGTTCTTCACTTATACCGTCTCTATATTGTTCCATCCAACTACCAATACGAAAGTTTGTAGCATATAGATTGCTTATTTTGTTCGTAAGCATGTAAAAATTACGGAACAAGACGAACTGTTCCGCAAGAAACTTGTATCATCGTGAAAAATTTCGTAATTTCGCTGCGAGTGAAATTTTAAAATCACAATGCGAATCAAAACTCTCATATCATCCCGTGTCTCGCAAAAAGGCACTATTCGTGGCGGCTCGTATCTTAGCGGGTTGCTGTTGCGATTGTGCTTACTCCTTATCATCTCGCTTGCCAGTGCGCTCCCTGTCACACTCTGAACCACTCTCATACGCGTTGCCCAGTTGAACCGAGTCCAATTGAACCGATTGGGTTCCCAACATTCTCAATAACCCGTCGCTGTAATAATAAATACACGATAAAAGAACAGGTGTTCTTGCGCTATAAACTTATTGATTTACCATAGAATGGTACGATAGCGACGATAGCAATGCTTCCGGGTATCAAGCGCGACTACAAACGGCGACAAAATTTCGATATTCAAATCTCTACAATACTTCATTCACTGTTTTTCAGGAGAAATACCTATGAAATCTACAGCAAAAAAAACCGTTATCAAGCCCGTTGCGAAAAAAAACGCTTCAAACGGTACAAATGGTGTTCATAAGAATGGCTCATCGAAGAGCGCTTTTGCCGTTCAAGTGCCGGCAACCAAAGTTCACACTACGCTTCGGGAGCATATTTTGGCAGACGGTTTCGACATGGTACTCGACCTTTGCGGCAGCTCTGGCTCATATATGACCGATGCACGCAATGGCGATAAATATCTTGACTTGTTCACCTGCTTCGCTTCAATGCCGATTGGCATGAATCACCCGAAAATGATAGACCCAAAGTTTATCCAAAAGATTGGCGAAATCGCCATCAATAAGCCGTCGAACTCTGATCTTTATACCGCAGAAATGGCAGAATTCGTGAAGACCTTCTTTAATCTTGCCGTCCCATCGCACTTCAAATATGGCTTCTTCATCGAAGGTGGAGCATTGGCAATTGAAAACGCATTAAAAACAGCATTTGACTGGAAAGTACAAAAGAATTTCCAAAAAGGCTACAAATTTGAGCGCGGTCACAATATCATGCACTTCCACCAAGCATTCCACGGACGCACAGGTTACACGATGTCGCTAACGAACACCGACGAAAAGAAAATCAAGTATTTCCCGAAATTCCAAAACTGGCCCCGTATCACCAACCCCGCTATCCGCTTCCCGATGACGGGCGAAAATCTTGATATGGTGAAACGCCTCGAAAAACAGGCAATCGAAGAGATGAAACAAGCATTTTTCGAGCAAAAAGACCATATTGCTGCGATTATCATTGAGCCAATTCAAGGCGAAGGCGGCGACAATCACTTCCGCCCCGAGTTCCTGAAAACAATGCGCCAGCTTGCCGACGAAAACGAAGCGCTGCTTATTTTTGACGAAGTGCAAACAGGTGTTGGTATCACGGGGACAATGTGGGTACATGAGCAGCTTGGTGTGAAACCAGACATCATGGCGTTTGGTAAAAAAATGCAGGTTTGCGGCATCGTAGCCGGCAAACGTGTGGATGAAGTCGAAACAAATGTATTTAAGGTTGCAAGTCGCATCAATTCTACATGGGGCGGCAATCTTGTGGATATGACTCGCGCAGCGAAATATCTTGAAATTATTACCGAAGAAAAACTTGTTGAAAATGCAAAGAATGTTGGCGCACACCTGCAAAAACGTCTTGTGGGCTTGGGTAATCAATTTCCTGAATTTGTCTCGAATGCTCGCGGACGCGGCTTATTCTCAGCGTTCGACATGAGTACGCCGGAATTGCGCGATGAATTCCGCAAACATTGTTATACGAACAAAGTAATCGTGCTTGCTTCGGGGGATAAAGCTATTCGCTTCCGCCCACCTGTAAACCTGACGAAATCACAGGTTGACGAGGGTATTGACGTGATGGAAAATGTTCTCCGTAAAATGTCGAGCAGCAAAAAGACGAATGGTACTCACACCAATGGTACGGCTAAAAAAGTCGTCAAGAAATAAAAAATTGTCTGGATACCATACGCTGTGTCATGATGATAGTAAGTCCATTGCGATACGGTATAAAAGGTTGCGGATAACTGTCGAAAAAGTGGTATATTACAAATCTGGATTGTTCTACTCTGCTTACGCTTTCGCCAGCAAGCAATTAACACAATCAGTTCACATTTTTTCGGAGTACATTGGATGATTTCCAAAGAGCGCAAAGCTGAACTTGCCCAGCAATACGGCAGTTCACCAACGAATACCGGCAAAGCCGAAGTTCAAGTTGCAATTTTGACCGAGCATATAACCTTGTTGTCGGGTCATTTGAACACGCACAAGAAGGATAACCACTCGCGTCGCGGCTTGCTGAAACTTGTTGGTCAGCGGAGAAAACTGCTCGCATACTTGCAGAAATACGAAATCACGCGCTACCGTGCAATTGTAGCGGCGCTTTCGCTTCGTAAGTAAAACGTTTAACGGCGCATCATTTTATGGTGCGCCGTTTTTCTTTGATAGAACTTCACCTTCTTTGTCAATTCCCGCTTCTCCCCATTGTTGCCAGAAACGCCCCACGTTCCTGCTCCTGTTTGTAGCCGGTACGTGGTTCGTTTTATGACGACAGTGTGGGAGGACATTTCTCTCATTTTTGTTGATATATCTCAATGGCACACACAACAGTTTCGCTCCAACTCAACGGAGCAGAATTATCTCTCGAAACAGGCAGATTCGCCACGCTTGCCGATGGAGCAGTGATGGTACGGCATAACGACACGATGGTGCTTGTTACCGCGATAGCCAACTCGAACGACAGCTCGCTTGATTTTATGCCGCTTACGGTCGAGTACCGTGAAAAAACAGCTTCTTCCGGCAAAATTCCGGGTGGTTTTATGAAGCGTGAAGGTCGTCCGTCGGAAAAAGAAATTCTCACCTGCCGTTTGATTGACCGCCCTATTCGCCCGATGTTTCCCGAAGGATGGCGACGCGAAACGCAAATTATCGCAACTGTATTTTCCTTCGACAAAGAATATGACAGCGACATGATTGCTATGGTTGGCGCTTCTGCCGCTCTGATGCTATCGTCCGTGCCATTTGCCGGTCCGGTATCGGAAGTGAAAGTTTGCCGCAAGGATGGCACTATGATTGTGAACCCAACTTTCGCACAGCTTGAAGGTGCGGACTTTGACATCGTTGTTGCCGGAACCGATGATTCCATCTTGATGGTGGAAGGTTCCGCGAACGAGATTTCAGAAGAGCTTTTTGTGGAAGCAATCACGTTCGGACATGAAGCCGTCAAAAAACTCAACGCTTTGCAACGTGAACTTCTTGCTTTGGTTTCCAAACCGAAAGTAGAATTTACCGCGCCGGAACGCCCGAAAGATATTGTAGAATTTGTGGAAAAAGAAGCGACGGCAACTGTCCGCGAGCAAGTTCGCACAAACTCTGCAAAGGAAGAACGTTCTGCACGCCGCAAAGAACTGAAAGATTCGCTCGTAGAAAAAGCAACAGCGCTGTTCACCGAAGAAACGCATCCGGGGGTGAATGTGGCGAAACTTGTGGGCGACATTTTGAGTGATGTTGAATATGTGGAAATGCGCGAGATGATTCTTGCGGAAAACAAACGCTTGGACGGACGCGATACCAAACAAATCCGCCCAATTACCGTGGAAGCAACCGTTTTGCCTCGCACACACGGTTCGGCGTTGTTTACCCGTGGCGAAACGCAAAGTTTGAGTACGGTCACGCTCGGTACGAAAAAAGACGAGCAGATGATTGATGGGTTGCTGCCGAAATACGACAAAAACTTCATGTTGCATTACAACTTTCCGCCGTACAGCACGAACGAAGTGAAGCGGATGTTTGGCTCCAGCCGCCGCGAAATCGGTCACGGCAATCTTGCCGAACGCGCATTCTTGGCGCTGTTGCCCGCAGCGGATGATTTCCCGTACACGGTTCGCATTGTTTCAGACGTGTTGATGTCCAACGGTTCTTCGTCTATGGCGACAGTGTGTGCGGGCAGTTTGGCACTCTTCGATGCTGGTGTACCGCTTAAAAAGCCAGTGTCCGGTATTGCAATGGGTTTGATCAAAGAAGGCGATCGCGTGGCGATTTTGAGCGACATTTTGGGCGACGAAGATCACTTAGGCGATATGGACTTCAAAGTGTGTGGAACCGCTGACGGTATCACGGCGTGCCAGATGGATATGAAGATTCAAGGCATTTCGATGGATGTTGTTATGAAGGCTCTTGCACAAGCCCGCGAAGGTCGGATGCACATTTTGGGTAAAATGAATGCAATGCTCGCCGAACCGCGAGAAGAACTTTCCATGTATGCACCGCGCTTCACGGTCATCTACGTGCCGGTGGAATCTATTGGTGCGGTCATTGGGTCGGGCGGCGAGACGATTCGTGCGCTTACCAAAGAAACGAATACAGAAATCAATATTGACGATGACGGTCGTATCAGTATTGCTGCGGTCTCTGGCGAGGATGCACAACGTGCCGTTGAAGCTATTCAAGCGCTGACCCGCAAACCGAAGGAAGGCGAAGTGTATAACGCCAAAGTTATGGAAGTCCGCGAGGGCTTGGGCGCAATTGTCGAATTCCTTCCAAAAACAAAAGGTTTGCTCCATATCTCGCAACTTGATTACAACCGCGTGGAATACGTGAGTGATATCCTCAAAGCAGGCGACCGCGTGGATGTGAAACTTATTGAAATTCAATCGGATGGTAAATTCCGTCTGAGCCGCAAAGCGTTGATGGAAGCGCCTGAAGGTTATGTTGAGCCGGAACCGCGTCCACGTCGTGAATACGGTGATGGTGGCGACGATCGTAGAGGTGGTTATGGCGGTGACCGTCGGGGTGGTGGTGGTGACCGTCGAGGCGGCGGCGGTTATGGCGGCGACCGTGGTGGTCGCAGATAACATCGTTGCGTTCTCTCCCAGTAGAATATGAAAAAAGGCTTCAGCATTTGTCTAAATTTGCTGGAGCCTTTTTCATTTTAAATCCGATAGTCTTCTTGCTCTTTACGGTAGCTGACGGCGGATTTGCTGATAGCGCGTGGCAAAAAGATTCGCCTCCGTCGGAGCCGCAAGATTTGCATCGGCGACTTTTTTGTTAAATGCCTCAATACGGTCTTGCGGCAGGGGATGGGTTGACATTAAGCGTTCAAGCGTTCCGCCGGATTGCCCACCTTTGCTAATTTTCTCAAAAAAGTATTTTGCCGCACCAGCATACCATTTGCTTGTTTTCAAGTAGCGAAAGGATAAATCATCTGCTTGTGCTTCGTCGTCGCGGCTGTTTTTGAGCAATGCCAAACCTGTGAACAAATTTGAGCCAACCTGTGCCAATTGCCCGGGATTGGAGCCGAGCAAAAGATCCGTGACCACTTGTGCGCCATATGCCTTTGTCATGCGCTGGGTGGCGTGCCGCGCCTCAGCGTGACCAATTTCATGCCCTACAACGCCTGCCAATGTTGCCTCGTTATCCACAAACTTCATCAAGCCCGTGTAAACGTAAATATAGCCGCCAGGCGTACAAAACGCATTGATGGTTTTATCGTCATGAATGACCTCTACTTGGTACGCAAACTTGCCTTTGTACTTAACTTCCGGCGATTGCAGCAAATCGTTCACCATTGCTTGAATATACTGCTTGACAGGTTGGTTATTGAGAATCGGATATTCTTTCGGATTGCTGTGGATTTGCTCATCCACTTGCTTGCCGAGTTGGATGTCTGTATCCGTGCCGTAGAGATTTAACCCACAATATGTAGCCGTCGCGCATAGTGCGGCAATACAGCAATACGATAGAATTTTCTTGAAACGAGATTTCATGCGCCCTCCAGAAATGCGTACACAAAAAAGTAATCATTGATTTGCCGTAAAGATAGCAAAAAAGGCAGCATTTCAGAAAGGATTGTTCTTCAGCATGAGTGTTATAGCAATACCAGCCGCCGCGCCAGAGAGAATGAGTGACCAATCACGACGCTGCACGTCCACAGGGCGCGTCATCAGCCAGGTGAGTGCAAGAGCCAACGTGACGATGAGGATTTGCCCAATCTCCAAGCCAATATTAAACGAGAAAAGTTGCAGCACGACATTCTGGTCACGTCCGAGTAGGCTTTTGAGGTAAGTGGAAAATCCCATACCGTGAATTAATCCAAATGTCATTGCCATTACGTATTTGGAACGCTCTTGGAAGCTGGTTTGTACGACTTCACTTCTACCCCGCAATGTACGAATATTCACCACGCAGGTTAAGAAAATGGTGACGGGAATCAGAAACTCCACAATCTTCGACGGTAGTGTGAAAATATTGAGCGTCGAAAGTGCAAGTGTAATCGAATGTCCAATCGTAAACGCCGTAACGAGCCACAGAAGTCGCCTCCAATCTTGTGGCTGGTAAAGCGCACAAAGAGCCGTCACGAAGAGGATGTGGTCATAACCGTTGATGTCGGCAATATGCTGGAAACCAAGTTGGAGATAAATGAAAAATTCAGATTGTAGAATAGATTGCATGAGACAGTCCTAATGTTCATAAACACCGCAGAAAGAAATAATTCAGGACAAAGATACACATTCCTTACTTTGCAGCCATCATGCGCCGCGCATCCACGGCGTAGGGCAACTGTGCTGCAAGGTTTTCCCGCAATGCTTGTTGCAGGAACATTTTTGACTTGTCCGATTGTCCAAGCGCTTGGTATATCAAACCTGCGTGGTAATGAAGACTTGCGTTTTTTGTTCCCAAACGCATTGCACGTTCGATGAATGGCGGCGCTTCAGGCGCACGACCGTTTTTCACGAGGGCAAAAGCATAAGTATCTAAGGCATCAATATTGTCCGGACGGCTCTCGTAATCACGTTTGGCACGGGTGAGTGCTTCTGGAAGATTCATATCGTGATTCAGGCAAAATACAGCATATTCACGGTCAATATTCCAGCCTTCTTGCTCGTGTTGAAGGAACGCTTGCAGTGCTCTTTCCGCCATAGCGTGCGAGCTTTCAAGCTCGTTTGATGCTCGATAGACATCAGCAATTTGCTCTATAAATGTATGCTCCGGCGTAAGCTGTACGGCGCTTACCAAAAGTTCCACAGCGCCCGTCAAATCATCCTTTGCGGCTTTCACTCGTGCCAATCCGGCCATCGCATATGGGTATTGCGGACGCTCATCTAAAATGCCCTTAAAAATAAATGTCGCCGTGTCCATCTTGTTTTGCTGAATAAAAAGATTGCCAAGATTGTACAGCACCCATGCACGATTTTCCTGCCCCGTTACGCCGGCATCGGCGGCAAGGCGCATGGCATCGGTCGCTCCGCCAAGGTCGCCATGAATCTCGCGCAAATATGACACCCGTGCATATGCCCGCAAATCGGGTCGCGTGGCGGTCATCTTGTCGGCAGTTTTTACGGCGGTTTCATATTCGCCCAACTCGACTTGAGCATCGCACAATGCCCCCAATGCCGCAGCGCTGTGGGTGTTTTGCGCCACACAGCGCTCGGCAAGTTCCCTTGCATTCTTGAATTGGTGGAAGGTGAGTAGTAGGCTTGATTTGGTTAGAAGTGCGTCAAAATTGTTGGGGGCGATACTGAGTGCCATGTCTAAAAGGTTATTTGCCTTCGGCACGTACTCGTGATGGTTGCCCGTCACCCGCGCTTCTTGCATGAATACTTGCGCGAGTTCGATATAGTTTTTTATAACATTTGGATGCAAGCGGATTTGTTCGCGGTAATATTCCACGGTACGCTCGGCATTGAGATATTCTGAGGAAGGTTTTGCTTCTCCAGCACGACGTGAAATTGTAGGAACGGTGCGTTCGATTGCCGTTTGTGGCTTGCGAAGCAGCATATATGCGCTCACGGAAGCACTAACAATACCGATAGCAACGGCAAGGGCGGCGAATTTTTGTTTGTGGGTCATTGGTATGGTTGTAAAATTTCTTGAAATCAAGAATGGATAGAATCTGGTTCTCATTGGTTTTAGTTGGAAAAACCAGTTTTTAGGAAAAAAAATTGCGGCTATGAATTGCGGTTATGAACTCCGGCTGGGGTTGGAATGACAGAACACTTCCAACTAAAACCAATGAGAACTAAATTTTCAAGGTTTTTCGTAGGATTGCTGATACTATGCGTATAAAAAAGGGACGCACGGAATGTTTGCACAGTATGTACGTCCCATCAAGTCTTCGTGGTTCGCCGGAACGTCAGTTGGAGAGGAACAGTACAGTAACACCAGAAAGGAAGTCACTGATAATTCACGTCGGAACACGAAGAGAAGTTTTTTGTATTAGCGCGTCAGCAAGACTTTTTGTGTGGCAACGCGCTGTCCGTTCACTTCGAGTGTTACCATATACGTTCCTGTTGCCACATTCGCTGGAGTCCACGAAACCGCGTATTTACCGGCTTGCTGGCTCTGGTTGAGGATGGTTGCTATTTCTTGCCCTTGCATCGTAAACACCTTTACCGCTACGGAACCCGATTTTGCAACAAAGTATTGCAGTTCCGTGGAATTCGTGAACGGATTCGGTGAATTGGCGCTCATAAAGCCACCCACAGGCGCACTCAAGCCAAGCGGGTCGTTCGACGTAGCCGCCACTACCGCCGTCACCGTTCCCGGAGCACTTGTGGTCAGCTGTTTTACGTAATCGTAGCCACGATGCGGGTGTGGTTCGTACGGAAATGTTGTAAGCGTAGCTTTATCGTTTGCCGTTGGACCAGCATTGTACGACAGTTCTTTCACTAATTGTGGCGAAGCAAGATCGCTTAAATCAGCTTTTGTTGCATCGTCAAATGGCAACCCGACAGCCGCAAGCACCAAGCCGCCCAACGCCTGAAGTTCAATCGTCGTTACGTCGTCTTCCAAACGCCGACCATTAGGGAAGCCGTCCAAATGGGGAATCGCTTCAAGGTTCTTGTTCGTGTTGTATGGCGCAGCCGTCAAGCCGATAGCTGCTGCACGAATCAAGCCCAAATACGCATTTTTCTTGAACTCATCTGTAGTGCGATCGGTGACGGGTGTTGCCATGTTCAGACGCAACATGTCGCCGCCGTAGAGCTTGCCGTCTGCGGTTTGCGTGAGCGGCAGAAAGTTGTTAATAAATGGTTTGCCCGCACTCAGTGGTCCGCCAGTTTTGCCCGTTGCTAATTGATATGGAATCGCATTCGGTACACCGAAGCAGAAAATTGGGAAAATATCTACCAAACGAGGCTTCCCAGCAGCAACCAGACCGGGTTGCACGGGAACAGCAATCGCAGTTCCAGCAAAGTTCAGCGCCGGAGTAATTTTGGTAAGAGCAAACGCGCCGTCTTTGCCATTGCGGAAATCCAAACCGGGCGTGGTATAACCTGGGATCACGCCAAGCGCGGGATAAGATTTTGACTGGGTACGCAGCGCCGCGAGCGCCGGTATTGCATCACCAAAGTAAGGACCAGAGCCGTCTGGTAATACACCCGCCCCATTTGCCATGTACAGCACCGGTTCGGGATTTGCATAATAATCTGCAAATTTCTGTTCGTCAGCACTGTACGGCGTGACGGCATTCCAGTAGTCTTTCTGACCAATCGGAATCACAACTTCGTTTGTAAGCGGCATTCCTACACGCGAAACCTGCACCCAATCGCCACTGTACGTTGGTTTGTC
Source organism: Candidatus Kapaibacterium sp. (assembly GCA_025358765.1). Classification (GTDB taxonomy): domain Bacteria; phylum Bacteroidota; class Ignavibacteria; order Kapaibacteriales; family UBA4661; genus JANYIG01. Next base: position 41,200 of record JANYIG010000267.1, read on the forward strand.
GCCTGTTTTCGACAAAACTGATGTTTGCGGACGCGCGGCGGAAGCCCAGATGCCAATCACAAAATCGCCGTCGAGAATGTCTTTTGCTGCACTCACGTCTTTACCATCTTTTTGCAGCGATTTAATCGGGATTTGCAAACAAATCGCGTGGCAGTTAAAGCCTGAAAGAGCATCACGGGAATTTGCGGCATTTTTCGGGTCGCTACCAAACGAAGCACGGGTTTGCCCCAAATCAAACACGCCGCCCAAATCCACAAAAAACGCATCATCACGCGGTCCGCAAAAGATTTTTTCGCCGCCCGCTGCCGTTGCAATAGCGTTGCTTACGAGCGTTTCGTACTTTGTATTCATCCCCGCCCCGCCTTCAATGGAACGCGGACCAATGTTGTTTGGCGGAACCACGCCGCCCGTGACAACTGCCGTGAATGTTTTGCCGCCGTCTGTGCTTTTTTCACACGTATAAGTTGTTTTTAAGTTTTGCTTACCCAAACGGATGTTGAAGAACGTTGTGGGGTCTTCGTTCGTTTGTTTGAAGGTAAAACGATACGTGATATCGTCAGTAGCAGAGCCAAGCGCACCAGCAGAGGTTTTGTTCTTGACGTGAATTTCGTAGCGGATGTTCTCACCAAACGTAGCATAATTCGGACCGCCTTCGGGCAGTTCAAGCGGAATATAGTTTGCGATAATCGTCACCGTACTGGGATTGTCGGGCGAACGAAAGGCATAAAGGTCAGTATTATCAGCAAGCGGGTCGTTGCTGATAAGCGGTGCTTCACGATGGCTGGAAGCATCTGTTTTTGCGGGCTGCATCAATGATAATCCGATGCCGCCTGTAAGTGCCGTCGCAACAAACGTTGCAGCGATGAGTAGTCGTTTCATAAAAAACGCTCCTGGTTATAGATGGACAAAATGTGGACAAAACGTGTGTTCCTGTTCCTCTCCAGATGCACAGCGCATGACGACCTAACCAGCATATCCTCAGATAAAGAACAAATACGGAGCAATAGTAAGGTTTGGATTTAAATATTTTCGCTCACCTGTGATTCAGAAATTTTTTCGTACATTTGAGAAATGAAGTCTGTTGTTGCTATAATCTTGAGCGTCTGGTTTTGTGTGGGAGCATTGCTACCACAATCGGACATGGCGGAAGCGGGGAAAATCGCTTCGCTTATACAGCATTTCCGCGAACACCAACGCGAGCAACATATCACCTTTTTCGACTTCCTTGTGTTGCACTACAGCCCTTCGTCGCAGCATTCCCAATCGTCAGAACACCATAACCAACATCATTCGTTACCGCTTCATTCCTGCTCGTTTGCGGCGATTGCCGCTACCATGCTGGCGATGCCACAGCTACTCAGTATGGCTGCCGTCCGTGCCTTGCAAGCACAAACGCCAAAATTCCTCGCTCACACGCCTTGCTACGCCTTCATTTTCTATACCTCCATCTTCCAACCCCCCAAGTTCTGAATGCCAAACGAAACGTTTGTGTGGACGGGAAAGCCGCATTTTTTCGTTTCGTTCAGACACTTTTCAGATATAGGTGAGAAAAGTATTCATAATCTTGAATACCTATTTCTCACCATTCCGTTCGCATTTTTTCCTCAAGGTTAATTCTGATGGACGATATCACTGCGTTTTCTTCCACGCAACAAATTCGTTATAAGCGCCACCGTGTGCGTGTGCGGCGCTTATAGTGGTGTGGGGCGGCTATGGGTTTTCGCAATCGCCGATTGGTGTTGTTCCAGACATCACGAACAACCAAGCGCAATATATCACAAATGCCCTCACGCTTGCCACGCATGAAGTGGCGCTATTTGGGCACCGCACCGCCTGAAATAAATCTTGCTGCCTTGAAGGATGGTACATTCTTGAATCATATTTTTTACTATTGAATTCTTTCTATGCTTAACAGCATTATTTCATTTTCCATCCGCAATAAACTTATTATTGCCATGCTCACGCTCGTGCTTATTGCATGGGGCACGTACTCCGTTATACAGTTGCCGATTGATGCTGTACCTGACATTACCAACAATCAGGTGCAAATCATTACTCGTAGCCCTTCGCTGGCTGCACAGGAAATCGAACGTCTTATCACTTTTCCTGTGGAAACGGCATTAGCGAATATTCCCGGACGTGAGGAAATACGCTCTTTGTCGCGCTTCGGTTTATCGGTTGTAACAATAGTCTTCAAAGAAAACATTGATATTTATTGGGCGCGGCAGCAGGTTTCCGAACGAATGAAGGAAGCAGCCGTGCAAATTCCGCAAGGTATAGGCTCGCCGGAAATGGCACCTTTAACGACCGGCTTGGGTGAAATTTATCAATATGTATTGCAGCCAAAACAGGGTTTTAAAGACAAATTTTCGTTAATGGAATTGCGTTCCATCCAAGACTGGATTGTTCGCCGCCGCTTACTTGGCACCGAAGGCGTGGCAGATATTAGCAGTTTTGGTGGTCGCTTAAAACAATATGAAATTGCGCTTGATCCCGACCGCCTCCGTGCTTTGAACATTAGCATCGGGGATATTTTTACGGTATTGGAACACAACAATCAAAACACGGGCGGCGCTTATATTGATAAACAACCGCAAGCATATTTTATCCGAACCGAAGGTTTGGCGCGGAGTCTGGAGGACATTGGCAAAATTGCCGTCAAAACCCGTCCCGATGGTATTCCTGTACTTATCCGAGACGTGGCGACCGTACAATTTGGAAATGCGATTCGCTACGGAGCAATGACCCGCATCACTGCCGAAGGCGAGCGCGGTGAAGTCGTCGGTGGTATTGTAATGATGCTCAAGGGTGAAAATTCCTCGAAGGTAATTGCAAACGTAAAAGAACGTATTGCTGATATTGCCGCGTCGTTGCCCGAAGGTCTCGAAATTATCCCTTTTCTCGACCGAACAAAACTTGTGAACAACGCAATTTCTACTGTTTCCACAAATCTTGCCGAAGGTGCGTTGATTGTTGTGTGTGTGTTGGTACTCTTTCTGGGTAATCTTCGTGCGGGCTTGGTGGTTGCTTCTGCAATTCCGCTCTCGCTTCTTTTTGCCATTGCACTTATGAACATCTTTGGTGTATCGGGCAATCTTATGTCGTTGGGAGCAATTGATTTCGGCATTATTGTTGACGGGGCGGTCATTATTGTAGAAGCGACGCTGCACCACCTCCACGAACCTAAGGCGAACTACCGTTTGAAGCAAAGCCTCACGCAAGAAGAAATGGACGAGGAAGTGTATCAATCCGCCTCAAAGATTCTTTCTTCTGCCGCTTTTGGCGTTATTATCATTCTCATTGTGTATTTACCGATTCTTTCGCTTGTGGGTGTCGAAGGTAAGATGTTCCGACCGATGGCGCAAACGGTAGCGTTTGCTATTTTGGGAGCGTTTATTCTGTCGCTTACTTATATCCCGATGATGTCTTCGCTCTTTTTGAGCAAAGAGCCTTATACGAAACAAAATTTTGCAGATCGCATGATGATGGTTCTCCGTCGCAATTACGCACCCGTGCTGGTCTGGGCACTCAGGCGAAAAATTATTATTATCGCTGCTTCTTTTGTATTGTTCCTCGGTACTCTTGTTCTGTTTTTGTCAATGGGAGGAGAATTTATTCCAACGCTCGACGAAGGTGATTTTGCCGTCGAAACTCGTACTCTGACTGGTTCTTCGCTTTCGCATACCCTCGAAACAACATTGCAAGCCGGCACACTGTTGACAAAAAATTTTCCCGAAGTAAAGCTGGTCGTTGGCAAAATTGGCTCTAGCGAAATTCCTACCGACCCCATGCCGATTGAAGCCGCCGACCTCATTATTATGCTTAAACCGCGCAATGAGTGGACAAGCGCACACTCACGCGACGAGCTTGCCGAAAAAATGCAAAACGCTCTTGAGGCAATCCCGGGTGTGGAATTTGGTTTCCAACAGCCGATTCAAATGCGCTTTAATGAACTAATGACCGGAGCAAAACAAGATGTAGTGCTAAAAATTTATGGTGAAGACCTTGACGTACTTGCCGAACAAGCCGCAAAAGTGGGAAAAATTGCCTCCGGCATTCAAGGTGCAACCGATGTTTACATTGAGCGTGTGACAGGCTTGCAACAAATTGTCGTGCAGTTTGAGCGCGATGAATTAGCACGTTTCGGTGTGGCGGTGAACGACATTAATCAAGCCGTTCGGACGGCATTTGCTGGTGAAACTGCGGGGCTGATGTTCGAGAATGAACGACGGTACGACCTTGTGGTACGTTTAGACACCGCAAGCAGAAGAACGCTTGAGGATGTCCAAAACCTCCTTATCACAACACCCTCCGGCAATCAAGTTCCATTGCGCCAGCTTGCCTCGGTGCGGGTAGAGCTTGGACCAAATCAAATCCAACGCGAAGATGCAAAACGTCGTATTATGGTTGGTTTTAATGTCCGCAACCGCGATGTGGAGAGCATCGTACTGGAGTTGCGCCAAAAAATTCAAGCGCAGGTAAAACTGCCCGTTGGATACTTCATCACCTACGGCGGCACGTTTGAAAACCTTGTCGAGGCAAAAAAACGCCTGTCTATTGCCGTACCGATTGCACTGCTGCTTATCTTTGCAATTTTATATTTCACCTTTCACTCGGTCAAATACGGGCTGCTTATTTTTACGGCAATCCCGCTTTCGACTATTGGCGGCGTACTTGCGTTATGGCTGCGTGGTATGCCGTTTTCGATTTCAGCAGGTATCGGATTTATTGCGCTCTTCGGGGTGGCGGTGCTGAACGGCATTGTGCTTATTGGCTACTTTAACCGTTTGAAAGACGAAGGCATAACCGACATATGCGAAATAGTCATGCTCGGAACCTCAGCGCGTCTGCGTCCGGTGCTGATGACGGCAGCAGTTGCTTCGTTCGGTTTTTTACCGATGGCGATTTCTACATCATCCGGCGCAGAAGTCCAGAAGCCGCTTGCAACAGTTGTTATTGGCGGGCTGGTCTCGGCAACGCTCCTTACGCTTATTGTCCTACCGGTGTTGTACGTTCTCGTAGAAACATGGTCGGAGCGGCGTATTATTCGCAAAGCCTATCGTGTAAAAAGTGGGCAAGCTGATAATCAAGCCGATAACCAAGCGGGTTCTGTTATTATTATCGCGCTGTTGTTGTTGGGCGCTGGGGCATTCCGTCCTGTGTTCGCCCAAACGCCGAATGCTCCGGGGCTTCAAAACTTGACATTGGAACAAGCCATCGAAAGGGCAATCAAGCATAACCCCACGATCCAATCGGCAAACACAGAAATCAACCTACAACGCGCTTTAAAACGAACGGCAACGGACATTGGCAAAACAAATGTTTCGCTGTCGTTAGGGCAATACAATAGTTTCGCACAGGATAATAATATTACTCTTTCGCAAACTATACCGTTCCCAACCGTGTTTTTCGGGCAAGCTGCATTGGGCGAGGCGCAGGTTCGTGGTGCGGAGCTAAAACTTGCGACCACGCAAAACGAACTTGTGTATGCCGTAAAATCGGCGTTTTATCAAGTCGTGGTGCTGACGGAGCGCGAACGGCTGTTGCGCGAACAAGACAGTATGGTGACTATTTTTGTCAAGGCTGCTGATACGCGGCATAAAATCGGTGAAACTACGCAACTTGAGGCATCTACAGCCGCGTTGCAAGCCTCTGAAATCAACGTAGCACTTGCCCAAACCCGCGCCGATATTCACACGGCGGAGCGGCAATTGCAAACTATTCTGGCAAGTGATTCCTCTATTGGTATTATTCCACCTTCATCACTCAAGCGGGCGCTGCAAATGCCGAGTGATACAGCGACGTTCGCACGTAACCCGCTTTACGCTTTCGTGAAGCAGCACATTGAGATTGCCGCTGCCGCCAAAACAGTAGAAGCAGCGCGTATTTTGCCCGATGTGAGCATAGGCTATTTTTCACAAACCCTGATTGGAACGCAGGAAGGCGGACGGGTCTATGGAGCAAGTGACCGTTTTTCGGGCTTTCAGGTTGGTATTTCGGTGCCGCTTTGGATTGTGCCGCAGCTCGCAAAGATAGAAGCAGCAGAGCTTGCAGCCGATATTGCCCGCACAAACGCTGAAGCCTATCGTCTCCAGCTTTCAGGCGTTTTTGCTAAGGCTGTGCAACAATTTTTGAAACTCCAAACCAGCGTAACGTTTTACGAACAAAACGCACTTCCACAAGCCGCTTTGGTACAATCCACCGCGCAAAAACTGTACGAGCGCGGCGAAGTGGGTTATGTAGAATACTCGCAAAGCCTCGCCCGCGTTATCACGGTCAAAACGAACTATGTGGAATCCCTTGCACAGTATAATCAAGCCGTTCTCACGCTTGAATATCTTGCCGGAAATGACGTTGCAGAAATCAAATAAGCATCAACAATCTTTATTATTTTTATCATGATACCATACTCCAAACGCCCGTTTTTCCTAATGCTTTCCTATGTGCTTGCCTTCGGATTGCTCATCTCCTGTAGCAAAAAAGATATTCCGGCGGTAGCGGAAAAACCATTGCCAGAAGAAAATGTCACAAAGGTTGAACTCACGAGTGACCAATACACGATGGCGGGTATTGAGCTTGGCAAAGTGGAAATCAAAAATTTGAGCAGCATTCTCAAACTCAATGGAATGCTTAGTACGCCGCCGCAAAATGCGGTTTCCATTTCGCCACGCATCGGTGGTTACATCCGTTCCACGACGCTTTTGCAGGGGCTTCGTGTTCGCAAAGGGCAGACACTTGCCGTGCTGGAGCATCAAGACGTGATAACACTTCAACAAGAATTTCTTGAAACACGCAATCGCTTGGAGTTTGCCGAAGCAGAATTTAGACGGCAGGAGACTTTGCAAAAGGAAAATATCAATGCTATCAAAACCTTTCAGCAAACTGCCACTGACTACAAAAGCCTCAAAGCACGATTGTATGCGCTCAAGCAGCGCCTTGCACTCATCGGCATCAATGCTGATGCCCTTCAAGATAGTGGAATTACCGGAACGTACACCATCACCTCGCCAATAGACGGTTATGTGGCTGAAGTAAACATCGTACTCGGTCAATTTGTTTCGCCGAATGATGTGGTGTGTCGGATTATCAACAATACACATTTACACGCCGAATTAACAGTGTTTGAGCGGGATGTTCCTAAAATTCGAGAGGGGCAGCACATTCGGTTTACACTTGTGAACGAAACGGAAGAGCGCACGGCAACAGTGTTTATGATTGGTCGGGAAATCACCAAAGACCGCACACTCCGTGTTGATGCTCATTTGGAAAAAGAAGATATGCGGCTTTTGCCAAATACTGCATTGAAGGCGCTGGTTGAACTTGGTGAACAGCCGGTGAGTGCGGTGCAAGATGCTGCCTTGCTGAGTGCGGGCGGTAAAGAATATATTTTTATTGCCTTGGCGGAATCTTCCGACATAAGCAGTAAAATAGATAACAAGAACAAGGCTACGAACGTTGGAAAGAAGCTCTTTCAAATGATGGAAGTAAAGCGAGGCGCTTCGGTGGGTGGGTGGACGGAAGTTTCCTTGCCTTCATCATTTGACACAACAAACGCAAAAGTGGTTGTCAAAGGAGCATATTCGCTGCTCTCGAA